>CAZGYE010000164.1:0-7512 GCA_964530165.1 uncultured Planctomycetaceae bacterium
CTCGCGCCCGTCAGAAGAAGGCCGACAGTCCGCAGTGGTAGATCACGACCCTATGACACGCGCCGAACGAGCACACAGGCCGCAGAAGATCAGCAGACACAACAGGGCCGAGAACGATGTGCCGCGTCGCAGCGAGATTCCTGACACGACTGCCTCCGGGAGTTCGAGAAATGGTCACACCCAGTCTCGGCCATTCCTTGAGCACTGTTAAGCAAATCGGTGGGTCTACAAGCTCAGTCTCTTGTCGTCAGAAGAAAGATTGATCCGTGCAAGGAACATCCGAAATTCGACAGTTTGTGCTCTTCGTACCTGTTGCCGGATCGAATTGCTATACTCAATCGTTCTCGGCAGTTCTTTGGTCACGCGAATTCACCAGGGAGACTCTCATGAAACCGGCATCGGCAACTCTCTTGATCTCGGTCGTGTTGCTCTTCGCACCGATTGACGCATTCGCTGAGTTCAAAGCAGGTGCGGCGGTTGTTGACGTCACGCCTCAGCAATTCCCAGTGCTCGTCAACGGAGGCATGCGCAGCCGCAGTGCGGACAAGGTTAAGACACCGGTGAATGCGCGGGTGATCGTGCTGGATGACGGCCGGGAGCGTCTGGGCATCGCCGTCGTCGACAGTTGTATGATGCCGCGGCCCTTTTTGGATGATGTGAAACACTTGGCGGCGCAGCGGACGAAGATCCGGGCCGATCGCATGCTGATCTCGGCGACGCACACGCATAGCGCACCGGCGTGTATGGGCTGCCTGGGCACGGACGCCGATCCGAATTATGTGCCGTTGCTCCGAGAAAGACTTGCGCAAGCCTTTGCCGCAGCGGAGGCGAATCTCGAGCCGGCGCGAGTGGGCTGGGCGGTCGGAAACGCCAAGGAGTTTACCGCGTTAAGACGCTGGATTCGCCGGCCCGATCGCATCGCGACGGATCCGTTCGGCAACCCGACAGTCCGCGCGAACATGCACGCCGGACGCAAATGGGATGACGTGACCGGTGAATCCGGACCGGAAGATCCCGATCTCTGTTTGATCTCGTTTCAAGCCAAAGACGGACGGCCGATCGCCGTGCTGGCCAACTTCTCTATGCACTATTTCGGCGACCAGGCGCTGAGCGCGGATTATTTCGGATTGTTCTCGAAAGCGTTGAAGTCTCACATCTCCCCAAATCGTGACGAGGGCCACCCGCCGTTCGTCGGGATCATGTCGCATGGCTGCAGTGGAGATATTTGGCGGCGCGATTACACAAAACCTGTTCCGTCCCGGGAAGAAGATTATACGATCGAGAGTTACGTGAAAGGTTTGTCGAAAATCGCATTGGATCTCTATAGTACCATCACCTACAGAGAGGATGTGGACTTGGCCATGTCCGAGGCGCGGCTGAATCTGAACTATCGCGTCCCCGACAAACAGCGTCTGGAATGGGCCCAGCGGATCGTCGAAGCCATGGGCGATCGGCCGCCGAAAAGCACCGAGGAAGTCTACGCACGCGAGCAGGTCATCCTGCACGAACGGCAGTCGACTGAGATTGTCGTACAGGCTCTCCGCATCGGCGACATTGGAATCGCCACTACACCAAACGAAACCTACGCACTGACCGGTCTGAAACTGAAGCGACAAAGCCCGCTGCCAAGAACCATGGTGATCGAACTGGCCAACGGCGGTGACGGCTACATCCCGCCGCCCGAACAGCATTTCTTGGGAGGTTACAATACTTGGCCGGCTCGCTCGGCCGGACTGGAAATTCAGGCGGAACCGAAAATCACCGAAACTGCCCTGGAACTACTGGAAAAAGTGGCCGGCCAGCCCAGACGTGACTTCAAACAGAGTTGCGGTCCCGCCGCTGAAGTCCTTCAAAAATCCAAACCGGCCGCCTATTGGCGACTCGACGAGTTCGCCGGCCCCTGCGCCGTTGATTCGTCTGGTCACAATCGTGACGCCCTCTACGAGTCGGGTGTCGTGTTCTTCCTCGGCGGGCCGCACTCAGATTCTTTCTGCCGGGCAAGCGAGGAGAATCGAGCGGCACATTTCGCGGGTGGACGGCTGCGAGCACGAATCAACACGCTGGCAGATCATTATTCCGTGTCGCTCTGGTTCTGGAACGGAATGCCGGTTGACGCCCGCGAGATCTCCGGCTGGATGTTCTCGCGCGGCCGCGACCATGGACTCGGCCCTCAGGGCGATCACCTGGGCATCGGGGGCGCGGCCAATCATCCCGGGAAACTCGTCTTTCTGCACGGTGACGACACCCAGGGAGCAAAACCGGGTGCCACTGGCGTCTCGCCAGTGCAAGCCGGTCACACGCAGATTCCGCGCTGGACTTGGAACCACGTCGTGTTCATTCGCGACGCTGCAACGGTGCGGATCTATCTCAATGGGAACTCGAAGCCTGAAATCGAAACCCAGTCGCCGGCAGATTTTCCCGCCACTTTTGGTCAGTTGTTCTTCGGCGGACGCTGCGACAATCAGTCCAATTGGGAAGGCCGCTTGGACGAGATTGCCGTGTTCGATCGCGCGCTCTCAGCGGAGGAAGTCGAGAAACTGGCGGTCCGGTAACCCCAACGCCCGTTGCCTGGTTGGAGTCTGAGTTCTAGTCCTTCACCAAGCGACCACACGGGATGTGTTTGGCCGGATTTGGCGGCGGCGCTACGGCGCAGCGGCAGGGTTGAACGGGCGGGCCGTTCAGTTGGGTTTCGGTTGTGGTTTTTTCGATTCTCGTTTGCTTTCGCAGCCTGGCTGCTGTTGAGGGTGGCGGCGGGGTTGGAGATTCGGGACTCCGATTTCTGTTTTGCGAAGAACTCGTGGCCGCTCACGAGCGCTCTGGCGTCGCGCTGAGCAACGCAACACGTCCGCCAGGCGCCAGAAGACCGGTTGCGATGCGTTCCAGCTCAGCACGCGGCACACGATGCGGCGACCATTTCGACGATGTGGCCGTCCATACTGAATGTTGCGAGCACAAAACATGGGTTCGTCATGCTCTAGAGCATGGCACCCATCATTTTGCTTTGAAGAATTGCTAGAGGGGGAGGTTCTTGCGCAGCGAGCCATTCGACTTCCCCGGGGCTTCCCTACGGTCCAGTCCTGGCCACCCAGTCGCGCAAAAAAGTGGGCACCGGCATGATGCCGGTGCCGCGAGGGAGTGAATAAGTCCAAAGGATTTCGAGGGACCCGTTTTGTCCCTGATTGACGCTCACCGCCCGACGAAACCGGCAAATGCGACCGAAGGAGGGATGAGTGTCGGTCCTGCCACGGTCATCGTCCGGTTGCGGGCGGTCCAGCGGTGCACTCGCACTGCTGTGGGGATGGTCACGACGTGCCAATCTTCTTCGGCACGCAACCGCCCTTCGCCGGTTCGGACTTGTGGGTTCTTCTCGATGGCCGAATGTGGATTCGGCGTCACCATCGAGGAGCGTCTCTTGTCGACGTCTCCGTGACCGGTGTCGGAATCGCGGAAGTTCGTCGGCTCTCGCTGGAATCTCTCCTTGGGGCTGGCCGACCCAGGTTCGGCGTCGCGCCGGTTCGCTGTGCGCTTCGTCGGCTCCGAACGACCGATTCGATCCGGAATGGGCTGCAAGGCGGTTTGCGTCGCCCCGCCGATGAACGGAGCGTAGGCCACCCGGCTACCGATGGGGACGGTCCGCATCACGGTGACCGGCCGCATCGCCGTCACGACTTCGGTCACGTAACGCACCGTGTTGACTGCCACTTTGCGGGTGGCGGTGTGAGGAATCAGACGCGTCACATTGTAAGTCATTTTCTGCGTACCGTGCATCGCCACCCGCCGAGTGACCGGAACCGCATAAGCAACGACGTTCGGCACGTAATGCCGCGTCGTGGTGAACTGCGGCAAGAACGCCGTGCGGAGCGAGTAGCCGGTGCGGTTCAGCCAACCGGCCAAATCGGCCCGCTTGTCGTAATCGCACGGCGAGAGGCGCGGAATCGGGTGATACTGGGTCATCCACCGACCGTAATCGCGTTGGACCGTACGGTATTCCGTGACGTTCTGATAGGTGACGGTGGGAACGTCGACCGTTTTGGCTTCGGTCACGGGGCGGTATTCAGTGAACTGACGTTCGACATACTTCGTTTCGACCACCGGCCGTTGTACCGTCTGTTTCACCGGACGGTACTCGGTGACCGGCACGGTTTGATAAACCTGCTGCACAACCGGCTGAACACATTGGCAGATCGGTCCCGCAGGATACCCTTGGGCCGCCGCCGCCCGGGCTAGCCAGAACAGGACTATGGTTCCCCAAACAGAAACCCTCCACGGCATGCTTTGAAACATGGGCATTTTCCTAGCAGAAACTGGTTTTGAGAGAGAGAGAGAGTTGACGGGTCACGAAATGTGTCGGCCCGACGATTTGTTAGGCGCGGGAGAGATGTAACGAAATCTTAGTTTCGGGTCAAGACCGTCCGCTCCGATTCCCGACGATTTTTCCCCCGGTTCAAAAACCGGCCGATTCGGAGAAGCCAGGTTCCTTGAAAAAGCCGGTTTTCGCCCCTCAACACGCTCCAACACACATGACACAACCACCAGCAGCGCAGGATGTTAACAACGGCCCGTCGTGGGGCAGGCTTTCCAGCCTGCCCGCCGCCGATCGGCAGGTTGCAGAGCTTTTCATTGCTGATTGGCAGGCTGGAAAGCCTGCCCCACACTCAACACCATCGGTACTCGTTAAGAAATCGACAGGCCGCGAAAGCTATTCGACCATTCCGCACCAGACGGCTGCCTGCTCGCGGGCCGCCCGGTCGACGTCGAATCGCGCTAAAACCCGCTTACGCGCAGCAGCGGCCATTTCGGCTCGCAGTCGCGCGTCGTCGTGCAGCTCTGCAATTGCACGGGCCAGCGCCTGAGAATTGCCCGCAGGAATCAGCCGGGCCGACTCGTCGTCCACGAGGATCTCCTCGGTTCCGCCGACCGACGTCGCCACGATCGGCAATCCGGCCGCCGCTGCTTCCAACAACACGCGGCCCAACGGCTCTTGATGCGCCGGGTGCACCAGAAGGTCGACCTCGTTCATCAGCCGCGCGACGTCGTCGCGGTATCCGAGCAGATGCAGCCGCTCGCCCATTCCGGCCTCCTGGAACCGGGCGATCACGTTCCGCTCGAACGCGATGCTCTCGGCCTTCGCCGAATACCGTTCGCCCACGAATAAATAATCGACCCTCGGCAGCCGTCGACTGAGGGTCGCCGCTGCTTCGGCCAAGACGTCCTGGCCCTTGCGCAGCCCGATTTGGCCGATCGTAGCGACCAGAAAGCGATCGTCCGCCACTCCCAATTCGCGTCGCAGATCGCCCGTCTGTCTTCGCGGACGGAACCGGCTCGGGTCGACGCCGTTGTAAAGCACGCGGGTCCGCTCGGCATGCAGGCCCTGTTCGACGTGAAACCGCTTCGTGGCCTGCGAGACCGCCAGCAAGAGCCGATTCCGATTGAGGTCGCCGACGGCGGCCCGGCTCAGCTTGAGGATGTCGCGCAGGTGTGCGATCGTTGGCAGACTCAACTCGGCGGCAATCGCGCCGGTCAATCGACCCATCGACAAACTGTTCGCGTGCACCAGCGACGGAGAACAGCGGCGAATTGCGCCGGCGAGGTTCCGGCACGCGCGTCGGCGCGGCAACCGCGCGCCGGAAGCATCTCGCAGCTCCAATGGAACGTGCGAGATGCCGCGCCGTTTCAACGCGTCGGCAAGCCGTCCCGCCACCGGTGCCAGTGCGACGAATTCAAAAGGCGCATCGGGCAATCGATCGACGACGGCCAGCATCGACCTTTCGCTGCCGCCTGTCGTTCCGAACTCGAATGCAATGGCGATGCGTTGGATGCACAAAGCTCACGAACTACTGCGAGTAGACTGACTCACCTGTGTAGCCGCAAACTCCCACACGGGGCGAGTTCACGACGGGAAGGGTCATTTCTTCGCCGCACTCATGTTTGGCCTGACACTTATTGCAAAGCCAGCCTACGCCGTCCCAGAGACACTCGGTGCAGACGGCGGTCGCCGGTTTGTCACACTCGCTGCAGCGGATGTCCGGGGCGTCGTTTCTGGCCTGAATCTGAATCGAGCCGGGCTGCATGACGGCCTCGCGCTGCGAAACCACGTGCAGGGTCAACCGGGTCGAGTCGCCAAAATCGTAGGTGTAGTCAAACTTCCGTTTTGGCCGAAGAACATCGCCGAGCCGAATGTCCATGTTGTTTCCGTCATCCAACGACGACTCGCTCTCGTAATAAACGTTCCCGATCTTGAATGCACTCAGATGCCCACAGCACTCCAGCCACGTGTGTCTGAGCAGCGAATCCAAATCGTACAGTGCTGCATCGGCGTCGGCTTCCAGGTGCAGCCAGTACACCGGGGAGTAAGCCCCCTCGACGATCAGATGCAGCACGCGTCCGGCTCGCAGCTGTGTTCCCGTAGCCGGATGTTTGTCGCGGCACGCCTTCAGGTGGTTTGAGATGGACCGCTTACTGAACGTCTTCCGGCACAATAGACAAGTGCCTTTCGTCTCCGTCCGTGCCATTTTCGCACTCCTTTAGCAAGGGAACAGGTCAATACCGCGCCAGGTCGGCGGCTTCCGTATCCAATTTGAGCGCCGAGACGAACTGCTGGGCGCCGCTGACCATCATTTTCAGTTCGCTGCCCAGCGCGATGAACTGCCAGCCTTCGGCGATGCGTTTTTCGACGTCTGCGACACTTTGCACGTGCAGGCCGACCGGCGTGCCGACCTTCTTGCCGGCCGCCAGGATGCGGCCGAGCATGGCTTCGAACGCATCGGGCGTGGGGTCGTTGCCGTCGGCGCCGCGCATTTGGAACGTAAGATCGTTGGGGCCGACGAAGATGGCGTCGACGCCCGGCAGGCTGTAGATCTCCTCGGCATTCTCGACACCTTGGGGTGACTCCGTCTGCAGGACGACCAGAATCTCGTCGTTGGCGTGCTGGAAGTAATCGCCGGCCGTCGCGTCGAAATTCAGCGCATGCAGTCCGCCGCCGACCGACCGGTTGCCGGCCGGCGGGTACTTCGCCGCCGCGATGGCGGTTTTCGCTTCCTCGACGGTGTCGACCATGGGGACGACGATGCCGTGCGCTCCGCCGTCCAGCACGCGCTTGATGTGGTCGTGATCGCCCCGCGGCACACGGGCCAACGGGACGCAGCCGGCATCGGCAATCGCGCCGAACAACAGAGCCGCGTCGCTCCAGTCGATGGGCGAATGCTCGATGTCGATCGTCAACCAGGGAAACCCCACACGGGCCATCAACCGGGCCGCAAACACGTTCCCCAACGACAACCAAGTACCGACCTGCGGCTTACCCGCTTTCAACGCCGCCTTTACGGGATTCTTCTTCATCGTGTTGTTCTTCCTAGGTGAAAAGTTTGTGACTAGGTGAAAAGTTTGTGACTAGGTGAAAAGTTTGTGGCTAGGTGAAAAGTTTGTGGCTAGGTGAAAAGTTTGTGGCTAGGTGAAAAGTTTTTGACGAAGCGTAATGCGTCGTCAAACCTCATTGGACAGGCATTGTGGGGC
>CAZGYE010000164.1:7612-12868 GCA_964530165.1 uncultured Planctomycetaceae bacterium
GTTTTTGACGAAGCGTAATGCGTCGTCAAACCTCATTGGACAGGCATTGTGGGGCGCCAGACGCACCCTACGAAAGCCACCGTCGCCGAGTCAAGGCAACTGGCAGGACTCGCCCGGTTTCAGCAACGCCGGTTCCGCGGAAGTCTCTGCACGGACCCGCGCCGCCCACGCCTCGGGGTCCTGTTCGATCAGCGGCCAGGTGTTGTAGTGATCGGGAATGACTCGTCGCGGCTCGATCAGCTTGACGGCCCGCAGCGCGTCGTCGGGTCCCATTGTGAAGTTGTCGCCGATGGGCACAATGGCCAGATCGACGCCTTCCTCGCCGATCAGTTTCATGTCGTAAAACAGCCCGGTGTCAGCGGCATGGTAGATGGTGCCGTCGTCGGTTGTCAGCAGCACGCCGCAGGGGTTGCCGCCGTTGGAGCCGTCGGGCAGCATCGACCCGTGATGCGCGATGGTGAGCTTCACCGTCCCGAACTCGTGCCGGTAGGCGCCGCCGATGTGCTGGGCGTGGACGTTCGAGATCCCCTGTTGACCGAGCCAATCGGTAATCTCGTAGTTCGCGACGACCAGAGCGCCGGTCCGTTTGGCGATGGAGAGCGTATCGCCGATGTGATCGCCGTGCCCGTGTGTGACGATGATCGCATCGGGCGAGACAGCGTCGACCGTCGTGGAGGCGGCCGGATTGTCCGTCAAGAACGGGTCGATGATCACCGACTTCCCGGCGGTCTCGATTTCAAATGTTCCATGACCGAGCCAAGTGACTTGTGTTGCCATTTTGTGTCCTCTGTTCTTTACTGAGACTGTAAACAGACAGAGCGAATGGCGGAAGAGTCGAAGAGTCAAAAGTTGGAAAGTTCGTCATACTTCAGCCGTCTGAAGCAAGTTCCTCTCCACAATGTGTTTCGTGGTAAGAAGAGGATTGTTAGGAAACCAGGAAAGCAGGAATCTCGGGAACCGTCTTTCTCCTGTTTTCCTAATTTCCTCATTACTGCATTTGGCTGAACAGTTACAAACGTTCAAATGTTAAAAAGTTCAAGAGTGGTCCGACTTTTCAACTTTTGGACTCTTGGCCTCGCCGATCCCGGATTATTCATAGGCTGTCGTCGTGGCACCCAAACCGGCACCTTATTGTCGCAATCCACGGGTTGCATGGCACACCCAGCGACGACAAGTCGTCGGTTTGGGTTTCTATGAATAATCCGGACTATCCGCGATCAAGAATCTCGGCCATGTTTTTCTTGTAGGCTTCGACGCCGGGCTGGCCGTACGGATTGATGCCGATCAGCCGTCCTTCGAGGGCCGTTGCCAGCATGAACATCTGTAGCAGTTCTCCGAGGGAGTACTCGTCGAGCCGAGGCAGAATGAGATCGGCCGTTGGTCGGCCGACTTCGGCATAGGCTTTGTTGGTTCCCTGGATGGCCGCCCGGAGCAGATCGGGCAACGTCTTGCCCCTTAGTTGATTGAGTCCGTCAAAGTCCCGCCCGTCGGGGACCGCCGGGATGGCGACGGGGTCGTGCTTGGGGGAGGCGACGAAGAGGTTCGTGATGAGCTTGTCGCGAACGCCTTGCTGATGCTGCTGTCCCCGGCTGTGCAGGTCGCGCGTGTTGACGACGGTGATCGGCGTCGCTCCGCGTTCCTCCTTGCCGAGGCTTTCCGCCAGCAGTTGATCGTACCAGAAGCCGAGCGCCTCCATCCGCGAGCCCCACGTCGAAAGCACACGAGTCGTCAGACCATGCTTCTTTTCCATGAGATGGCAAGTGGCCGTGTAGTCCAGCACGGGATTGTCGCCGAACGGCTCGGTGCGAAACCGCTCGGTCATGTCGGCCGCTCCGGTGAGCAGCGCCTCGACATCCAAACCGAGCGCGGCCGCCGGGAACAGACCGACCGCAGTGAACACGGAGAATCGGCCGCCGACGCCGCCGGGGATCGGAAAGACTCTCTCGTGACCGGTAGCGATTGCCAGGTTACGCAGCCTTCCCACTTCACCGGTGATCAGAACGACGCGCCGCCGGCTCTGGGCCGCTTCGGGGCCGTAATAGGCTTCCAGCGCATCGTAAAACAGGCGGAAGGCAACCGCGGTTTCGAGCGTCCCGCCCGACTTGCTGATGACCACAATACCCCATCGCCTGTCCGGTTTGTCCGGGTCGTGCCGCTGCGTCAACAGATGGAGCAGTCCGCGGACTGCGTCGTTGTCGACGTTGTTTCCTTCGAAGTACAGCCGGGGAACGCCGCCGCGTTCGTCGCGATTGAGTTCGTTGTGATAGGGGTGACACAGCGCTTCGAACAGCGCCCGCGCACCCATGTAGGAACCGCCGATGCCGAGCACCACCAAACGATCGACGTTTTCGCGCAGCTCGGCGGCGACAGAATGGATCTCGCCGATCAGACTCTCCGATCGGTCCTTCACGCGCCTGTCGAGCAGTTCCCGGGGAAGCTGGACGAAGCCGGCATCGAGCGGCCGTTTCGTATCGGGAATGGCGTCCGGCGATTTGAGCAGATCGACGTCTCGGAAGACTTCGTCCCGGGCGGCAAGGACCTCCGGCTCGATGTGCTTCAGGTCCGTCTTCGTGAGGAGCTTGTGTGCAGCGGATGGATCGTAGTGGAGTCTGCTTGACATGCCTGACGGATCGTTCAAAACTCGGCTGAGAGTGCTTCTCGCTGGTACAACGGCAAGTGCCGGTAGTAAACCTCGAGCGTCATAATGCACATGCAGGTCATGTACAGCCGCCCGCCCGCGCCGCCGTGGGCGTCGTTCGGTCTCCAGCTCCCGTTGGCGTGGCCCTTCTTGTCTTGCGAGTTGACCAGTTGGTCTCGCATGACGGCGTTCCATTTCCGCCATTCTTTGCCGCCCCAGTGATGCATGACCTGCGTGGCGTAGTAGTTGTAGTACATGTTGTTCGTGGCCGGTCCCAGCTTATCGAGATAGCCGACGCCGCGCTGTAGACCCTTGTGCTTGCGGTCCCAGCCGAGATACATTCGGCACAAAAGTCCGATGGCCGACGTTGCCGGTCGGCCGGTTTGCGGACCGGTGTAGCCGTACTGTGCGCCGTCGTCGGCCTGCACGCGATCCAGGAAATAGCTGGCCCCTCGCAACACTTCCCGCGGGATACGGATCTTGGCCGCCTGGGCGCTCTTGATCGCCATCACCTGCCAGCCGACCACCGAGGTGTCGCCTGGCTCGCGCGGTCTGTACCGCCAGCCGCCGCCTGTGGGGTGCTGCGCTCGAATGATAAACTGGATGGCGTGTTGTGCGGCCCGTCTCAGCCGCCGGTCTTTTGTCAGCGCGTGAGCTTCACAGATGGCGATCGTCGCCAATCCCTGCACGTACATTCCCGCGTGGCCTCCGGCCCGCTGATCCCCGCGCAAATCGCCGCCGTCCGGTGTGGCCACCATGTTCTTCAGTAGAAAATTGATTCCCTTCTTGACCACCTCTTTGTAGTGGCCCTGCTCGTGCGTATGACCGGCCCCCAAAAATGCCAGCAACGCCATGCCGGTGGCGCCCGTTTTGTTTTTCAGCGATCCCGGCTGCGTGCACGAGTTTCCGCAGCTTCCTGCCTGCACGTGGTCGAAGCTCCAACTGCCGTCGGGATTCTGATGATTGACCAGCCACTTCAAACCCGATGCGACGGCGGCTTCGCTGGCCTCGGTGCCGCCAAACTGTCTGAGCATCGCGGCCCGAGCTGCCTGCGAGCGGCCTCCGAAATCCGATTTCAAATCGATCTTCACATTCGGGGCGGCAGACTCGACGTCCTCGATCTTCAGCGACGGATCGAGATCGTTGATGTCCAGCTCGATCGGCTCGGACGCGTCGGCGGCGTTCTCCGTTACGACTTCCATTGGATTCGCATCGACCGGCTCGACGTCCAGCACCTGCGGCTGTTCCACGAACTCGAGTGCCTCTTCTTCTTCCGCTTCCGTGTCCTCCGCGACCGTCGAAACCGTAATCCGCAGCAGCTCCTCGACCGCATCCGGCGGAAGCATAATCAATCCCAGGACGACGGCGATGACGGCGTGAAACACCGTGCTGAGCAGGTACACGCCCATCGCCAGACCGTATTCGTGAAACCACTTGGCGATCCGCTCTGACCAGGGCACGAAAGGCGGCTCGTCGGGCGGGCGGTCCTCGTCCGCTGGTTCCTTCCTTGTTGAGACCTGCCTGAGTCTGTCGCCGCCTCTTGATGGACCGGCCCCGTTCTTGGGCGTGCCGGCCTGCGCGGGAGGAGTCGACGCCGAGGTCTGGGCCGATGCGACTTCGGCATCTGCTGAGGTTTCGGGATTCAACATGAATGCGCGCTCACGGGCAGGAATTTGAGAACCGTCAGCGGCGTCCACTCACGGTTCAGCCCGCACGGGAATGTGGTTTCCAGAGAAAATTGCTGCTCAATGACTAGGTTACGCGATTCGGGCGGAGCGTCAAGGGCGTCTATTCGGCCGAGGACTCGATTCCCAAATCTTCGATCGTGAGCAGCGGACGAAAGGGCAAGCCGCGGGCGGCGAAGTTTGCGGCGGCGCCCTGTTTGCGGTCGACGATACCGAGAACCTGGACCACCTCGCAACCGAACTCCTGGACGCGGTTGACGGCCAGCAGCGAGCTGCCGCCTGTGGTGACCACGTCGTCGATAATCACCACCCTGGCTCCGGGCCGGACGGGGCCTTCGATAAAACGGTTCGTCCCGTGCCCTTTGGCTTCTTTGCGAACCAGAAAACCGTCGAAGGAGCGGCCCGTCTCGGCAGCAACGGCCAAGACTCCGCCGATAATCGGATCAGCCCCAATCGACATCCTGCCCAGCGCGTCGAACGACACGTCCTCCAGCAATTCCAGCAGGCCCTGACTGACCAGCCGCAGACCGCTGGAGTGCAGCGTGACCTGCTTGCCGTCGAGGTAGTAACTGGATTTCTGTCCTGAAGCCAGCGTGAACTCACCGAATTTGAGGGCCCGCTCGCGAAACAGATCGATCAATTGGTCCCGGTCGTACATAACAACTGAAGTTTTGCAAAATCAGGAAATCGCCTTGTGGCTTACTTGCGTTGTACGGAGGGTCGTTTGAGCCACTGTGAAAGGGTCCAGACGTGATCGGTCAATCCGGCCGCCATGGCTGGAGTTTGTTGCCGCCAACGTCCGTCGCGATCTTTCACACGCAATGTTCGCACGGGCCAACAGAAATTGTAGCTGTACATCGTATAATAAGGAACAGTCCTTGTCCTGCCTCCCCTGAAATTGGAACGACCGGTCGGTTGGGTTAGCATCAACTC
>CAZGYE010000165.1:0-12863 GCA_964530165.1 uncultured Planctomycetaceae bacterium
GCACAACGTCCTGGCAGCGTACGCGAACAGGTTGCTGGCGACCCGACTCTTGCCGAATTCCCGTTCGCCCCGCACGGCGATCGGCACTTCGATGATTCTCATTCTGCGAGAAGTGAGATGCAGGAAGACTTCATGCGTGTAGGTGAACCGTTCCAACAGGCTCAGGTTCAGTAGCGCCGCCCGACCGTAGGCCCGCATGCCGCAACTGACGTCGTAATATTTCCGGCCGGTCAACCGGCTGATCATGTGGCTAACTTGCCGATTGCCCCACCGCTTCAACCACGGCATGTTTGGGACGAGCGACGGATCCTTAAAACGCGAGGCGGTGGCGAAATCGGCTTCGTCGGCCAGGACGGGCGCCACCAGCTTGGGGATGTCTTCCGGGGCGAATTGCCCGTCGCCATCGATGTTCACGACGATGTCGGCGCCGAGCTCAGACGCTTTTAACAGACCGCTTTGGAAAGCCGCTCCGACGCCGGATGGTTCGGGGTGCCGTACCACGACGGCTCCTTTCTCGGCGGCGATTGCTGCGGTGCGGTCTGTCGAACCGTCGTCGACCACCACGACTTCCACACGTTCGATGCCCTTAATCTTCCTGGGGATCCGGCCGATCACGTCACCGATCGTACGTTCCTCATTCAGCGCAGGTACAATGACGATCAGCCATATCCGGCGGGGCTGGAACACTTTGAGCGGTATGACTGCCGCCGTCGATTCGCTACTGGCCCCGGTTTGTTGTGGCACTGCAAACATCTGTCGACCTTCGACAACGCGACCGGTGGACGATCCGTCATTCGGGGCGACATATTTAGCAGGATTGCCGAAATTGGGGAATATGACTTGAGAATTCTCATGGTGAGCTCACGTGTGTTCATCCACTTGCTTCGGAGTGAGCTGGCTCGGATTGTTCATAGTGGTCTGTCAAAGCCAATTTGACAAGTGTCGTGGGGCAGGCTTTCCAGCCTGCCGATCGGCCGCGGCAAGCTGGAAAGCCTGCCCCACACTCGGCTGTGCGTGTCATTTCGGCTTTGACAGACCAATACGCTGTCGTCGTGATACCAAAACCGACAACTTGTTGTCGTATTCCACGGATTTCACGGCACATCCAGCGACGACAAGTCGTCGGTTTGGGTTTCTATGAATAATCCACCCTCCGCCAATACACGGCGTATGGGGTGGATTGTTCCCAGCGAGTCAGCGATACTCTCGGTAGAGACAAGGAGCTATCTTATGCAACGACTTGAGACCAGGTTAAGAAACAGGGTGTCGCGGCGCGACTTTCTCCGGATTGGCACGTTGGCAAGTGCTTCCTCGGCATGGGCGGGTAGGAGCATGGCCGTGGCGCCGGTAAGCGACGATTTTTCCAACGAGGGTTTCATCGACGCCCACGTGCACGTCTGGACTTCTGATTTCGACCACTATCCACTGAAGCCCGGTTTTCCGAAAGAAAAGATGCGGCTTCCCAGTTTCACGCCCGAGGAGCTGTTCACACATACGCGGCCGTGCGGTGTGACACGGGTGGTGCTGATCCAGATGAGCTACTACGGAGTCGACAACTCGTACATGCTCGACATGATGCGCAAGTACAAAGGTGTCTTCTCTGGCGTTGCAGTCATCGATCCCAACGACAGACCGCGTGAGAGGATGCTGGAGCTGGCGCGTCGGGGCGTGCGTGGGTTCCGCATCACGTCCGGGCGTCGGCCCGCCGACCGCTGGTTGGACGGCGACGGTATGGCAGCCATGTGGAAATGCGGGGCGGAAAAGGGGTTGGCAATGTGCCCGTTAATCAATCCACAGCATCTCCCGGCCGTGGATCGGATGTGTCGCCGGTTTCCGGACACGCCGGTCGTGATCGACCATTTCGCCCGCATCGGAATCGACGGCCGGTTCCGCAAGACCGATCTGGACAACCTTTGCGGCCTGGCGCGGCACAAAAGCGTGTGCGTCAAGGTCTCAGCCTTCAGTGCGCTGGGCAAGAAGAAGGCGCCCTATCTTGATTTGGCCCCCATGATTCGTCGTGTCTTGGATGCTTTCGGCCCCGAGCGGCTGATGTGGGCCACCGACGGCCCCTGGCAGGTGATGAACGGGCACACGTACCGGGGGTCCATCGACCTGATTCGCGTCCGACTGGATTTTCTCAGCGACCTCGACCGCCGGCAGATCCTTCGTAAGACGGCCGAGCGAGTGTTTTTTTCGTGACGGCCACATCCTGCCATCGAAGAGCGCATGAAAATGTCGAGACTCGTTTCGTTCCTTGCCGTGTTGGTGTGTCTGCTGGCGTCAAACTCCGCCGATGGCCGCACTTGGACCGATGCTTCCGGCGAGCAACGAGTCGAGGCCAAGTTCGTCGCGTTCCAATTCGGCAAGGTTTGGCTGCTGCGTTCCGACGGTCGGGTGTTCGGCATCGAGGCGAAGAAACTCAGTCAGGCCGATCAGCAGTTCGTCCGCGAGTTGATTCGAAAGCGGGATGCCAAGAAAAACGAAACCACACAGAACCCTCCGGGACGCGTTCCCTACGGGCGCGGTCGGGAACTCTGCCGGCTGAAAAACCGGGCGATTGCCGAGAGCAGCGGCTTGGCATGCTCTCGCCGCAAGCCCGGCTTTTTCTGGACTCATAACGACTCGGGCGACGACGCACGGGTCTATTTGTTTGACGCCAAAGGCCGCGACCTCGGTTCGTGCCGATTGAAAGACGTCGTGGCCTACGACTTCGAAGACATGTTCTCGTTCCAGGCGGACGACAAGAGCTACCTGGTGTTGTGCGACGTGGGCAACAACGGCCGGGGCGCCGCCGTTCAGATGCTGCACGTGATTGAGGAACCGCCTTTTGACTCGGAGAAGGGTGTCGCGGGAGACCAGGTTTCGGTCGTCCGGACGATCTACATTTCCTACGAAGACGACTACCGTGATTGCGAGGCGGTCGCCGTCGATCCGACGAGCAGAACGATTCTTCTTGTCACAAAGGAACGGGGCGCGGAGTGCTACGTGTACTCGCTGCGGTGGCCGGAAGCCAAAGTCAACAAGGCTTTTTCCGCCCGGCGGATCGCCACGTTGAAACTCCCTGCGGTGACGGCCATGGATGTCTCGCCCGACGGTCGGCGTGCCGTGGTGCTGACCTACGGAAACGCCTTCGAGTACGTTCGGGCCGAAAACGAAGACTGGCGGAAAGCGTTCTCCCGCGAGCCGCGGGAAATCATTGTTCCCCAGCGAGTCCAGGGCGAATCGATCTGCTACGGTCCGGACGGCAAAACGCTCTACCTAACGAGCGAGAAGCGGCCCACTCCGCTGTTGATGGTGCCGATTGGCGTATCAAGAGGATGAAGAGGCATTGGGGCGCCTGCAACATTGACGCGCGGCGAATCTGGCTCAACCTCGAATTGGCCAAGAAGCCGGCCTGAGCAAGAGTCTGATTGCTCCCTTTTTGTCACGTTCCCGTTTCCATCATGACCACTGCAAGGCCAGCAATCCCTTCTACAGGCAAGACGCTTGTCGAGCGGACTTTCAAAGTCGGCGACGAGTTCAGGACGAACAGTAGCTTAACGCGTGACGAGCTGCCCGTCTTGCAGCATCTCACGCAGAAAGCGTACGACTGGATCCTGGAGAAGGAAGCCGAGCAGACTGAAGTGAGGTAGGTCCGGCGATGCCGGACGAAAAACTAGCCCGAACGGAAGCGGCTCAGCGAGCCTCCGTCAGGTTGATGAACTCGTCAGCGTTGTGGAGCGGAATCGAATTTTATGAGCGGCTCAGCCCGGCAAACCAGCTTGGGACCGTTGTTCATCTCGCCGTGGATCGTCGGGTTCCTGCTGCTGACGGTCTACCCGTTCGTGGTGTCGCTGTATTGGAGCTTTTGCCGCTACGATTTGCTCAGCGCACCGGAGTGGATCGGCACCGCCCACTATCGCCGGCTGGGGCGCGAGCTGCTCTCCGGTGCGGAGTTCGGACAGGCTCTATGGAATACCGGCTACTATGCCGCACTGGTCGTGCCGGGCAGCGTGGTGCTCGGCGTGTCGCTGGCGCTGCTGTTGACGGCGGAAGCTCGCGGACAGGCGGCCTACCGGGCACTGTTCTTTCTGCCGTCGATCATTCCCACCGTCGCGACGTCAATCTTGTGGATGTGGCTCTTGGATCCCAAGAAAGGGCTGGTCAACCGGTTCCTGGCAGTGACGGGCGTCGAGCCGACCTGGTTGAACAGCTCGGCTGAACTGCTGGACGTCTCCGGTTGGTTCGACGGGACCGCCGGGCTGGGCTCGAAGGATGCGCTGGCGCTGATGAGTCTGTGGGGCGTTGGAAACTTCATCATCATCTACCTCGCAGCCCTGGAGAACATTCCGCGCGAGCTGTACGAAGCGGCCGAGCTGGACGGCGCAGGGCGCTGGCGGAAGCTGTGTCACATTACGCTGCCGCAGTTGACGCCGGTCATCTTTTTCAACATCGTGATGGGCGTAGTCTCAGCGGTGCAATATTTCACGCAGGCCTATGTCGTCAGCGGCGGAACCGGCGGGCCGGAAGGCTCGACCCGTGTGCTCTCGCTGCACATTTTCCTGTGGGGCTTCAAATACCTCGAAGCCGGTTACGCCAGCGCGGCGGCGTGGTCGCTGTTCGTGCTGGTGGTGCTGATCACGCTGTTTCTGTTCCGCACTGCGCACCGCTGGGTGCACTATGGAGGTTAGCTCGGATGCGTGCACCGATCGGACTGCTTGCGGCGTGCATTGTGGTTTGGGCACTTTGCGAGGCGGCTTCGCCGGGCCGGCAGAGTGTGCCGTCCGGACGTGAGCCGGTGGTGTTCTGGCATTTTTGGGGCGGCAAGGACCGCGAAGTGGTGCGCGAGATCGTCCGGCGGTTCAACAGGTCGCAGGACCGCTATTGGGTCGACGAGGTCCCCGTACCGGGTCAGAACCTCGACATGAAGTTCTTCATGGCGCTGGCCGGCGGCGATTTCCCCGACGTGTTGAACCAGGATGATCAGATCATCGCCGGATGGGCCCACCGAGGCGTGTTGACCCCGATTCGCAAACTGACAGCGGGCGACGACGAATACAAACAGTTGACCGCGTGGCTGAGTCCATCGGCTCGCAAGATCGGCACGTACAACGGCGAATTGTACGGGTTGTGTAACGCCATCGACATCCGCGCGTTGTTCTATCGAAAGGACACGCTCGGCCCGCACGAGCCGCCCCACACGATTACCGAGTTGGACCGCATCGCCCAGCGGTCGAGTGACGAGGTGTCCCGCATCTCATTCCTGCCCGACGACCGCCGCTTGTGGGCGTGGGGCATCGTCTTCGGCGGCGATTTCTACGATAAAGCGACGGGCCGTGTGACCGCCAATCATCCGCAGATTGTCAAAGCCCTGGAGTGGATGGCCTCGTACACGAACTATCACGGTCTGCAGACGGTTCGCGCCTTCCGCAGCACGAACCGCGAAGCGGGGGCCGGCTCGATGCTGTTGGACGGTCGATACGAGTTCATGATGGACGGGCAATGGCGAGTCGCCGAATTGGACGCGGCCCGCGACGCCGCAATGCAATCGGGCCGCGAACCGCTCGACTACGGCGTGGTCCCGCTGCCGTCACCACCCGGTGGTCGCCGGGACGCCGGTTGGGTGAACGGCAACTTTTTCGTCGTGCCTCGCGGCTGCAAGAACCCGGCCGGCGCGTGGGAGTTCATGAAGTTCTGGTCCGGCTTCGGCGGACATGAGAAAGATGCGGCCCTGACGGCGGCGTCCGGCGGTTGGGTCCCGGCCAGTCGGGCGGTCGTCGAGCGTCCGGCGTTTCAGGAGTATCTCCAGAAGCATCCGAACTTCCGCCTGTTTGTCGAATTGGCGAACAGTCCGAATCAAATGCCGACGCCCACCATCCCGGTGCAGGCCTATTTCTACGAGCGCGTGAACCTGGCGGCCGAGGAAGCGTTGTCACTCTCCAAGACGCCCAAACAGGCGCTCGCCGACGCCACCCGCGACGTGCAAGCACGCTTGGATGCCGTCGTGGGCGAGGAAGAGCGGAAAACTCATCGGAGAGACCGTCCATGACGTACGTCCAACCTCCGAAGCCGCGGTACTGGATCGACGACGCGTTCGAATTCACAATCACCATCCCGGGCCGTCGGGAATGGCTTGTGGTTTTTTTCATGACGTTTTGGTTGGTGGGCTGGGCATTGGGTGAACTGGTGGTGGTCGGATTCCTTGTGTTTGGGATCATCGAGTGGGCCAAAAACGGGTTCGTCATCGATGCGGGGATCGCGATTGGACTTTTTCTCGCCGCGTGGCTGGGTGGCTGGACCGTTGGCGGGATATTTGCAATCCGCCAATGGCTGTGGCTTCTGCGAGGTCGCGAAATCATCGTCATCCGTGACGAGGTGCTTCGCATCCAGCGATGGATTCCCGGCTGGAGCCGTGCCCAGGAGTATGCGATCGATGACATCAACTACATGCGAGTCTCTGCGATTCCGGAGTTGCCCTGGCCCTGGTCGCAATGGGGATGGTGGAACATCCCGGGCGGTTTCGGTCGTGCAGCTCCGGGACAACTCGCCTTCGATTACGGAGCCACTACTGTTCGGTTTGGGGCAAGCCTTGAAAAATCGGAAGCCAAGATGCTTCTGGACGAAATCGCGGTGCGCTATCCGGAACTGGTCAAACGGACCACTTCGAAATTGTCAGGGCAATGACAACACGATGCACAAACACTCCCGCTGGACGTCTCCGCTATTGATTTTCGTCGCGGCCGCCTTCTCGCTGCCGTTGTTGTGGATGCTCACCAGTTCGCTGAAGCCGCCGGGACAACCGGAGAGCGAATTCTGGCCGCGCGCTTGGCACTGGCAGAATTACCGCGAGGTGCTCACGACCGGGAATTATCTGCGGTTTCTGGCCAACTCGATCGTCCTGAGCGTGTTGAACGTCGCCGGGACGCTCGTTTCGTGCACGCTGGTCGCTTACGGTTTCTCGCGGCTGCGTTGGCCGGGGCGGGATCTCGTCTTTTTCATCCTGATTGCGACCATGTTGCTGCCGTTTCACGTGACGATGCTGCCGCGGTTCCAGCTCTTTGCGGCACTGGGCATGTACAACACCTATTGGCCGCTGGTGCTGCCGAGCTGGCTGGCCGGCGAAGCATTCTTCGTGTTCCTGCTGCGGCAATTCTTCATGACCATTCCCGAAGAGCTGGCCGAAGCGGCCCGTCTGGACGGGGCAGGAGAGTGGAGAATACTGACCCGCATCGTGTTGCCGCTCTCTTGGCCGGCGCTGGCGACAGTCGCGTTGTTTCAGTTCCTGCAAACCTGGAACGAATTCGCCGGCCCGTTGTTGTATCTGAACGATCCGGCCAAGTTCCCGCTGGCTTACGCGCTGCAGCAATTCACGAGCGCCTACCGCACCGAGTTCGGCCCGCTGATGGCCGCAGCCGTCCTGTTCACCGCGCCCGTGATTGTGCTGTTCTTCTTGGCCCAAAAAACCTTCATCCGCGGCATCGCAACGACGGGATTGGAGGGATGACGGAAGAAGACGCGGTTACAATGAGAACCTACGCTCTCAGCAGGTCCGGCCCGGTCATGAGTCTTGCGCTTCCAGAAATCGACGCAGCCGCTCGGCGAAGCAGTTCCATCTGCACGGCTTCGGCTTTGGGATGGGTGTCGGAGAACATCGCTGGCTGTGTCCCCACAACTGTCCTTGGAAAATCCGCATTCACGGTAGCACGTTTCGCGTGGCGAAGCGAGCAGTGTTTCGCATTGATGAGCCTCCGATTTCCTCGACGATCGACTGCTGCGAATGCCCTCGCTGGCGCTGCGGGCTACTCTGGTTGTGCCGTGCTTTACTCGCTTGGTTGCGATTCCGGTTCGCCCTGCACTGGATCGCTGGCCGCGGCGGGATGTTCGTGCGTGCGCAGGACGGGGTGCCACATCCACTGGCGCTGCGCGTCGTTGGCTCGGGTCTTCAACAGAGTCGAGAAGACGCAACAAGCGACCAGTGTGGCCAACCACGACCCCGGGACGACCAGGTGCGTCGAATACGGCACTGCCGACAGTTCGAACGTCTGGCCGAACAACTCCAACCGGCCATCCAACATCTTCGCGAGGGTGCCGGTCAACTCCTCGCAATAGCTCGATCCGATTCCGAACAATTCGCCGACGATCACCGCCGGAATGACGGACCGACTGGTGGCCCGCTTCGAGAACATCGCCAGCACAAACAGTGCGCCCAGTGGTCCCAGAAAGCAATTAAAGCCTTTCTGACAGAGTGTAATAATGTCCGTTCCCTTCGATGCGTGATACAGCAACAGCGTCAACGCGACGATGATGATTCCCATTGTTGCGGTCAGAATACGGGCTAGTCTCAATTCACTGACAATTGTGGCTTGCCCTGGGTGCAGGCGGCGGAAGAAATCGACGGTCACGATCGTCGAAATGGAGTTGGCCCCGGAATCAATCGTCGACATAGCGGCTGCGAACAATGCGGCGACCACCATGCCGCGCAGCCCGCCCGGCAAATAGAGACTGATGAACTGCGGAAAAACTTTGTCCTGGGCTTCATAGCGAATCGACTTGTCGGCCACATGGACGCCAATGCTTGCCGGCAGTTCGTGGTTTTGAATGAAGTAGATCAAGGAGATCCCCACGCCCGCCAAGATGATCCCCAGTCCGAAACTCGACAGCGCACTGACCAGATAGCTTTTTCGGGCCGCCCAAACGTCTTTGACCGCGAAGTAACGCTGCAGGGCAACCTGATTCGCCCCGTGGGTGCAAATAGACCAGAACACCATGCCCAGGGAGATAAAAAACACCGTCGAGCGGTTGCCGATGTCCCAACTGAACCACTCCACCGATTCACGGTAGTCGTAGGCACGTGAGGCAACCAGCCAATCGCCGATGTTGGAACCGGTGTTCCAGGCGATGTATCCCATGGTGAACAACGCGCCGCCGATGAGCACGAAGAACTGGACCACGTCGGTCCAGACGACGGCGCGAATGCCGCCCAACGTAGTGTACAGCACCGAAAACAGGCCGATCGCGACAATGATCGCGTGCAGGTCGGCGTCGCGGTGTTCGGGGGTATTGCGACCAAAAAACCACTCGAAGTTCAGGTTCGCGATTTCGCCCATCGCTTTGGAAGCCGTCAGCACCACCACCGCCATCCAACCGAACAGCAACAACAGGCAGAACACCGCAGCCAACACCCGCGTAGCGTAATTGAACCGCCGTTCCAAGTATTCGTAAGCACTGGTCAGGTTCAGACGCATGAAGAAGGGAATCCAGAGAAACCAGACGACCACCAACACCACCGGGACGCCCAATTGCCGCGTCAGAAATCCGATACCCGTGCGGAACATTTCACCCGGCATGCCGAGATACGTGATCGTCGACAACAGCGACGCGAGCAGACTGATCCCCACCGCCCAAGGCGGCAGATTGCGCCCGCCAACGAAAAAGTCGTCGGTCGACCTCTGCCGGCGCGCTATCGACAGACCCATCCCGAGCATCGCGACCAGGTAGACGCCGATGACCAGATGATCGAGCGCGGTGAGTCCACCTTCCGATGCTGCGAGTAATGGCATGGTTTGACCGTTTCGGCTGAATGCCGCTGCGTCACGTCAATCCTCGGCGGGGCAACGTCTCCCTACTGTAAAACGTTTCGACGGCCTGCGATTGTAGCAATGCCCGGTGCAGATTTCAGTCGTTGCTGCGAGTTGGGAATCCGCGCATGCCGCTGGATGCGACCGTGCAGCTTTTGGTGTGGGCGGAGGTGGCTGATTGCTGATGGAAGACGCATCCAGAACATCGGACAAAACTCCAACGGAAAACCGAACGGTCCGGACCGGTCTATGTACAGGACAACAGTGGGTTTATAGATACATTTTTCTCTTGAGAGAAATGCACAACATTAGTTGACTTTATGATTTGTGCTGGATATCGTGGTATTTCATGTTTTGCTGAATATACGAATTGCAATAAGTTTGAGCTTGGTCTGTAGTTTGAGAAGACCGAGAGAACTAGATCGGATGGATCTAGTGAAGTCGTTCCAACAGGTGACAGCTTCTTCGAGAGAGACAATCGGGAGTCTGTTCGGATCGGTTTGTCGGGAGATGAGAGCATGAGATACTTGCCGGTGTTGGTGTTCTGCATTACCTATCCCTGTGTGTCGGTCGCCCAGCACGGAGTGTACTTCGACTACCACAACCCCAGTGCCGAGAGCCCGAAGCACCTCAACCACCCGCATGTCGACGGTGTGTTTCTGAGGTTCAGTTGGCAGGAGTTGGAGCCGCAGAAGGGGCAGTACAATTTCCAACCAATCGAAACGATGATTGCTCCTTGGGTCGAGACGGGTCATCGGGTCATTCTGGGCGTGAAGCCGGCCGGCCAGCAAAATACAGACACACCGGAGTGGGTCTACGACGAAGTCCCCGCGATCACGTACGCCCGCAAGGGCATTCAGGTGAAAGTTCCCACATACTGGCACGCGAACTATCAAGATGCTCAAAAGGGGCTGGTGATCGCGCTGGGCAAGAAGTACAACTACGACGATCGCATTGAGGGGTTCCTGGTCGGTGTCGCCCATCTCGGCTTCATCACGGCCTGCCCGAACAAGACAGGGTCATTGGCTTTCCTGGACGCCGGTTGGACTCCGCGCAAGTGGCAGATTCACGTATTCAACACCGTACGGTCCTACGAGTCGCATCTCGACCGAAAGTTTTTGTTCCTCAATGGCAGCAACCTGATTCTGAAAATCAACGACCCATCCGCTGAAGGCTTCCCGGATTCCGAGCGTTACTTTGTCGACCTGCGAGACAAGATCTTCAGTCTGATGGTCAACAAGCATCGCCTGGGTGTTGCCAGCAACGGGCTCGATGCCGATGCGCAGACATTCCTGGCAACAGGAATTCCGGAACTCTACGACTCGTTTCGCAAAAAGGCCACGAAAGGGATCGTCCCCCTTGCGGTGCACGACGACTGGCCCCTCTGGGTGCCCGCCGACAAGAGACACGGGGTCAACGAGGGCAAGGACAACGACTATTTCAGCACGGCCCTTGAGAACGCCATCGGCGGAGTGCGCGACATTCCGAAGATGAATGTCGTGTGGATGAAGATGCTCGACACCGATCTGCAGTGCACAGACCCGGCGGACGAAAACTATCAAGAGGAGTGTGAGGCCGCGCTGCTGAAGTTCAAGAATGGGTTGCTCAAATAGCCTCCGCAGGCCGGCCCGCATCACGTGCGGGCGGCGGCCGGATAGGCTATGCTTCACAGGATATGAGTGACATGTCCGACCTCGTGCGTCGTGAAGTGATTGAGACGGCGCGGGCGCTGGTCATCAAGATCGGCACCAACGTACTCGCGCGCGAAGACGATTCGCTCGACGTGGATCGTATCAGAACGCTGGCCGAACAAATCCACCGGCTTCACGAATCGGGCCGGCGGGTGGTCGTTGTTTCCAGCGGCGCGGTTGGTGCGGGTATGGGTCTGCTCGGACTGAAGCAGCGGCCCCGCGATTTGCCGCACCTGCAAGCCTCCGCCGCAACCGGACAGCCGCATCTGTTGCGGCTGTACGACGAGGGTCTGCGCGGGCACGGGTATCACGCCGCCCAGCTGCTGCTCACCGCCAACGACTTCAAGCAACGCAGCCGGTATCTCAACGTCCGGAACACGTTGCACACGCTCTTCGAGCACGGCGTTGTTCCGATCGTCAACGAAAACGACACCGTCAGCGTCGATGAGATCAAGTTCGGCGATAACGATCACCTGGCCGCGATGGTGACCAATCTGCTGCAGGCGCCGCTGTTGATCATTCTGTCGGTTGTCGACGGTTTGTTCGACGGAGACCCGGCCGACCCGGGAAGCCGGCTCATTCCACTGGTCGAGAAATGGGACGAGTCGCTATTGGACCTGGCGGTTCCGGATCGCAGCCGGCGGGGGACTGGCGGGATGCGGTCGAAACTCGAGGCGGTTCGTACGGCGACAGCGGTCGGCGAGAACGTGATCATCGCCAATGGAACACGGCCGAACATACTTGTCGACATTTTGGCGGGGCGAGAGGTCGGCACGCTGTTTCTAGCCCACGGGGCGTCCGTCCCGGCGTGGAAGCGCTGGATCGGTTACACCGTGCCTCCTCAAGGCCGTTTCCTACTCGACGACGGTGCGTGCCGGGCGATCGAGATCGCTGGCCGATCGCTGCTGGCGATCGGTATTACGGATGTCGAAGGTGAGTTCGCCCAGGGAGAAGTCGTCGCCCTATCGGATTCGAGCGGAACGGAATTCGCCCGCGGACTCAGCAATTATAATTCGCGCGACGCCCGGGCCATCGCCGGCAAGCGCACCGACGAAATCGTCGCGATCCTCGGCAGCCTCTCTTACGACGAGGTCATCCACCGCGACAACCTCGTGGTGATGACGTAATTCAGTAGTTCCAGTCATTTACAAGAGGAACCTTGCGTTTACCTATACCCATTCAGCGAAACTTGGAACTACTGTCATTCGTCATGACCGGTGCGGCGGCCGCTTGAGGTCTTGCCGGCGCTGGCGTAGTTTGTATGCGTGACTGTCACCGCCTGGAGTGCAGCCATGCGCGCCTCATAGGAACGCTCCATGTTGAATGCCGGAATGTTCAGAGTGTGTCTTTGCTCGGCAGCGTTCGTTGCTGCGGCGACAAACGTGCGGGCTGGAGAGAGCTGGTTGCAGTTCAAATTTGACGAGCGACATTCGGGCAACGTGCCCGACCGCAGCGTGAAGACGCCGCTGGGATTGATCGGGGCGGTCCCCTTGAGCGACGCGGTGCTGACGGCCCCGGTGGTTTCCGACGGTCGCATTTATGTCGTGGATGCTTCCGGTGTGGCGTTCTGCATCGACGCCGAGACTCTCAGCGTCGTGTGGAAGTTTGCGTCGCC
>CAZGYE010000166.1:0-12859 GCA_964530165.1 uncultured Planctomycetaceae bacterium
ACGAGGTATGATGTCGCACGCCTCAAATGTCAGGCAGGAGCCTGACCTACTCAACCGCCGGCCGAAACGCCACGCGCTGCTGAGCTGGTGGAATTGACTCTTTCCGAAAGTCGTGCGAGGTCACTGCGAATCCTGCACGCCGATCCGAATCTCGGGTACGCGAACCTGCCGGAGTGTCGCTTCAATTTTGTCCCGGATGGCGGGCGAGAGCTGCTTGAGTTCCGCGGTCAACTCGTCGATTTCGAGTAGATCATCGAGATCGATTCGTTTCTCGCCGTCGAGGTGCAGGTCGAGTTCCAAGATGCGCCGCTCGCCGTTTTCAGCAGGTCGACTCATGAGGATGCGCAGAGCACTGTCGGCGCCGTCGATGCGGGGCTGAAGCTGAAAGTGAAACGTGCGGCCCTGTTTCTTCAGAGCATCGGTTCGATCCAAACTGCGACGGATGGCGTCGCGGATGCTCTCCGGCAGGTCGTTCAGCTTCCCGCGAATCTCGTCCAACGTTCCCTCGAACTGCCAATGGTGCGCCTTTCCGTCCACGTCGGTGTCGTTGACCTGAACCTTGTATTGCTTGTTGTCCGATGTGGTTACGGAAAGACTCAGGCTGCGGTATTGCCGTTTCGATGATTTGTCGTGGGGAGTGGGTGGAGACTTACTCGGGGCATCCGGCGTTTTGGCCTTTCCCTTGCCGATCACGCCTCGTCTCCGCAGCATCAACGGGAACGCTCGACGAAGCAGCGGTCCACGAGAGCGCATCGAGAGCCGGGTCACTTTTCTCTTGCCGAGGGGGACCTCGACGTTTCTCTGCTTTGCAGCCCGCACGATCCCCAGCTTCACCGTCCGCCCCGCCTTGTCGCCCATCACCAACTTCTTGAGCTGATCGGTCGTCAATAGACGTTGGTCATCGTAGGTCGCCATAACATCGTGTTGCTTCAGCCCTGCTTTTTCGGCCGGCGACCCGGACAAGACGCGGGTCACGAGCAACCCCTGCCCCGGTTTCAACAATTCGGAGAGCTGAGCCGACAGAGCCGGCGACACCGGCGCGGTAAAGACGCCGATATAGTTCTCCTGCCTGGCTTCCTCGGCCGATGGCTTGTCGCCGTCTGTTTTTGATTTCCCGCCGGTTTGAATCTGTAGTTCAATCCGCAGCGGCTTTTTGCCGGTCTTCGATTTGTCAACTTTGTCTTTCGCTTTGCCATCGGCCGCCGGCTGGTCTTTCCCGTTGCCGGCAAGCCCGGCAGACACTGTGCCCAGCGACAGGCTTGCCGCCAAAAGGGCTGTCAGAATCGTGCGCATGGCTCCACCCTTTACTTGTCTCTCGGTCATCTTCCCTCTGACTCATCCTTACTTATCGTTGATTTCGAAGATCTCGATGCTCAGCTCGGGAATCATCACTTCCACCTCGGCCCCCGATTCAGGCTCAAAGACCGACACGTTAGTCCAACGAACGTTGGTACGCTGCTCCACCGGACCGCTGGCAGTCTCGTAGCGTTCGATCATCAGCGACTCCAGCGGGATCTCAACCGGTGGCTTGTCATCGACGGATCGTTCGGGCAGGGGCCGGACGGCGAATGCAGTATTCCCCACTAACCGGTGCGATGGTTGTTCAGGACGATTGGCCGAGGGAGACCACACAACCAAAACCGCCAGCAGCAGCGTTGCGGCGACGACGGTCAATCCGATCACCGGAGCAAAGGCCGTCCGCTTCCGCCGCGTCACCATCGACGTCGTGGACGACACCTCGGACCCGGACGGCAGATCTCGCAACTCCTCCGGCAACTCGTTGAGAAAGAAGTCCGTCAAGAGCACGTCCAGTTGCTGATCGCCCCAGGACGATCGATCGCATTCAAAATTGTTCATGCCCGACTCCTGATTCTTCGAGGAGATCCCCCAACCGCCGCCTGGCACGCGAGAGCCGCATGTCGACGGCCGAGGGCGTTGAGTTCAGCACGTCGGCAATCCGATTCGACGACCACGAGATCGCATACCGCAGCAACAACACCTCGCGATCGTCGATCCGTAATCGGGCCAGCGCTTCGCGAACCTGGGACTGGAGTTCCCGTCGCTGGAGGATGGAAGACGGCTCCCGTTGCGAGACGGCCAATTCGTCGAGATACTCCGAAGACCGGTTCGCGTTACATTTTCGCCGGGCCACGTCACGCAGCCAATTTCGGCCGACGCGAAGCAGCCAGGCCCGCATGTCGCGAATCGGCGTTCCGTTCTGCTCCTGAAGACGGACGAACGCCTCCTGCAGCGCATCGTACGCACGATCCGCGTCCATACAGTGCGCATAGAACAGTGCCCACAGTTCGCGGCCCTGACTTTTGTACACTGACTCAACTTTCGCCGACCATCCTCTGGACCGCTGGTCCGACATGCTGTCTCCCAGGCCCTTTAGACTAGACGAAAGTCGCCTTTTTTTCTAACAACTGCGGGATGCGTCCCCATCATCGCGGGCTGAGCCACCAGCGGGAACTTCAGCGTGAATGTGGTTCCCGTTCCGACGGCGCTTTCGATGCGGATGCGGCCCTTGTGGGCCTCGATGATGTCGCGGCAGAGCGCCAAGCCGAGGCCCGTGCCCCCTTGTCCCTGTTCGTCGGCTTTTTTCGTGGTAAAGAAGGGGTCGAAGATCTTGCGGAGTTTTTCGGCGGGAATTCCGGAGCCGGTGTCGCGCACCGATATTTCGGCTTTTCCTTCTTTCTCGTTGGACTCGACCGTGATAAACATCCGGCCGCCCCCCTCCATCGCCTGCCGGGCGTTGACGATCAGATTCAGCAGAACCTGTTGAATCTGGCTGGCGTTGACGGCGGCGTGCGGACGGCCGAAGAAGTCGGTCTGCAGATTGACGCGGTGGATCTGCAGGTCTTTCTCGACGAGCACGAGCACGTCCTGCACCAATCCGACGAGATCGGTCGGTTCACGGCGATCGCTCTGATTCCGCGCATACGACAGCATGCCGCAAGTGATCTTCGCGGCGCGTTGTCCGGCGTTCAAGATTTTCTCGAACGCTTTGTTGCGGGTGGCGTTGTCCTTCTTCCGCAGGCCCATCTTTGCGTAGTTGATAATGGTCGTCAGAATGTTGTTGAACTCGTGCGTGATGGACGACGCCAGAGCACCAACGGAACTCATCTTCTGAGCCTGCATCAATTGTCGCCGCAGGTCTTCGACTTGCTTCAGCAGCTCGTCGAGTTGGACGTCTGCTGCCTGCTCGTCGTGGTCGTTCATGGCCGGTCTCCCATCTCTCGCTGGCGGCTGAACAGGGTGCTCATGCCGACGATTGTGCTGGTTGTACCGTTCATCGGTATCGGAGCGATTCGTTCCGCAACTTCAGACCGACTGCGATCACCTGAGGGCGTAGCAGAATCCGGGTCAGTTAGGTTGGTGCTGTGTCGAACGAATCGGTTGGTACGGTCTGGTGATCTGGATAATTTACGTCGGGCCTTGCGGTCGATGGGAATTTTCCGTAAGGCCCGCCGCGTCGTGCTTGCGAGAGGCCGGTCTGGTGGGCTATGGTGACTTGGCGGTGAATGATCCGGGCTAACGGAAGGTGCAGCAATTGTGATTCGGGTTGAGAGGCTTTCTGTTCAGGCAGGCGAGTTCCGCCTCGAAGACGTCTCGTTCGAGGTGACGACCGGCGCGTACGGCATCCTGATGGGACGCACCGGCTGCGGAAAGACGACGATGCTCGAATCGTTGTGCGGACTGAAGGCGGTCACCGGCGGACGGATCACGCTGATGGGCCGAGATGTGACCAACCTGAAGCCGGCCGAGCGTGGCATTGGTTTCGTCCCGCAGGATGGGGCCCTGTTCCCCACCATGACGGTCCGACAACAAATCGGATTTGCACTCTCCGTCCGCAAACACAAAAAACGCGAGATCAATCGGCGTGTCAAGGAGCTGGCCAAGCTGTTGGGCATCGAGTCGTTGCTGGACCGCAAGCTGGAAGGACTTAGCGGGGGCGAAAAGCAGCGGATCGCGCTGGGCCGGGCGCTGGCGACGCGACCGGGAGTGCTGTGTCTCGATGAACCGCTCAGCTCACTGGACGAAGCGACCCGCGACGGAATGGTCGCGCTGCTCAAATCGGTTCAGGAGCACACCGGCGTGACCACCCTGCACATCACGCACAGCCGGACCGAAGCCCGTCATCTGGGAGACGCGGTCTTTCTGCTGGAAAAGGGCTGCGTCCGTTCGATCTCGCTCGATGAGCTGCCTGCCAGTTTCGATCTCTCCAGCCCAAAGATCGTTTCCGACCCCGAAGCGACTGTAGGTCAGGCTCCTGCCTGACGCTGACGAGGTATGATGTCGCACGCCTCAACTGTCAGGCAGGAGCCTGACCTACTCAACTTCTCTGTGGCTCCGTGTCTCCGTGTTGAGAAATTCGGGCCAAGTGGCCCATTTCTCGATTGTCTGTTGTGTGAGGCGCCGTCATGCCGAGGTCTCCTCGACGGCCGTCCCGCTCGTCGCATCATCCTGATCGTCGCCCTGTATGTACGTTTGCCCGCGATAGGTCTTGGCCACCACAATGAATCCCAGCGAAGCAACCAGCATCACCGCAGTGAAGAACCAGTAGTAGTCGGCGCCTTCCAACTTGCTGGTGCCGTCTTCGTTCTGGATGAAGAAATTCACCGCAGACGTGAACGCATTACCCAACGAGACAGACAACAAATACAACGCCATGATGAACGATTTCATCTTGCGCGGCGCCTGGGTGTACGAGAACTCCAGGCAGGTGATCGACACCAGTACCTCAGCAGCGGTCAGCACGGCGTAGGCGAGAAACTGCCAGGCAATAGTCGGCCTGAGCCCGACAGTAATTCGCATTTCGATCCAGGCACTCACCGAAAAGGCAATGACCGTCACGAAAAAGCCGATCGACACCTTTCTGAGCGGGGTCAGTGGAAAGACTCGATTGATGGCCGGATAAATGACGTAAGAAAACAACGGGATCAAAATCAAGATCAGAATCGGATTGACCGCCTGGATTTGGGACGGAAGCAAATCCACGGATTGAAGCGGGTCGGGCAACCACCGGCTGGCGCCTAGCTGCGCGGGCAACCATTGGACGATCTCCCAGTGACGGTCCATGTTCTCGGCCTGCTGCACCCACGCCGAGCCGGTTTGATCGAACAACGACCAGAACACCGCGACGAAAAGATAGATGGGCACAAGGTTTCTGATCGCTCGCATCCCGTCGCCGCTGAACGCTTCTTTGACGGCGCCGAAGCCACCGGCCGGCACATGGACGAATTTCCGTCTTCCCAGCCAGAACACCCACGTGGCGATCAACATCAACACGCCCGGTAGACCGAATGCAAAGCCTGGGCCGAGATGCTTCAACAGCAACGGGGTCAACAGCGTCGAGGCGAATGCACCCAGGTTGATCGAAAAGTAGAACCAGCCGAAAACCTTGCTGAGCAAATGCTGATTCCGCCGGCCGAATTGATCACCGACATGAGCCGACACGCACGGCTTGATCCCGCCGGAACCAACCGCGATCAGAAAAAGCCCGACTGCCAACCCGACGCGGGTCTCGTAAAGAGCCAGTACTTGCCCGAGCACGTTCCCCTCGACCAGCGGTTTCAGCCAATAAAAGAGATCGTCGAAAGCCAACGCGAAGTGGCCCAGGCAGTAGACGATCGACAGGCTGATGATGGTGCGGTACTTGCCGAGCAGTGCGTCGGAAACGACCGCCCCAATGATCGGGAAGAAATAGGCCGAAGCCACGAACAGATGCACGTACCCCTTCGCTTGTTCGTCGGTCATAACGGCCGCGTTGCCGTGCGCGTCGAGCAGGTGGGTCGTCAGAAAAACAAACAGAATGGCCCTCATGCCGTAGAAACTGAACCGCTCGGCCGCTTCGTTGCCGACGATGTAGGGGATGCCGCCCGGCATCTGCGTCGTCAGTGGCGGGGCGGTCGCATATTTCGAGGCTGCCATGGCCGGTCAGCATAGACGAAAACGCCGGCCGAATCGAGGTGATGTGAAACCCGAGCCAGGCCGAGTCACTTTTTGAAGATGAACACCCCATGCGGATGATCGCTGAATCGTAGCCCGCAGCGCAAGCGAGGGCCGGCCAACGACTTGCCCTTGCTCGCGCAGCGGGCTAGGAACTCGCGTCTATGCCGCGCCGTTCCTGGGTTTCTTTTTCTCGACCGCAGGCTTGGCGGGCTGCGACGGCTTTCCCTCAGCGGGTTTGACGGCTTCCAGAACCAACAAGACGCGCAGCAACGCGGCAGGCTCACCGTTGCCGCCACTAGCTTTTCGCAGCTCCTCTCGAAGGCCCGCGGGCCGCTTTGCCAATGACCGGACGCCCCTCAATTTGCGGGCGGCTTGCTTTCCCGCGACCTGGTTTCTTAGCGCCGCATCCGACAGAGACAGGGGAACCTGTCTCGAACGCTGTGCCAGTGAGGGTCGTGCAACTGCTGAGCGATCATGCGGAACATCCTTGCTTTTTTTCTCTGCCGCTTGCTGGGCGTGTTTGCCGGCCTTCTTAGCGGGGCGATTTTTCTGATTGGAATCGCCCTGGCTGCGATTGGGCTTGCTGGCCGGCTTCTCTTTGGCCAGTTCGTTGACAGGGCGGCCGACCGGTTTCTTGAACCGGTGCTTGCTTTTCTTGCCATCGTGAACGGCATCGAGGTGGAACGCCCGTTTCGAGGCGTCTCGGCCCAGCATCGCCAGCGATCCCCACGCAAGCCGCGCTCGGGAACGCGGGTCGAGACTGGCGAGCGAAATCGCCGGTTGACGCTCCAGTATCCGGAAACGTTTATCCTGTTTGAGTTCCAGCAGGGTCGATGCCAACTGGTCACGAGTCGTTTCAACATACACGGCCACCATACCGCCCAACTTTGGCTCCGCCTCAGCTTTCGACGCGTTCTTGCTCTTGGAAGGCGCAGACTCCAATGGAACCCGGTTGCGCTCCAGCAGAAGCTGCAGGGCGTTCAGACTGGCGCTGCGGTCGACGACGGTCAACTTGATGACGGCGATCTGGTCGCCCGACGTCTCCAACGCGCTGAGGACCTGGCCGATCTGTGCTTCGGTCAGGTCATCGTCGAATGCTAGTTGCTCTCGGCCGTCGGTCGTTTGAATCGCTTCTTTTGCAGAACGCTCTTCAACGACAGCACCTCTGGCCTTCCTGCGGAAACGATTCACGGCACTCAGCTTATCCGCCGCGAAGTTCGGTTTCCGAGCAGCGTTCGCGGCAGCCGTTTCCGCTTCGGTCATCGCCATCCTGCCGGCGACTTTCTCACCAGTCTTGGCTGTCTCTGGTTTGGCGGGCTCATTGAGCGCAACACCATCACGTTTGGGCGTGGGCTGCCGAAACAACGATTCCGACGATGGTGGCAGTTGCTTGTCGTTCTCTGCGACCTCTGCAATTCCACCGACATCAGCGTCAGCCGCTTCAGGGAGACTCGTCGTCGGCCGCCCTGCAATGTTTCGTGGAAGGTCCGGCTTATGCGACCGGTCGATGAGCAGAACCATCATGAACAGCATCGCGGCCGAGACGGCCACCGCGCAGACGCCTGTCCACCACCGACGCCGCAAGCTGTTGCCTCCGGTGAGCGCCTCGTCGTTCTTGGGCGTCAGAACTTGGTGCTTGGCCGCTTGCATCACCTGCTCGCAGAACTCCGCTGGAGCCGATTCTCGCGGCAGTTCCCGCAGCAGTTCCGAAAGCTGCTCGATTTCCGCGCGCTCCCGCCGTGCCTCGGCCGACGCCGCGAATTGCCCTTCCACCACAATCCGCTCGCCCGGCGTGACTTCACCGTCGTGATGGGCGGAGAATAGCTCGCTCGGAAATGGGTCGTTCATTGTTTCGAATTCTGTAAGAAAGTATCGGTAAACACGCCATTGGGACGCATCTCGTGCAGAAAAGGTTCCTTCAAATCGTGAAGTTTCGTGCTCACATACTGAACACGATCGGAAACGGAAAGCGTGAGAGCGTCAACTGGCGTTGCCCTTCGGTTTGCATTACGATTGCCGTCGGTAGACGGAAAACGGTTTCGTGCGGCCGTCCGTGGTCGGGATCGTTTGTTCCCCCCCCCAACCGACAGCTCGCTGTCGAATGCCCCCAAAACAGATTGAGGCGAGAATGGAAATGGCCGGACCTCTTGTTGGAATTGGCGTCGCCAAGTCGTTGTTGCTCCTGTTGACCTCGGTCGGCGGGCTGTTCGGGATGCCGCCGGGTGAGCGAGACGCTGCTTTCCTGCAATGTGCCCCGGCCGACACGGCAGTCTACATCGAGTGGGCGGAACGGTCGGCGGGCAAACCCGGCGCGCCGGGCATCGACGGGTTGGCGGCCGATCCGGAGATCAAAGAGTTCTTCGAGCAAGTCGAGCGGGCCATTCTGGACGCCGTCGAAACAAAGACCGCCGAGGGAGGTCCCAAAAAACAGATCCTCGGCAAAGCGTTGCCCCCGCTGGTGGAACGTCTGCTGAACCGTTCCGGCTGCCTGTACGTCAACTACGACAAGCAGGCGGCGAAGAAGGCTCTCGAACAGGGCAAAACGTTCGGCGCCGTGCTCGGCCTACGGGCGACACTGATCATCAACGGCGGTGACGAAGCCGATGCAATCGCCAAAGACATTAAGCAGTTACTGGAACTGCTGCCTGCCGAGACGCGAACCGACGACATTCAGCGACAACCCTTACCTTTGCCACTGCCGCTGCCGGGGTTGACACTGACGCTGCACCGCCACGAGAAGTATTTCATCGTCGGCTTCGGACCGAACACGATCGACGTCGCCGTCAGCGGGCTGTCGGGCAAGTCGAAGGGGCTGACGGCCAACAAGCGATTTCAGCAGGCCATCGAGCACGTCGCCATCGAGCGCACCGCCGGCATCACCTGGATCGACGTCAAAGACATCGTCGATAAAATCGCGGGCGCCGGGCTGGGTAAGCAGGCGGACGCCGTTAAGGCGATGGTGAAGATGGTCGGGGCCGACGTGATCGATTCGATCGTTTCAGCCACCGGTGTCGTCAACGGCCAGGTCCGTACGAAAATGTTCATGACCACCGGTGGCCGGACTGACGGCGTCCTGTCGCTGGCCGCCGGACGCGCGATCAAACCGGCCGACCTCGAACACGTTCCCGCCGACGCCGACTTCGTGACGGCACTCAGCTTGAGCGCTCCAAAAATCCTGGCCGCGGTGCGAGACATCATCGGCAAGGCCGATCCGAACTCGAAAAAGGCTTTCGAGCAACTGCTCGATCAGTTCGAGCGCGAGTTCGGCTCGTCGATCGAAGAGGACATATTCCAGGCGTTCGGCGACGTGTGGGTGTTTCACGATTCTCCGGCGGCCGGCGGGCTGTTCGTCACCAGTTTGATCGGCAGCCTGGAGGTCCGTGATTCCGGCAAGGCCAAGGCTGTCTTCGCACAGGCCATGAAGGTGCTCGAGCAGGTCCTGCCCGGTGAGACTCGGGCCGGGTTTCGGCGGCGGGGCGTGTTTCTCGTGGAGGGCAAGTTCCTGAACCGCACTATTTATTTCGTCAACATCGTCGGCGACGACGTCCCCTTCGCGCCGGCTTTCTGCCTCACCGAGAAGCATTTGCTCGTCGCCCCGCACCCGCAGGCGTTGAAGGCCCATTTGCGGTTTCTCCACAGTCGAGAGGCCAATTTCGCCTCACGGCTAAAAATGCTGGCTCCGTCTTCCGGCGACGACCTGTTGTCCGTCACGTACTTCGACACAAAATCGCTGGTGCGATACCTCTACGCGTTCGCGCCCTATCTGGGCCAGATTCTCTTCAGCGAAATGCAGCGAGAAGGCGTCCCACTGAATATTTTCTCGCTGCCCTCAGCCCGCGCGATTCTGCCGTACGTGGGTGATTCGGTTTCCACAGTGGTGCGGACCAAAGTCGGGATTCTGAGTGAGCGCCAAACCGCCCTGCCGATTCCCGGCGGCGCGGGCGCCCTGATCAACCTGCCGATAATGCTCTTCGGGGCGAAAGTGGTACGCATCCGCGCAATGGAGACGGAGGCCCTCCCGGTGCGCGTGCCTGCACAACAACGCTTGAGAGCAAAACGAGCACGCGCGGTCGTGGTGCCGGCGAAAACCCGGATTGCTCACAAACTCAAACCGGGGAAGAAAAGGGGGGAAGAAAGAGAAGAAAAGGGGATAAGTCCAATATTCGTACCCCTCAAAGATCGGCATTCGGTTACTGGCCCGATTCAGGACATGAAAAACCGTCCCCCCGGGCGCGATGCGAGCAGTGCGTGGCATGTCGGCCGCAAATCACGGCCGGTCCAATTTGTCAATAATTGGACTTATCCCCTTTTCTGCTCCGGCAGCTTGTCGCTCTGGCTGATAGGGTCTATTGCACGCCGGGACTCGACGCGCCGATCACCGTGTTTGACGCCGTAACCGCGTTCGGTGCCGGCATAGCTCTTGACAACCTCGCCGTCATCGGGCTGCCAGGTGGATGCAAGTCAACAGCCACAGACCAATCGCGATTCCCCTGATGTTCTTCTTCATGGCAAACCTCGCTCATGCGCATTGAGGTTTCAACCTACCGGCCTTGTTCCTTGCGGAAGGCAATCACCTCGGCCAGGTAACGTCGCGCCGCTTCGTGCGAAGGCATCGCGTCGTTGAAGAGGTACAAGATGTGCTTTTCGGTCGGGATGTGGGCGTAGGGGATCATCTGCTGAGCGGCCTCCCGGACCAGCCGGTCAGCCCGATCCAACGCCGTCTGGGTCTGGTCCAACTGCTTGCGGACCTCGTCCGCTTTTCCATCGTTTGTGGCCAGCACAGCCCGGTCAAAAGTGGCCTTGGCTTCGCCGGCGGCAGAGAGCTCTTCGAAAACGGTGATGAAGTTCTCGGTCTTGTAGATCACGTAGTCCAGCTCCTCGCGCGAGCCGGGCAAAACCCTGGGCCGCGCCTGACGGAGCAGCTCCAGGGCCTGGCGGCAGTGGGCCGCGCGACCGTCCCAGAACTTCCGGTCTGCTTCCGCGGTCTTGATGGCCTTTTCCACCACCCGGCGATCAAGTTCCAGTTTCTCCTCCTTGAAGTTGACTCTTCTCAGCGCAACTCCCATACGGTTACCGTGGTGGTAGGTGCCGAACAGCCCCTTCCTTCCATGCCAGCCCAGGGTTTTCTCGTTTTCCTCAAGCAGCAAGAATGCTTTCAGAAGCGCGTCCAGGCTGTCCGGACCGTACAGGCGGCGAAGATAACGTTCGTAGAACGACTGGCAGTTGATTTGCGGGTTCCAGGCACCTTCGGCGATATACTGGGCGCTTTGTTCCGCGCCACGCGCCTTGTTCAATTGCCCGAGCACGCCCGTCAGCCCGTACCGAGCGCTGTCGGGAATGGTCTTGTCGTGGTCGTACATCATGGCATTGAGTTGAATGTTCAACTCGCCGCCGTCGTCGGTAATCCTCGGCCACACGATAAGCTCGCGTCCTTGGATCTTGTCGAAGTAACTCATGGCCGTCTCGCCGCCCCAGTTGACCATGTTCATCAGCCAAACGTCTTTAGACAGAACTGAGTCGAGCGCGCGGAGATGGCCGCCGCGGAAGATCAGTTCCAATCCGAGCTTTGCGGCTGGATAACGTGCCCTGATCCTGCGAACCAGCGTGTCGGCCGCGGCCACGTCGGCCACATCGGTGTCCATGGCTGCCGGAGGCTTTTGCGGAAGCAGCGGGCGCACGCCGGCATAGTCGCGGATCAGCGCCTGAGTCTTCGGGTCGTCCGCCGGGATATGGAGTTCCGATCCTGTACAGACCCAATAGCGGTCGGCCTCCGGATAGGTTTCAATCATGCTTCGCACAGCGGCCTCCCAGATGTCCAGCATGGCGGGTTCGCCATGGGGAATCGCGACCCCACAGTAGAATTTCCTGAATCGCTTTGAGGTGGACAGTATCAGGTTTGGCGGCACGAAAGGCATCTCGCCCATCGCCAGCCAAACCTGTACCTTGCGCGTGTGGGCGTACCGAATGATCTCACGGAGGAAGTCGCGGGCGGTGCTGTAGGCTTGCTCCTGCGTTTGGACGCGTGCGAACTCGGGCGGGCCAATGTACCCATCTTGCGGAAAACACTCCCGACCGATCTTCACGCTCTTGGCGGTTCCGCTGTTCCAGGCCCAGGCGCAGTAGCCGGACTCCTTGGGGTAAATGATCTCCGCCACCTTGCCACCGTAGGAAAACTCGGTCCATGGCCCGCCCATGCCCCAATAGAACTGGAGGCAATTCATCTTGAGTTTCGCCAACTGGTCGATTTCTTTTCGGAAGTCCTCGAGCCCCATGTACCAGCGAATCCCGTGGCAGCAGTGCATCCCGCGATGTTTCAGCACCGGCTCGATGCGCACGTCGAGTTTAGGCAAGGGGAGGTTGGGTTTCTGCTGGGGGATGATGTCGTTGGTGAGTTGGAAGACGATTCCCAGCCGCTCCAAGAGATCGTAGACGGCATACATCGTTCCGGCTTCGTCGTTTCCGCCCGCCACCACGGCCGGCCGGCCGGCCATATCGATGGTCTTCAAGACCAGTCCGTCGGGCTTCAGACCGGCGAAGCTGACAAGCTGCTTCTGCTGGGCCGAGGCGGTCAGGGGGTTGTTGGCCGGGCCGCCTACCAGGATGAGCGTTTTCTCTGCCGGAACCTTGTCGCTGGTGACGATCGGCAACTCCGCCCCGGAGAGTTTTCGCAGGTAGCGCTGCAACTCACCGGCCACCCAGCGGTCGAAGGGGCCGCTCTGCTGGCCGACCACAATCACGGCCTCGGCCTTTCCTTCCTTCGCCAGGAAGTGTTCCTGGGCTGAAGATGTGTCTGCAAGACATACGAACGCTGCCGCAACGACAATCACCAGACACTGATGGCATGAGTTGCGAAATGACATGGCTGTCTCCTTGGGGTGTAACCGTTCATTGCGCCAAGAAGCTC
>CAZGYE010000167.1:0-12782 GCA_964530165.1 uncultured Planctomycetaceae bacterium
TTCGGCGTGAATCTGGCGACCTTCGATATACGGAGCCGCAAGTTGCAAGTGCATTTGTATTCCCAGCCCGCCGCCGCCACGTCCCCATGATCCTAGTGGTTCACACTTCAGAAGGTTTGTCGCCGTGCCGCCTCCGCAAGGACTCGTCTCCTATCCTGGCATCAGCCACGCGATGGGCGGGCGGATTACGTTCAGTCACGGCATCACGCCCTCGGTCGCTACGATCGAGATGGTTCCGCAGCCGAACCTGATCGCAACGAACGGCACGCTCGCGTTCACCTTTGGCGGGACGACGATCGAGTTCCACGATTGCCGGGCGGATAAGGCCAGCCTGAAAGGATCACCGCGCGGCGGCTTCGTCTGGACGATCCATATTTTCGATCGGCGGTGGAAGTGGCAATTTGGCGGGATCGATGGCCACTACAACCTGCGGAATCAGGACGGTTCGGTACGCCCCGGCACCGAGAAGGACCCGCAGACTCTGGCGTCGATGCTGCTCGCGGCAATGAACGAATCGGGGTTCGACGTATCCGCCCTGCCGAACGATACGCGGCCGGAGGTGCATTGGTCCGCAGCCAACCCAGCCCGCGAACTGGCCGATCTGTGCGAAAAGCTCGACTGCCGCGTCGTGTTGGGGCTGGATAATCTTGTCCGGCTTTTGCCGCGTGGCATCGGCCTACCGCTGCCCACAGCGGACGCCATGAACACCGGCTACAGTTTTGATTCCAGTAAAACGCCGGACGAGTTGATCGTCGTCGGAGCGCCGACGCTGTTCCAAGGCCGTTTCAAGCTGGAAGCGGTCGGCCGCGACACCGACGGCAAGATCAAGCCGATCGGCAACCTATCCTACACGCCGGCCGGCGGCTGGCCCAAAGAAATACCGGGGACGTGGACGGGGCTTCGGAATAACCTCGAAGAGTGGGGCCTTGCCGAGCAAACCGTCTGCAAGTGGTATCGGATCATCGCGCCGGGAACGAAAATTCCCGGTGAGCCGGATGTGGCCGGCATCGACCAGGTGACTCCGCTCCAAGAGGGTTTGGCCGAAGAGCACCTGGACGCGGTGACCGGCAAGAAGAAGCCAAACCCGCCAATCGTGACCGGGACGCAGCTCGGCGGAGGCTTCAAGTACGTAGTGTCCGGGGCCGGCGACAAGGCGGGCTATAAGAAGTTCCGAATTCTCCGAGCGCTCGGCATCGTCGAATTCGAAGAGGTCGTCGTTAAACCTAACCCGGACGACCACCTGATCGCCGCAACCGATCTCGTCTTGGAAATCGCCTTTCCCTACAAGGACGCCAACACCCGCGAGCCGCGCCGATACAAGCTGAACCGGGTTCTGGGCAGCGTGAACAACACGCCGCCGCGCATCCTGCGCCGTGAGGACATTCAGCGGACGGTCATCGTCAATTACGGCGCGGCCGGGAGTACGACGCCGGTTGGCGTCACAACTAACGATACGACGGACAACCTGACGGCGCAGGCGAATTACTACATGGACGCGGCGCAGGCCGAATACGCCAACACGGAAGCGGGCGACATCCAGTATGCCGGCCTGGTTCCGATCTCGCCGGACGGTGCGATCCAGCAAGTGACGTTCGATGTCGGTCGCCGCGGCACGACGACCAGGGCCAGCCGAAACCGGGAGCACTCGAATATCGTCACGCCTTGGAAGGAACGGCGGCGGCGTGAGAAGCAGCGGAGAACGGACGATCGGAGTGAGGATCAACAGACCACGCGCCTGCTGGCACCCGGCGAGAGCTACTGGGAGGGTTCGCCGTGACCTTCCTCACCGACCAGACAAGCAGCGTGCCGCAATCGTGGGTCGAATACCGCAACGATTCCGCAGAAGATGTTCCGCCGTTCGGTATCGTGCAACAGACCGGATCGGTCTTTGTCGGGGATCGGCTGATTCTCACGATCGACAAACCGGACCGGTTCGGCTCGCAATACGCGCACTTCATCAACGGGCCGGCTGCGGTCGCGCCCGGGGAGTACGGCGTCTGCACGGCCGGCCCGTTTATGGCCGCCTACGATGCAGCCGGCGGGTACCCACCCGCGCCAGGTGAATCGTGGGGGCCTGTCAGCGGCTCTTGGTTTCTCATCAGGTCATCGGGCGGTTGGCGGGTTCTGGATGACGACATCAACAATACCGGGCGCGTGCTCGTGACCCGGCAGCCGTTGCTTCAGTTGCGCGTTCGGCTGAACGACACCCTCAACGCCGGGGGCACGGCCCCGGCCACGCCGACCTATTTCGACATCGGCTGGCAAGACCTATCGACTCAGACGATCACCGTTCGCGCCGTATTCCCAGACGGAAGCAGCTCGATTGCCAAGAATACGATCGCCTGGGCGGAATGGGAGGCGACGCTCGATGATTTTGTCGTCGTCTGCGATGCGTGCGGCGTCAGCGGTAGTTCCTCGTCATCAAGCTCCGCCAGTACATCGTCGCCATCATCGTCGGTCGTTAGCTCACCGTCATCATCATCGTTGAGCAGCGGTTCGTCTTCCGTCAGTTCATTGGTCTCATCCTCCGTCAGCTCGTCAGTCTCGTCGGTCTCATCGGCCGTCAGCTCGTCGTCGAGTAGCAGCGGTTCGTCGTCATCGTCAAGCAGCGGCTCACCGTCGTCATCGTCGAGCAGCTCCGTCAGCTCGTCGGTCTCATCGGTCTCGTCGTCTCCCGGCATCGAGAGCAGCAGCTCTCTGTCATCGGTATCCGCCGCGTCCAGCTCCGTCGCATCGCCTACGAGTTCGCCTTCATCCGCCGCCAGCTCCGTCGTATCGTCTGCCGCCAGCTCCGTCGCATCGCCACCACCGCCGCCTTCGAGTTCGCCCTCGTCCACCGCCGTTTCATCATTATCCGCAGCGTCCAGTTCGACTGTGCCGCCGCCGCCAGGTTCGTCGTCATCGTCCTCGTCATCGCTTTCGCCCTCATCATCGCCCACGTCCTCAACGTCCAGCTCCGCAGCGTCCTCTTCGTCCAGTTCGGTGAGCGCCACATCGCCGTCATCAGCGAGTACGACTTGCATCAACACAATCGGCGGCGCGCCGATTTCCAGCATCCCAAACTATGACGCCTCCAAAAAACAGGCGCTCATTCACAACGGCGGTTGCCTGGAATGGATGGATATTGAAGCGTGCAGCACAACGGCTAGTAGCAGTAGCTCATAAGGAACACCGCCACAATGTCAACGTCTCTCTGGTCGCAAAACGGTAAGCTCGTTTCCAATTCCGGCGGGTCGGCGCTCACCGAGTGCAGCGATTGCCCGTGTACCCCCACCACGCCGGGCGATGGTCTTTGCGGCTCGTGCGTCACCGTCCCGTTGAGGTGGAATTTGAACATCAGCGGCATCGGGGCGAATACGAACTGCGCCAACTGCGACAGCTACAATGGAAACTTTACGCTCATCCAACAGCAAGGTCACGGCCCTTTCTTGTGCGACATGGAATGGAAATATACGACTTGCTACTGGCTCGATTGGTGGCCGGACGGGTGCGCCGACTTCGACGGATACGGTGCCTGGTACCTCTACTATCGCACCTTGGGGAGCAAATGGTTTGTCGCGGCCTGTGCGATACAGCTTAACACAAACACCGTGCGGTATGATTTGGTCGGGAACTTCAACTGTCTAGGGTCCAACACGTTTACAATCGGGTCGACCATCATGTTTCATTCCTGCAACAACTGGCCGGACACCGTGACGGTGACTCCCGCACCCTAGTTTTCAATTTGCAAGGGAAGCCATGCCGAACTTGCCGGTTTGCCAACACCGCGGCGAAGGGGTCGAGAACAAAGGCTTTCGTTGCGGTAGCAATAAGCTCATACACATGACCGGCTACGCGACCGCCGAAACCTGCCTGCGCTGCCCGTATGCCAACTCGCCGAATCTTGCCCAAGAGGATGTCGAACCACACGGTCCGCCCGCAATCCAGCCGCCTTCCAAGCCGCCCCCGCCGCTGACGGTTAAAGCTCTACACTTTGCAATCGCACTTCTGAAACACGCCGGCGACGGGTTCGAGAAAAGAAGCCTGGACGAAATCGGCGAACTTTTCAAAATCTGTGAGACCTGCCCCAGCAAGATGTTCAATGGTGCGCATTGCACCGATTGCGGCTGCGCCGTCGATGCCGAGGGGAAATTCCTCAATAAGCTCGCCTGGCGCAGCGAGCATTGCCCACGCGGTCACTGGTGACGTTGAGGTCCCCCGTTGATAGCGGGGTCAAGGGAAAAGAATGTTTAAGAGAAAATCACCTGCGGTGAAATCGACGGTCGTTCCGGTGAAATCAACCGTCGTCTCAGCAAACGCGAATGGCGCTCCCGGTGCGGCAACCGGCATCCCCGCCGAGATTCTGACGGCTCTCAAGGAAGCGGTTCAAAGCGGTCAATACCTGGTGGCCGTGTACCAGCGGAAGGACCAGAGGATTCACCTGAAGCGGATGACCAACGGTTTCTTGTACGGCGACTTTACTACGGCCGTCAACCTGCTCCGCGACGACCTCGACGCTGAATTACGCAACTCATAATACCAATAATTACACAACGTTTGATACCCATAATATCCCCGGCCTGGTCACACCGCTGATGGCTGAAAAGGTGATACTCTCTTGCCCGCTTTGTCCCGGCGACGTGTTGACGTTGACGGCAGCCGTGGAGAGTTTGCACGCGACCTACCCCGGCGAATACCTGACCGACGTGCGCAGCCCCGTGCCGGCCGTCTGGGAGCAAAACCCGCATATCACGCCCATCGACGACCGGGACGCCGAGGCGCGCCGGATCGACATGCAATACCCGGCAATCAACCGCTCAAACCAGGTTCTCATCCCGTTCCTCTCCGGCTACACGACGTATCTCGGCTCGCAGATCGACCGACCGCTTGGATTGACCACGAACCGGCCGCACCTGTACTTGTCCGACGAGGAAAAGGAATGGATCAACCAGGTACGGGACCAGGTGACAAACGGCCGCGATGTACCGTACTGGCTGGTTTCGGCCGGAACGAAATCGGATTACACACTGAAGCAATGGCCGGTTGAGAACTATCAGCAGGTCGTGAACCGAACGCGCGGCCGCATCCAGTGGGTTCAGATCGGCGAAAGCGGACACAACCACCCGGACCTGGACGGCGTAATCGACCTTCGCGGCAAGACCGATACGCGCCAACTGATCCGGCTCGCCTATCACGCCGCCGGCGGCCTCGGACCGGTGACGTTTCTGCAACACATCATGGCCGCATTCGAGAAACCATACCTCTGTCTGCTCGGTGGGCGCGAGCCGGTTCCCTGGGTGACGTATTCGAAACAGACGACGTTCCACACAATCGGGGCGCTGGGCTGCTGCCGGAACGGGGGTTGCTGGAAGGCCCGCGTTGTTCCGTTGGACGACGGCGACGAATCCAAGAACGGTTCGCTGTGCGAACAACCGGTGATCGGCCTGAAGCGACCGGTCGGACGCTGCATGGCGCTGATTGATTCCGAGTCCATAATACGAACGCTCGGCATTTATGACTGATTCAATTGCCATCTGCATCAGCTTTCACGGCCAGCACCGCAAGAGTGGCGGCACAATCGGCGCATCTGATCACATAAGAATGCTGTCCGCGTCAATAGAGCGGCTGAACTCAGCCGACAAATTTACAACCGTCGTTTCAGCTATCAAGCTAACAATGTCCGAACGCGAAGATCGTGACCTTCAGCGATCGCTTTTCCGCTTGCTCCCCGTGACGCGCATCGTCACGACGATTTTCGATTACCCGCATCAAGACGGCGCGGCAAGGTCGATCTACCAAGGTCTGCTGGCCTGCGACGCGCTCGGGGCCGAGTGGATGTTTTTCACGGCGGAAGACGTGATTTTCGAGGACGTCAATGCCGTATCTTACTGGGTCGGCGAAGCGCAGAGGGCGCAGGTCGACGTCCTCTCACGGCCTTTCCTGGATGATGTCGGCATCAAGGCCCTCGGCACTCAAGCGTTTGTCTGCCGGATTCGTTCTTTGCTCGGCCCTGACGCCGAGAGCCACGTCTTTCATCCGTCATTCTTTGACGCCGGAGCCTACAACGGAGTGGAGCATTACTTTGTGCAGACGCTGATCAATCACCACATTCCGTATCTCAGAACGTGGGATTTCGACTACATCCACGCCCACGATCCCGTTCAATTCTTCGAGATTTATGACAGGTTGGGGGGGAATGAACGTTCTGATTAAATTTGCGCACGGTCTCGGCGACGCCATTCAATTGACGATCGTTCTCCGGCACTTGCAGAAGTACCGATCGGATTGGAACGTCGATGTGTTTTGCCTGCACGGAAAACACTCGGCGTTGGCCGGCTTCTGCCGGCGGGCGTACCATGATCGGGAGCCGCGACCTGAAGAAGGCGAATACGATCACATCTTCGATCTCGGCTGGTGGGAGAACTATTCGCCGTTCGCAAACTCCCCGAGCACAAAACCGTCAAACTGCCTGCGAGACGTGTTTGACCTCCAGCCCGACCCCGCATTGTTCGAGTACAGCATCGAAATCGGCGAGGCCGCAACGAATCGCGCAGAGGAATACCTAAAGTCAATCTGCGGACTTCGCCGCAACGTTCGCCCATTGCCCGTTGTGATCCTGCACTATGAGGGCAACACGGCGGCGGAGAAGAAAAACCTCACGCACGATCAAGCCAATCAGATTTGCCATTGGGCGGTTGCCGAGGGATTCGTCCCGGTCATCCTGGACTGGGACCGACGGTCTCCGTTGATCGACCAGAAGACGGTTTTCTGCCCGACGGCGGAGAGGGAGGACCTTTGGGGCGGATTCGGCAGCGGCGACGCGGAAATGATCGCCGCATTGATCGAACACAGCTCGCTGATGATCGGCGTCGATTCCGGCCCGCTGCACGTCGCCGGGGCGACCGGCACGCCCACGATTGGCGTTTGGCTCAAACATCATCCGATGCAATACTTCGACCTCTGTCGGAACGTTACACACGTCATTCCCGGCAATTGGCCCGATATGCGACCCTGCGGCGAGCAGCCGGCGCGGGAGTTTTTTGAAAACAACTACCGCTTCACAGCCTACCCGGAGCACGGGCTTGTGGCATCCGTGCTCGGTGCGGCGTGCGAGTTGCTCGGCCGGGACAAGAGCAGCGCCGAGAGATTCTCGAAACGGATTGCAATGCTCGGTCTCACGGCGACCGGCTACGGCAAACGATATTACGAGGAGCACAAGGCAGCCGGGCTGGATTATCTCGCGTTTGGACAGTGGCAACAGAGTTACGCCGGTTGGCTTGTCGAGTCGCTTGATCTCACGGGCAAATCGATTCTGGACGTCGGCTGCGCGTGCGGTGCAATCACTCGCGGCCTCAAGGATGCCGGGACCACAGTTCTCGGCGTCGATGTCAACGAATACATGATTCAACTCGGCCGGCGTCAATGGCCCGATATGGCCGACCGGCTCCACGTCTGCGATGCCGTAAACCTCCACCTTCTGGACGCCGGCACATTTGACTGGGTTCACACGACACAAGTAGCCGAGCATTGGAAGCCGGAATTGGTGCCACTCATTCTGCGCGAGCTGGCGCGCGTGACGAAGCCGGGCGGCTTGATGTTCTGTGCCCTGGACACCGCCGAGCTACTCGATGAACACGCCCGCCCGATGGCGGAAGAGGACCCGTCGCACGTCTGTATCCGTACGATGTCTTGGTGGTCCGATCAGCTACGCGCCGCCGGTTGGCGGGTGCGCAGCGATGACTTCCTCGAACGTCTGGAATCGCACCCGGAAAGTTTTTTAAGACGGTACAAGTGGCCTTGGTTTATCGCACAGAAAGTGGAGGCGCTCGCATGAGTGCGTCAGAAGATTATCGTCCAACACAACAACACGATCTCGCCGAGCCGTCGGCCCTGAAACAGCGATTCGATGCCGTTTTCCACACGGCGTCCGACATCAACGAACACCTACTGCGGTTGTATCAACTGGCCGGCCAGTGCAAGCACGTTACCGAGTTCGGCACACGAGAAGGCAATTCGACCGTGGCGTTTCTGTTCGCACAGCCGGAAACGCTCGTTTGCTACGATACCGATCACAAGGAATGGGTTACCGAGTTGCTGAGAACTCTCGCGGGTCAAACCGCGATTGAGTTCAATCATTCCGATGTGTTACACGTAGAGATCGCGCCGACGGACCTGCTGTTTATCGACACTCAGCACACCTACGCGCAGCTTTCGCAGGAGCTTGCACTCCACGCCGACAAGTCGCGCCACTGGATCGTACTACACGATACCACAACATTCGGGCAGACGGGCGAGGACGGCGGCAAGGGGTTGTGGCCGGCAGTGCAGGAATTTCTGGCCGCACAACCACAATGGAAGCTCGCGGAACGCCACGAGAACAATAACGGGTTGACCGTGCTGGAACGGGACAATGGCGGGTAAAATCATCATCACAGGAACCGGCCGGGCCGGTACGTCATTCCTAATGCGACTGCTGACCCGTCTCGGCTGTGATACAGGGTTCAGCGCCGAGCACGACGGGTGGAACCCAACTATCCGCGCCGGCTGCGAGTACACTTGGCCGAACACAAACGCCGCCCCAACCCCCGAATGGTTGGCGCGGGCGCCGCGCATCTTAAAGACGCCATTCTGGTGTTATCACATCGGCGCAGCGATCAACGCCGGGCTTGCCATTGATCACGTGATCATCCCGATACGTGACCTCGGCGAAGTGGCCAGTAGCCGGTTGAGCACAAACCTTGCATGGAGGGCATCGTGTGACGAAGAGCAAAAACGACAACTCGCCGAGGCACTGGGGTGCTTGATTGAGGCGGTTGTAACGCACCAATTGGCGCATACGTTTTTGCGTTATCCAGATCACATTCGTTCCGCGGGCTATTGCTACGACAAATTGGCCGCCTGCATCCCGGAGGTAGTGCGCGTGCCGGTCGAGGAATTCAATCGTGTCCATTTGAGATTGAGTAATCTTGAATGAAAATGTTTGAACAACTCGCCAACGCATGGATCGACGCCGGCGGCGAGATGGCCTGGGCGATTTCACCCGGTTGCTGGCGGGAGATCGAGAAACACCTGACGCCCGGCTGCTATACATTCGAGTGCGGCAGCGGTCTTTCGACGTGGCTGTTCGCTCATTCTGAGGGAGTCTACCACACGGCGGTCGAACACGACCGGCTCTATTTCGACCGCGTTTGCACTGAGATTCCCCGACTCGGCAAGGAGCGTAATCCATTGCTGAGCTGCGAGTTGTACCTGCGCCCGCTGACGGGCACACCGCCCTGGTACGCATTCCTTCCTGCCGGCCCGTTCGATATCGTTCTGATCGACGGTCCGCCGGGCGGCGGTCGGACGGGAATTCTGCCGCATCTTGATTCCCTGATCGACCGTGACACGATTGTGATTATCGACGATACTCAGCGCCCCGCGAACCGCCGGTTGATCGAAACGATCACCAGGGAATATCCCCAGCATTTCGATGAATCGCGTTTCCTGGACAATCGACGCCACTTCTCAATTCTCACGCCTGTATAGTTCCTTATCACGAGCCGCTCACAATGTCAGATTTCCCCAAGCGCAGCATCCTCAAACAAGTCGGCACCTGGTTGGTCAATAACGATAACGAGCTGGTCATCAAGGGGCTGCGCGAAGGCGCGACCGGCACGACCGTCAATGATGCGGCCCTGACGTTCAGCGTCTACGACGCCACGGAAGACCCGCTGACCGGCGGTCAAAGTATCTCGATGCCCTACGTCTCCGGCTCAAACGGAAACTATCGCGGCATTCTGCCCGGCACCGTCGGCTTGACGGCGACGACCGAGTATCGCGTCGTCGTTACGGGATCGAATTACAATTTTGAGAGGCAAGGCTTGATCCAAGCGACTGTAGGAACCTAGACGGTTGGCCGACCCCGCAGACAATTTCGACGATTTCTACGCTGGCCCGCGACTCATCATCAGCGGGATGACGGCTGGTCCGCGCTTGGACGCACAACTGTTCGCCGGAACGACGCTGCAAGCATCAAGTTCCGCCAGCGCCTCATCACCATCGTCGTCGCCGTCGAGCAGCGGTTCGCCGTTGGTTAGTTCGTCATCGGGTTCGAGCGTCAGCTCACCATCGAGCAGCGGTTCACCGTCATCAGCGTCGAGCAGCTCAGGCGGCGTCTGGAACCCGGCCGATTATGGCACACCGATTTGGTGGATGGACGCGGCGCAGGGCGTGGAGAAGTCGGCGGGTGTTCCGGCGGTGGACGGGGACGCCGTGCTGAACTGGTTGGATCAGTCGGCAAGCGGCATGGATTTCTCCCAGGCGACCTCAACCGACAAACCGCATTTGTGGGCAACGGCATTCAACGGCAAGCCGACGTTGAGATTCGACGGTATCAGCGATCGCCTTACTGCTGGCGGGAACATTGGCAATTTTACGGCCGTGACTCTGGCATACGTCGTCAAACTCAACGCGACTAGCAGCGGCATTAACTCACAGTACCTTCACGCCTATGCTAATTCTGCTGGAACTCGGCACTTCGGTCTGTGGGAGACCAATGACGGAGACTATCGCTTTGAACTCTGGGCCCCCTTTGCTTCCGTGGTTAGTGTATCGCCTATCTCCGCGCTGTTGCGGACGGTCATCTTGGTCACTGCAATAGAAAATGGCGACCTAATTATTACATTCGACAACGGGCAAGAAAGTCTCTCGCAAACATCGTCTGGGCTTTCTACGTTTATTGGACAGTCCGGGATCTCGGTCGTCCTCGGAGAGAGCTACGATCAGACGAGGCCGGCGAACGTGGACATTGCCGAAATCGTTGCTTGGGGCAGCGTGCTGTCGTCGGCGGATCAATCGACCGTGATAGCAACCCTCAAGGCCAAATACGGGATCACCTAATGAACTAACGAACGATTCAACTAGTCCGGCGGCGCATTTCAGGTTACAACAATCGTTGAACGCGCATTGATCTAAGAAATGGAATTCAGATGGGCGTATGGAACTTTTTCCGCCGCACGCTGCTACGGCGACCGCCACGGAAGCGCATCGTTCTCAACGCGAACGAGCACGGATTCGGCGATGCGGTCTTTACCGCCTGGATTGCCGAAGGGTCCAAAGGCGGCGACGTTGAACTCGTCCACTACGCGACCGGCGAGAAGAGGCGATTGCTAGAGATGCTGGGGCAGGTCATCGTCGATGAACTTCCCAAGGATCATAAAACGACCTATGCGGCGTACTCGTTCGAGATTAACCGCGAGAAGGGCGAGATTCCGCGCATGCTCTCCCGCGCCCGGCATCTCGGCATCCTGTCGGAACCGAAGCGGCCGGCGGTCACGATTTCCGAAGGCGCAACCAAGTGGGCAAACGACATCGGCGATGCGATGCGCAAAGGTTCTCAAAAGAAGTTCGTCGCACTCTGGCCGGGGACGGTTTACACGTCCCGCGAATGGCCGGCGGCGCACTGGGTTGATCTGACATGGAACCTGTCGAAGCTGGGCTACGGCGTGCAGATGATGATCGGTGAGAAATCGCCGGACAACACTAAGGATACCCTGTCGGACAAATCAAAACGTTTCGTTAACGTCCCTAGCTTTCAGTTCGGCCAGTCGTGGGATAATCACGCCGCGCTGATGCGTGCGGCCGACCTGAACGTTGCCGTATCGTCCGGGCCGGCTACGGTCTGCGGGACGCTGGATGAACCGTGTCTCGTCTTGGAAGGCCCGACAAAGGATACACTTTGGGCGCAGATGCCGTCGATCGAAACCATGCGCGTTTCCAAGGATGTCATCCCCTGCGCGGCTTGCCACTTCGTGCAGAGCGACGGATTCCGCGCCGCCTGCGATCAAGGATGCCAAGCGCTGATGCGACTGTTACCGGAAGACGTTCTGGACCGCATTGTCGAGAAGGTGAAGGAACTCAATTGACCCAACAGCACACCATCACTCTCAACGCGGACGCCCACGGCTACGGCGATGCCTGTTGCACGGCGTGGATCGCCGAGGGTTCGCGCAACGCACCGGTGCGGCTGGTCCACCACGCAACCGGAAAGAAACGCGCGTTCCTCGAAATGCTGGGGCAGGAGGTTGTCGAGCTGGCCGACCCAGACATCGACGCGGTGACGACGTTCGACGCCTACGAGGTGGAAGTCCACGAACAACACGGGGAAATTCCGAGAGCGATTAGCCGCGGTCGGGAGTTGGGAATCACGAGCGAACCGAAGCGACCGACCGTTCAGATCGGGTCGAAGGCAGATGAGTTTGCAGCGGTCGTGTCAGGCGGAATGCGGCGACTGAGCCAGCAGAAGCGTTTCGTCGCTCTGTGGCCCCAGACGAGCTGGCGGAATCGTGACTGGCCGGTTGCCTACTGGATGGACCTAGCCGAGACGCTCAAGCGACGCGGGTACGGCTACCGGTTCTTTACCCACACTGATAGCGGACCGCCTTACGAGAAAGTAGACCTCAACAATCCGCAGAGGGCAAAAGAACTCCGCGAGTTGCGGTTCGCCCTGGGTATGAGCGAATGCTTTCTGGGCCTGAGCTGGGAGATTGAAGCGGCAATCATGCGCCGGTCCGATCTAGTCGTCACGCTCTCGTCAGGTCCCGCTTGGCTAGCCGGGACGCTGGACGCGCCAACGCTCGTAATCGAGGGTCCGACCAAAGACGCCGTCTGGTCGCTGATGCCGAGCGTGGAGACGGTCCGTGTCGGCCGTCAAGTCGTCTCATGCGCCGGTTGTAATTGGACGCCCCCGTTTCGACCGGCGTGCGATCAGCAATGCCGGGCGCTGATGGCGTTGACGCCGGAGCGGGTATTCGGAAGAATCG
>CAZGYE010000168.1:0-12777 GCA_964530165.1 uncultured Planctomycetaceae bacterium
CTTCGGAGTCCTTCTCGCCCGAATCGCTGAGCCCGTTTGACAATCACTCGTTGCATCCGGTTACTTTTTCGCTGTGACCAGTCCCGCAGCGGCGAAGTGTGCAACGACCTCATCGGCCGAGAGCACGCGATCATAGAACGCCACCTCGTCGATCTTGCCTTCGAAGTTGGCGAAGTTGTCGTTGCGACCGCCGATGAAGACGTGTCGTGCCTGTTCCGCGCCGGCGACATGGGCTTTGCCGGCGATCTCCGGCTCCCGTTTGCCGTTGAGGTACGCGGTGACCTGCTCCCCGTCGCGGGTGAGGATCACGTGGTTCCAGGTCTTGGGAGCGATCTGGGTCTTGCCGACGAGCAGACCGCTCGGCCCGTTGCCGTCGAAGAAGATCAAACGGCCCGCAGCCTCGTGTGTGCCGCCGATTCCCAGGTGATCGCCCGGAGCGTTCTTCCGGCCGTCGACTCCGCGGGAGAACAGATAGCCGGTCACCGGACGGGCGTCGTTGGGCAGCCCGTTCCAGAACCACATCTCGACCGAATAGGCCCCACTCGGGTCTTTCAAGGCCGCCTGCATGCGGCCGCCGGCAAAGTGGGCGCAGCGGTTGTTCGTCTTGCGTCCCGAAAAACTCTCTGACGCGGCGCCGGGCAGAAATAGGGCGACCCCCGGCTCAAAAATGCCGTGCAGCTCATTGCCGCTCGAGTCGTGCGCGCGAGTGCCCACTGACTCACTCAGCCGCCAGTACGCCGCCGGTTTCGACGCGAGCACCGCCTGGGGATACGCGCCCAGCGGATCCACGTGCTCGCGGCGAGGCTTGCTGGACACCTTTTCCAGCAGGCCCAAGAGCGCCTCGACGATCTTCGGTTCGGCCTCGACTTCCAGGCCCGCCGTTCGGGCCGGCCAGGTCGTGTAGCCACCCAAAGCATGCTGTTCCGGCGGAGGGATGTATCCCGCAGCGCCGTTGGCCAGCTCCATGTTGAACGTGGGGGTCAACGGGCTTTGCAGCTTCAGCTTCAATCCGGTGATGCCATAGACTTCGTTAGGAATCGCGGTGATCCCCAGCTCTCCGATCCGCACGGCCTGCAGTTTCAGCTCAACCGTGGGGTTTTCGTGAAGGTAGACCGCCTGCTTCGCATAGACTTCCGGCAGAGTGCGCGGGCCGGGCTGCTGCATGTCGGCAATGATGTTTTCGGCCCAAGCCAGACGTTCCTCATCGGGCAGACGACGGCCCAGGGTGAGTTTCGTCTCGGCCATCGCCAACGACACCCGGCCCCGATACTCGATCGACTGGTAGGCCTTGTGGGCGATGCGGGCCACTTCGTCGCTGTAAGTGTCGATGTTGATGTTTGTTCTCGGTCGGCTGTAATCCATCCAATGCAGGTCGCCGCTGGTCCCTTGCGACATGATTCCCACAAACGACGAATCGGCCTGGATCAGCTCGGCAATCCTGGTGGCAAACCGTCCATAGTAGTCGGCGGAAAGCCGCGGCGACCCGAAATAGTGCATCGAGTAGTTGGCGAGCAGGGCCATCGGTTTTCCGCCGCTGGTTTGGATCGACAACAGCGACAAGCCCGGATCGACGGGGCCGGCCGGTCCGATGAAATTGGGGTTCTGGTAACCCGGATGCATCATCGCCCGCACGGTGCGGCCGCCGAACGGATCGTTCTGCATTCTGTCGGGCCGCATGATCCAGCGGCGGCAGTTCGTGTGCTCGTAGTCGTCGACGACGGTCCAACCGACCCGCGCCGGCGTTAGCTTTTCAGCCGCCCGCGCGATTCCGTCGGCGATCCGCGACGGCAGGGACTCGCGATACGCAACGTCGGCATCTGTTCCCAGACAAGCCATCATCACCGACGGGGCCGAGTGTGTGTGCGTGGCGGAGATCAGCATCCGTTCCGTTGGAATCCCCGTCGTCTTGGCCGCCAGCCGTTTCGCCCGGTCGCAAACGTCGCGGGGGATCATGCAGCTATCGACAACGACGATCGCCAGCCGCGTCGCGCCGTCATCGAGCACCAGGCAGCGTGCATGCAGCGGGTCGTAGGCGCGATCGGTTGTGCGGGGCAGGAAACCGCCGTTGACGATCACGGGGTATTTCGTGGGAGTAACGTCGATGGCATACGCGCCGGCGCGAAAGACCTTCGACGACTCATCGGCAAAAACTTCACCGACCGGCAGCCGGGAAACCAACAGGCATGCAACTGCAAATAGATGTTTCACGGACATAGACATATTATTCCCTCGATTTCTTGGTCGAACCTTTGGAGGGTTTGCCGAATCTGGGGTTGGGCTCGGGCATCTTCGCGTCCACTGTCTTTCGCCAGGCGTGCAGTTTGTCCCGCAACTGTGCCGTTCTGTCGGGCATCTTTTCTGCCAGGTCCGTTTTTTCTCCGAGGTCGTTCTTGAGGTTGTACAGCTCGACGTGCATGTCCTCGAAGAATTCGATCAGCTTCCAATCACCGGTGCGGATCGCGCCGGAAGGCGTGCCGCCCTGCGGACTGTAGTGCGGATAATGCCAATACAGTGTATCGCGGTCGAGCCGCGCGTCGGCGTCTTTCAACAACGGTGCGATGCTGAGGCCGTCGACGTGCTGTTCCGGTTTGAGCGGAACGCCGGCCATCTCCAGGATCGTCGGGTAGAAGTCGGTGCTGATCACCGGCGTGCAGCAGACGGCGCCGGGTTTGATCACGCCGGGCAATCGGACGATCAACGGTTCTCGGTGTCCGCCTTCGTAACTGTATCCTTTGCCCATGCGCAGGGGCGCGTTGGACGTCACACGGTGGTAGCCGCCGTTGTCGGAGAAGAAGAAAACCAAAGTCCGCTCGGCAATCTTCGCCTCGTCCAGCTTCGCTAGGATGCGTCCCACGTTCTCGTCCAGACTGTGCACCATGGCGGCGTAGGCGGGATTGAACTTCCGGCCCAGTTCTTCCATGCGCCGCTTGTAGAACCTGACCAATTCCGCTTTTCCCTGAATCGGCACGTGAACTGAGTGATACGACTGGTACAGGAAGAACGGTTTGTCGCGGTGGGAATCGATGAATGTCAGCGCTTCGTCGGTCAGCCGATCGGTCAAGTAGTCGCCCTTTTTGGCGCCGGGCAGTTTCATCTTGTTGGGCAGAAAATACCCGCCCGCCGGAGATCCGCTGGAAGTGCCGGCGATGTTGACGTCGAAGCCCTGATGCTGGGGATAATACGGTTCTCCGCCCAGGTGCCATTTGCCGATGCTGGCGCTGACATAACCGGCCGGCTTGAGTGCTTCGGCAATGGTGATCTCTTCCAGCGGAAGTTGCTTCACATGCGGTGCGTCCAACAGTTTCGCGTTGGCCGGACTGCGGCCGTTCAGCCAGATGGTCAGATCCAGTCGTGCAGGATACTTGCCCGAGTGAATGCTGGCCCGCGTCGGCGAGCAGACGCTGCTGGCCGCATACGCGTCGGTGAACCGCATCCCCTGCCGAGCCAGCCGGTCCAGGTTCGGAGTCTGATAGACGCGATTGCCGTAACAACCCAGATCGGCCCAGCCCAGGTCGTCGGCCAGGATGAAGATGACGTTCGGACGCGGAGCCACGGCTTCCTCGGCGACAGAACATTTCGCAAATGCAAGAACGCCCATCGCCGTCAACGTGAGCGTGGCGAGCCGGTGGCTTCTCATCTTCGTCCTCAAATCCTGGGTGCAATGAAGGATTGCGGCTCTTGCCGGCAGCGTGGCTCTTCTGCTTGAACCAGCGCCGGTGACATCATGCCGGCGTGAATGCAAGTCACGGTTAGAGTATGATGAGAAACCGTTTCGCAAGCAACGTTGCGACTGTTCCTTTTCACCAGTGGGCTGACGTCCCACCGCTCGCCGCCAGACAACTATGTGAAGGAGATTGCGATGACATCTCGGCGACAGTTTCTGAAGACGTCAACTCTTTCGGCCCTCGGCGGGGCTTTCGGCTCGTCGGTCGTTTTTCCGCCGGTTTCCTCGGCCGCTCCGATCGCCGGAGGGACGGATGAGAAGGTGACGCTCACGCCCCGCGGCACCGACAACACGTTTGATTTCGAGACCTCGCAGATCGAAGGCAGCATTCGGCTGGACGGGTCATATCATGGAGTCACGCGATTGACCGACAAGCGGACCGGCCGGCAGGTCATCGACGAGCGGTATTCCGCGCTGAATCTCTTTCGGCTGTTCTCGGTCAACCAGGGCATGGGCCAGCCGCGGACGATGCAGCGCACCACCGCGGTCTCTCCGCAGTGGGTCGAAGCAAGGTGGCCCCCCACGGACGCGCACCAAGGTGAGATCACCGCACGTTACGAGGTCTGCCGGCCCAACGCCGTTGACGTGACCGTGACCGTCCAATGCCGCGGGACGTATCCCGGCTACGAGCTGTTCATGTCCAGCTACTTCGACAAGGTGCTGCAACCGCACGTTTACCTCCAGCCGCGCGCCCGCGGTCAGTCGCCGGCGGAAGCAGAACTGGTTCTGCCCACCGTCAACGATGTCTTTCGCGGCACGGTGTTGGTTTTTCCTCGGGACGCTCACTCGGCCCGGCGATGTGTCGACGGCCGGTGGGACCGCAGCGAGTGGAAAGCGCCGACGGTGCAGATGTGCCCCGTGCGCCGTTACGCTCATTGCCTGGCATTCGCGACCGATCCGAAGCAGCAATTGGCGGTGGTCTTGATGGCACGCCCCCAGCACTGCTATGCGATTAGCACCCGCTACTATGCCGACAACGAAGCCGATCGCCTGACGACCTACACCGCTTTCGACCTGTCCCTCTTCGGCGACGACCTGCTGCCGGGCGACCGGCGGACGGTCAAGGTTCGCCTGGCGTTGACGGAGCTGGACGCCAAGTTGACGCAGCCGCTCAAGTTGTACCGTGAGTTCCTCTCTACTGGGAAAGAAAGGAAAACATCATGACCGACACGCGCATGCCGTCGACCTCGCGTCGGGAGTTTCTTCAATCGTCCACTGCGGGCGCCATCGGTGGAGTGTTGGCGTCGCAGATCGGTTTCCCGGCGGTCGCTTCCGGCGCCGGCAACAACGAGAAGTTGAAGATCGGCCTGGTCGGATGCGGCGGACGAGGCGCCGGCGCTGCCGCCCAGGCCCTGAAAGCAGACGACCATGTCGAGCTGACCGCCATGGGCGACCTGTTCGAGGAACACTTGAAGCGGAGCCTGAAAATTCTCGGCAAACAGTCGCCGGAAAAAGTCCGCGTGACGCCGGACCGGCGATTCCTGGGGTTCGACGCTTATCAGAAGGTGATCGACAGCGGCGTCGACGTGGTGCTATTGACCACGCCGCCCGGCTTCCGTCCGCAGCATCTCAAGGCGGCCGTCGAAGCTGGCAAACATACGTTCATTGAGATCACGGCCGGCGTCGATGCGCCGGGCGTCCGTTCGGTCCTCGAGTCGGCGGAGCTGGCCCGCAAGAAGAATCTGGGGATCCTCTCGGGCTTTTGCTGGCGCTACAACTACCGGCATCGCGGGGCGCTGGAGCAGATCCGCGCCGGGGCCATCGGCGAGATTCGGGCCATCTACGCCACCTACTACCGCGGCGATTTGTCTCACAAGTATCACGGCCAGCGCACGCCCGGCATGACCGATGTCGAATGGCAGCTCCGCGACTGGTACGACTATAGCTGGCTCTCCGGCGGCGTGACCATCCTCGCTTCCGGCGGGCACAGCGTCGACAAGATGTCCTGGTGGCTGGACGAGGTGATGCCCATCAAGGCCGTGGCCATCGGCAGCCGCGTCTATCCCACCGAGGGCAACACGTTCGACAATGGCTTTGTGGTCTATGAATACGCCAGCGGCATTCGTGGTTTTCTTGGCTGCCGGTCTCAGCCCGGCTGTCACAACGAGAATGCCGATTATATCATCGGCACGAAAGGCATCTGTACGATCGGCCGCAGGTATTTGCCGGTGATTGAAGGGGAAACCAATTGGCGCTACACCGGCGAGATGAACAACATGTATCAGACCGAACACGACGAGTTCTTCGCTTCCATTCGTGCCGGCCGTCCCATCAACGACGGCAAGCGGATGGCCCACACGACGCTCATGGGCATCATGGGCCGCATGGCCGCCTACACGGGCAAGGAGATCACCTGGGAGCAGGCGCTCAACTCACAAGAACGCCTGATGCCCGAGAACCTCGACTGGGACACGCAACTCGACCTTCCCCCAATCGCCACACCAGGCACAACGAAGTTCATCTAGTCCGCGAAACTTGGAACGACTGTCATTCGTCATTCTTTTAAGCGGTTGAGGTATTCGATGGCCCGTGCCACGTCGTTGAGTTTGTCATCGCCGGTGGTTCGCTCGACGGTCAGCCAACCGTGGAATGCGGCTTCATCGATTACAGCCAGAAATTCATCCCACTGCACTTCGCCGCGACCGACCGGCACCTCCAGACCGCCGCCGTCGACGTCGCGCAGCGCATCTCTGACTTGCACGTGTAAGATGAGTTCGTGCAGCGCTCGCAGTGCTTCGGCCGGGTCGTGTCCGGACATGACGAAGACGGCCGGGTCGCAGTTGATCCCAATGGGCCCCTCGGTCACGTTCTCGATCAAGCGGGACAGCGTTTCGGGCGACTCGTTGCCCGGGGTGATCGCCAGCGTCGCACCGACGCGATTGCCGTAGCGGGCCAGATCGTTCAGCACCGCGCACAGAACCTGATAGTCCTCCGATTCAGGATCATCCGGTATGCGACCGACGCGGGCCGTGACGATCGATGCTTTGAGTTGATAGGCGAATTGCATGGCCGCTTTGGTCGCGGCAACTCGGGCTTCGAGCTGATCCAGGTCGTAGTAAGGCCGCCGCGTCGGAAACCAGAGCGAAGCGACGGCGAGGTCCAGGTCGGCAAGCTCGTGCAGGAATTGTCTGCGGCCCGTTCCGGAGAGTTCCGAGGGTTTCAGCTCGTTTCTCGCGTCGAACTGGACAGCCCGCGCGCCGATCTGCCGGGCCGTTTCGAGCGACTGCCTGAGCGGTTGACGAAAGCAGCGAGTGGCGACGGCAATACGCGCAGGCAACATACGATTCTCACAACAGGCGCGATTCTTACCAAAGGAAAAGCCGTGACAACCGGTCCAGGCCGCCCGAGCGGCTCCGAGGTCGAGCAGAACTTTCTTTGCGGTCGATCATGGAGATGAGCCATCTCAAGAGAGCAACACGGCGAAAGTATGATACTCGCAACAGCGACCGCCTGCCACCTCGTCTGTGCAGGGCTTCTTTGGGGAGCCGCCGAGACAACCCCCGAACACGATCCGTTCAGCGGCGCCGACCCGGTCCTGAAATTTACGTTCGAACCGGATCAGGACCAGGACCACGACAAACGGCCCGACGACTGGACCCAGCGGAAAGGCCCCGAATTCCCGACCTATGTCGAGGCCCGCATCGACCGTACGCGCGGGCATCGTGGCCGGCAAAGTCTAAAATTCAAGGTGAACGGCGGTCGGGCGATTCTCTATTCCGATCTCTGGCGGATCGACCCTTTTCATTCGTACGTTTTTGAGGGGTACATCCGCACGCAGTTACTGGTGCACGATGCGGCGTTGTTGTCGGTCTCGTTTCTGAACCACAAGCGTCAACGCGTCCAGCGGTTTCTGAGCCGGCCGGTCACCGGGAGCCACCAAGAGTGGGTCCGCGTTCGAATCGGGCCGGTTGCTCCCTCCAGAGACGTGCGGTTCGTGGTCATCGGATGCCATCTGGTCGAGGGCAACAAGATGGACATCCGCGGCGCCGTCTGGTTCGACGATCTGTGGCTTGGCAGGCTACCGCAGCTAAAATTAGTCAGCAATTTCGGCGTCCACTTCAAACAGCGCGACGCTCCCATCGTGATCACGTCGAACGTCAGCGGACTCGATCCGAGCCGCGAGTACCAACTGCACCTGCAGTTGGTCGACAGCAGCGATCAGATCATTGCCAAGACCACCCGGCAGCTCAAAGCGGATGCCCGCGAAAAAGATGAGAAACTTCCCGACGAGGCGCCGCCGGGGCGGGCCCCCGAAGTCTGGCATTTGGAGCCGCAGGAGTACGGTTACTACCGAGTTCGATCCAGGCTCGAGCGCGACACGGTCGTCATTCTCGATCAACAGACTTCCTTCGCCGTGATGGACCTTGTGGAGCCGAAAAGACATGGCGAGTTCGGCTGGACGATTGCGCACGGCGCCGGAACCATGCCGATCAAGGAACTGGCCAACGTGGCGGCCCAGGCCGGCATCAATTGGCTGAAATACCCGCTCTGGCAGGCGGCGAAGGCAGAGAATCAGGACGAGGCGGCGGCCATTGGAGAAATGTTGGAGAACCTCCAGCGGCGCGGGATCACGCCGGTGGGTCTGCTGAACGAACCGCCTCCGGAATTACGCGGCAAGTTCGCGAAAGATTGGTTGGGAATCAGCGAGATCTTCACGATGCCTCCTTCCTTTTGGTCGGCCTCGATGGACAAGGTGATCGCCCGCTATTCGTCGAACGTTCGGCATTGGCAACTGGGAGGGGAGAGCGACGCGAGCTTTGTTGGCATGCGAACGCTCGGTCAGACCCTTTCCACCGTGAAGCGAGCCTTTGATCGAATCGGCCGCGATACGCAAATCGGCGTCCACTGGGAGTGGGAGACGCCGATTCCCTCTCGGGCCAAAATGCCGCGCACGTTTCTGTCCGTCAGCGCCAAGCGGGATCGGGAGAACCCGCACAAACGCCTGACCGGCCCAGAAATCATCGAGAAGCTGAAAGAATCGCAGCATTCAGGCCTGTCGCGATGGGTTTTGCTCAAACCGCTGGCTCGATCGAAGTACACGCCCGAAGAGCGCGGTTCCGATTTGGTGAAGCGCATGGTGGCGGCCAAGATCGGCGGCGCCGAGGCGATCTTCGCTTCGGACGTTTTCGACGACGAACACGGTCTGCTGCATCCCAACGGATCACCGACGCTGCTGTTTTTACCGTGGCGGTCGACGGCATTGGCGCTTCAGGGGGCTGAATTCCTGGGATCGTTCCACATGCCCGAGGGGAGTCGGAACTTCGCCTTCGCCCGCGACGGAGAAGTCGTCCTGATCGTCTGGAGCGATGAAGAGGTGACCGAGGAGATTTATCTGGGCAAACGGGTGACGATCGTGGACGTTTGGGGACGGAAGCAAACGGCGCCGAAAGTTCCGGGAACCACGCGTCAGAAAATTCAGGTTGGTCCCATTCCACTGATCATTCACGGCTGTTCCGAACCGGTTGCCCGTTGGCGAATGGCGGTTCAGTTTCAAAAAGGGCGGCTCCGCAGCGAAACCGCCGAGCAACAAGAGGCCATCTTGGGCGTCAACGCGTTTCCTCAGGGCGTCAGCGGACAAGTCACGCTCAACCTGCCTGATGAGTGGAAGGTTGACCGCAGCGCCTGGCAGTTGACGATAAGCCCCGGCGAGAAATTCACGCTGCCAATGCTCTTGACGTTGCCGGCAAACGTCAGCTTAGGTATCGATGAGCTGTCGATCGATTTCGACATTTCCGAGCATCAGTTCCGCGTGTACCGTCCCTACCAGGTCGGTTTGGGGGACGTCGGGCTGCAGGTCATCGACCGAAACGATGAAGAAGACGGACGCTTGAAAATCGAACAGATTATCACCAACAGAACCTCACCGGTGGAGATTCTCAACTTTCGTTGTAGCCTGTTCGTTCCGGGACACAAACGGCAGAAGAAAATCGTCGTCAAGCTCGGCGAAGGAGAAGACCACCAGTTCTACTTCGTCCCCAATGCCGAGCAACTGCGCGGACAGGAACTGTGGCTGCGTGCCGAACAGATCCAAGGCCCGCGGGTACTGAACTTCAAATGGGTTGCCGGACAACATCGGGACTCCGATGCCGAGCAGAGTGATGGTGGAGGGTTCTAAGGATGGATGGGGGCGGTGGTGGTGCAGACAAGACGAATTTCGCACCTGTCGGTAGTCCGTCTAGAGCCCCGGAAGGGGCGGTAGATGATAGCCCACGGCGAGAGCCGTGGGACAGCGTGTACCGGAACCCCCAAAGCCCCGTTAGGGGCGACAGAAAAGGCTTCAGCACGCGGATGTCAATCGCGGCGAACGAGTTGTTTTTGGCAGACGAGGGGGCAGCAGTGCGGGTCAGAAATTGCTCGTCCTCGCCCGCGACGCTGCAATCCGAGCTGCGAAATCAAGGATGGTCGCAAGGTCACGTATCCGTTGAAACCTGTGTCGATGACAACCTCAACCTCTTCTCGCTGGCCAAGTGGATCAACAAGTGAAAGCAGAATGACTGCATTCAGGTCGGCAGTGACGGTTTCGGTAATCATCGCTGTCTCGACACGCCATGCCCGCCGATTCGATGCAACGCGCGATGCCCAATTCGGACAAACCAACTCTCCGCGTTGGGCACCCTCGCCACCAGTGTATCCGACGCTTCGATGGCATTACCGGCCATGTCGCGGGGAATATCAGGCGGATCTGTCGGCAAGATCGCCGACGATTTGCGTAACGCTTTCGTGGTCGAACCAGACCGGGACACCTCCCAGTTTCAAATAGACCGCGACGCCGTCCCGCACAACCATGGCCATCGGGTGGTTAACTTCGAACTGATGACCGCCCACAAGCTCCACGGTGAAAGGATGGAACCGCTCCTTTTCGTTGAGTGCGGAGAGGAGTTGTTCGAAGTGATCCGCAGTCATCCATCACTCCTGCTGTGAATCATCCAAGAATCGCTCATCAAACATGGTAACACAGGCGCCCAGGACCGTGTCAACAGGCTCTCTAATCACATCGTCCGCCGGCTGCGCCGCCCGCCGACGAAACTGTCGACGACCATGTTGCCCAAATCCTGCGCGTTGCAGTACGCGGCAATGCCGCCGGAAACCTGGGCCATCTGCTCGACAAAGTTGACCAGACTGAGATAAAAGTAGTCTTCGATCAGCGCGAAGCTCGACAGGTGGATCCCCTCGTCGGCGCAGCGTTTGACCTCGGAGAGCGTGATGCGGGCGGTCTTCTCGGCCGGGGGATAGATGAGCAAAATGTCGCGGCCCTCGATGTGCGCGGTCGGCTCGCCGTCGGTGATGGTGATGATCTGCTTGTTCCGGGCCGGTTGCCGCTTCAACACTCGCCGGGCGAACTGCAGACCGGCCTGGATGTTGGTGAAATGTTCCGGCACGAAACTCGGCGGCCGATCCAAATTGATCCGCAGCCGCACCCGCGAATCGAAAATACTGACCGGCTTCGGAGCCGCGTACAGTAGTTCCCGTTCCGAGAGCGGGCTGGCATACGTGTAAAAGCCGATCACCTGCAAGAAGTCGCCCTGGTACTTGCCGCGCACCAGCCCCTGGAGCGCCAGGGCCACCTTTTTCGCCTGTCCGAATTTGCCGTAGCGGCTCATGCTGCCCGACATGTCCAGCAACACGACCGTCGCGCAAGCCGTCTGGTACTCGGTGTCGTAGATGACAAAGTCGTCCTCGGTGATTCGCACCGGCGACCCGCCTCCCTGCCGATACAGCGCATTCTTGAGCGTCTCATGCAGGTTCAGATTGGCCACGGGATCGCCGTATTCGTACGGTTTCGATTCCTCGTGCACCGTTTGCCCCGGGCCGCGGAACTCGGTGTCGTGCTTGCCGAATTTGTCCTTGCGGCTCACGTCGAACAGCTCTTCGAGCGCTTTGTTCTCAACCCGGTGCAAGCCCTTCGGCGTGATGAAGTATTCTCCCTCGGCATCCTTCTCAACGTATCCCTGCTTAACGAGAAGATCGACGATGTCCGGATGCTCCTCCTCCCACTGCTGGAGAAAATCGAGCATGTCATCGCCGTAGTCGAGCACGTACTGGCTGAATTCGTCGAACAGCCGATCGGCCGACTGTGGCGCGAACTGTTGCGATCCGTCCCACCGGGAGTATTCGAATTTGGGCATGACGAGAGAATTGTCAATGGACGATTGATTGTTGACGATTGCTACTGCGCTTCAATTGTCAATTGTCAATCGTCAATCGCCAATCGTCAATCCCCGGTGGTGACGCCCATCTACTCCGACGGCTGCATTTTGAGGAGTAGCTGCCAGAATTCGTTTTCGAAACTGGTCTTTGAACTCGGTGATTCCGAGCGAACAGAAAGAAATGAATTGATCATTTCAATCGTGCTCATGTGTGGCGGGCGAACCTTGGCGACATGCAGTCCAGCAATCCCCGCATGCTCGACACTCTTGATGGCTTCCATGATGGCCTTCAAGAGCGAAGTCGCCTTCCTCGAGAAATCCAGGAAGATCAGGCCGTTTTGCATGCCCAACAATGCGTCGCTGCAGCCGGCTTCGTACAAAGCGTTCTCGACATCTTCGGTGATTTCACCGATGCCGGCCAGCTCAAGACTGAACTCGAAAGTCTCAGCTTGCACCGGAGTGGGCTGTGATTCATTGACCGTCGCCATTCTCAATATCTCCGCTGTGTCGTCAACTGTCTATTTTCACCCGGAGCCGCTTGGCGTACTGAGAAATGTCTCCGCTAGGCATTCCCCACACCGAAAAAAGGCAACCGTCGCGCCCTGCATGTGGACAATAAAGCCGTCCCCACGCGTGGGCACGACCACCTTCACTGACCTCAACCCTCCAACCAATTGACTCGACATACCGGAGAATCTCTTCGACCTCTTTCTTCGGGTGCCTACGCCTCCTCATGGCCGCACCATCCCCCCAGAATGCAACGCAGTCGCTGTATCGTCGAGTTTAGCGAGAGCAGATCATCTTTTTCCAGCCGGAAATTGCAAGAGCAGTTCTTGCAGTAGCTCAACTCCGGGTGGGCGTCAGGTATTGCGCGATTGCTGGGGATGTGGTACAAGACGTCGTCGG
>CAZGYE010000169.1:0-12772 GCA_964530165.1 uncultured Planctomycetaceae bacterium
GTACCAGATCGACAAGGATGCGGACGTGACCGTCATGATGTGGCGAAAGCTGACTGTCAAAGCCAATTATGCCTTCGAGAAAGGCAAGTTGGACAAGGCGGCCATCAAGCACATCGTCGCCGGTACCGAGAAAATTCTGAATTAGGGCGTTTGCCCCTGAGCGGAGAGTTTTTCGAGTGGCCGCTCGTGCCCGCAAATGGGGGACACGGCCGTCTGGGTGATGGATCGGTATTACGAAAGACGCAATCGCGCGATCTCTGACCGCCTCTTTTCGGAGAGGCGGTTTTCTTTTGACCTCAGCATCACTTCACCCAAATCGGCGAACCCCAGGCCATGTTGTTGTCTTTCTGACGGACGCGGACGTAGTAGTACGCGGCCCCGCCCGGGTAGTCCTTGTCCTGAAACCGAGTTTCGAACGCCACCTTGTCCGGGGTCATGCGGGCAATGATCTCACGATTGCGGATAATCTGGATCTCCTCGATCACGTCGGTGCCGCGAACGTGAATCGAGAGTTCCGGCAACTCCGGAGCCTCAATCTCTTCACCCATGACGCCCTCGCCCATGCGCACCTCAAGAAGAATCTTATCGGTGGCGGCATAGGTCCGCCGCGACTGGAGCCCTTCGAAAATCTCCTCCCGGCTGGGTCCCTTCGCCCAGACACAGGCAAACGACGTATGCGTGGCATGGTGGTCGCTGGACGCGATAAAGCCGAGCTTGTAGCCTCGCGCCAAGGCGTACCACAACGACGCCTCTTCAGCCAGCGAGCCTCTCACGCGGGCGTCTCTCCATTCGGGCTGTCCTGGGCGGACGTAGTCGCGGCGGTACGTCTGAATGATTTCGGCGATGGGCTCGACCTGCGGATCGTTGTAGGTCCACGTGCCTCGTTTTGCCCTGCGGGAGTAGCCGGGCGTGTGTGCGGCCGTCAGCGCGTTCTTGCCGCGCAGGTGCGGATACAGCGCCACGTCAGGGTTGTTGTTCTTGGGGCGCTTCTCTCCCGTCCACGAATAATGGGCGTCGCTACGGAACACGGGCCAATCGCGGTCGAGGAAAAAGACGTTGCGGTGACCGCCGCCGGCAACGCCGTTGCTGCGCTCGTATCCGTAAATGGGGGCGAAGCGGCCGCGGATGGTGAACAGATCGTTTGCCTTCTGCGTCCGCCACCACGGATAGGGATCGGTGTCGCGGGTGTGATCGGTAACGGCCAGAAAGTCAAGTCGAGCGGCATCCAGTGCGTAGCGGTAGGCGTCGACCAGGCATCCGTCGATCGTGGGGGTGCAGAGGCTGATGCTGGTATGCCGATGCAGGTCGCCGAAATAGACCTGGTAGGCGTCCCCTTTGTGATGCATCTTCCAACTGCGAACGAGCGGCTCGCTGGTCGGCTCGGGCGTGACCAGGGTTGCGGGTTCCAATGGCGGTTCGGCGACCCTTCCAGCGACAACGGGCGGTTTGCCGATCCGGATCCGCTGCGCGACATCGACAAGGTGGTCGCCGGTCGACCAGGCAAGCTGCAGACGCCCGTCACCCCCGACGGCCGTCGCGACGTGTTGATTCTGCCTTCCCCTGCTGATCGGCAGTAGGATTGGTTCCAGCCACTTGCCGTCGACGAACGTGGTGGCGTAAAACTCCCAATGGACTCCTTTCTTGGGATGGCCCGTATAGCCTTGCCGGTTGAGACGGAACAGGACCCATAACCGGTTTGCACCGTCACGGGCCAGTCGCGGCAGCTCGTAGAACCGTTTCATCTCGTCGACGTCACTGTGGTTGACTTTTTCGGGGTGCAGTTTCGTCAGTTTCTGAGGCAATGCGACCGACGACTGCATCAGCTTGCCGTCGACAACCACACGCAGACCCAACCGCCGCGAGGCGTGTAGCGGTTCGCCGTAACGTCCTTTGAACTCGGTGCTGTCGCGGGTGTAATCTTTGCCCCAGTTGGGACCGGCGGCATCGTAGGCGACCCAGACTCTATTGCCGGCGGTGGCCTCGACCGAAGCGTGCGCTTCGAAATCGGCGGTGGTGGCGATGCCGATCGTCTTGCCCTGTTTGCTTTGACCGTTCTCGTCGATGCCCAGACTGGTTAGGAACACGTCGTAGTTGCCGCGCGAGTACGAATCGTAGCCGATCCAAGCCGTCCCGGCCGGATCGATGCTGATCGACGGTTCCCATTCGTTCGCGTCGCTCGAGGCCACGGCAACTTCTTCCGACCATCGTCCCTGCTTCAGCCGTTTGACTAGAATGTCGCCGTTGTCGTTGCGGAACGCCTGCCAGGCCAGCCAGATTTCACCCGCGGGACCGCGGGCCGTGGCGAGATGGAAATCTGTGCCCGCCGCGGTGGTCACCCTCTCGGGCGAAGTCCATCCCCCTTTGGTCCGCTTGGCCGACCAGATGTCCCAGTTCTTGCCCGACGGCGCCGACCAGAACAGCCAGAGCGTACCGTCGGCGTCGGTGATCAGCTGAGGACCGGTCTGCTCGCGAGCGGTCGGAATCTCCACGGCCTTCGCCGAGGGATCATCGAGATTGAGCACCCGCAGATGGTCGCGTTTGGCTGCCTCCTCGTAGGCGATCCATGCGATCCAGCGGCGACCGTCGCCGTCGATCGCCAACGAGGGGAAATCGTCTTCCGTATCGGCATCGGAGTCGATCGCCTTGTCGGGCAGTAGATCGGAGGGGCCGAGCAGTTCAGCCGACGCGCGGCCGTCGAGGTAGGATCCAGGTCGACCGGCCTGTAGATCCGCCACGTCGACGGCGAAGTTTCCTTGTCCAGTTTCCACGTCGAGCTGCGTTGGACCGGTGCGTTCGATTTGAACCAACACACCGCGCTGGGGCTCGGCGAAGCTGCTGGCGCTGCGTCCCTTGAGCACCACCGTGCTGCAGAACCACTTGAGAGCAACCGGATCGAACCGGTCCCGTCTCTCGAACGACCACGGGGCAGACTGCAGAATGCGTCCGTTGCGGACGGTCACCTTTCCGTCCCAAGTCGCGGTTTTGTCATCGAGCCCAAAGGTCAGCTTGACCCAGTGAGTCTTGTCGGGCGACGATTCGGCCTTCTCCAGACGAGCGTCGAAACGGGCCGCACCCCAAAGCAGCAAAACTGTTCCCAGACCGGCTAGCACGCGCATGGCACCCACCTCGTGATGAAGATCGACTGACGGCAGCAAAACCAACTGCCGCGACAGCCAGCTTACGCGAGCGCGACGGTCGAGGTCAAGGAACCACTCCTGAAGGCAGTGGGTCAGTTTGGCTTAACATAATGGGTGGCTGAGGTCGAGCCGTAGGCGAGCCCCCAGAATCGACGGTCTGTGGGGTCGCATTCGCTCCACCACAGCCACCCTTTAATCGAAACTGACCCACTTACCCTCCTGAATCTCCGTCCCGCGCGGGGCTGCCTCGACTGACTCCACATCGTCGGGTCATTTCGGGTATGCTGATAGGGGCAAATCGCGATCGTACAGTTGGATCACCACGATCCGGCGCACGATGCTCCGCCAACAGTTGTCCGTCGCAAAGCGTGAGCTCATCCCGATGAAATTTCTCGTTCCGATTCTCGCATGTCTTGGCATCGTCGTCGCGAACTCCGGGTTGTTGGCCGCCGATTGGCCGATGTGGCGCTGTGATGCCAATCGAAGCGCCGAGACCGGCGAAAAACTGCCGGAGAAGCTGAATCTGCAATGGGTTCGCCGGTACCCACCGCTCAAGCCGGCCTATCGGAACGCGAGGTTACAGTTCGACGCCGGTTACGAGCCGGTGGTGTTGGGCAAAACAATGTTTGTGGCTTCATCGCGTAACGACAGCCTGACCGCCATCGACACCAAAACCGGCGTCCGGCAGTGGCGATTCTATGCCGAGGGCCCGGTTCGCTTCGCCGCCGTGGCTTGGAAAGAGAATGTCTATTTCGGTTCGGACGACGGACATCTCTACTGCTTGGACGCCCAGCGAGGAAAGCTGCGCTGGAAGTTTCGCGCCGTTCCATCCCGTCGCAGGTTGATGGCGGGCGGGCGATTGATTTCCGTCTGGCCGGTCCGCGGCGGGCCGGTGTTGGCCGACGGCAAAATCTACTTCGCGGCTGGTGTGTGGCCGTTCGAAGGCGTTTTCGTCTACTGTTTGGACGCCAAGACCGGCAGTGTCGTCTGGTTGAACGATCGCAGCGGTTTCCTCTACGGCCAACATCCGCATAACACGGTCGCGTTCGGCGGTGTGACGCCGCAAGGGTATCTGGTGATTCACAATGACGAGCTAATTGTGCCTTGCGGCTCGGCGTTGCCTGCGCGGTTCGATCTGCACACGGGGAAGCTGAAGTCTTTTGCGCTTCCCAAGCAAGGTCGCTATCCCGGCGGCTGGTTCGCAGCGGCGGCCAAGGCCCGGCGGAGAGGGAAGGGTCATCCCGGCAAACCCGAGATCGTCTTCGATCTGGAAGTCAACAAGGACCGGCACGAAAGCGGCTGGAATCAGGGCCCCGGCGAGAGCGGAATTCGCTCGACGATTTCCGCTGGCGATCGAGAGTTTTCGTTCGAAGAAGGATTTCCTGGCGTCAACGGCACGGTCCACAGCATGCTGGTTGCCGACGAGAAACTTTTCGTTGTGACTCGCGAGGGCGGCATCTATTGCTTCGGCCACAAAACGGCTCAGCCCAAGTCGTATCCGGACGAGAAGATGACCTTGCCCCGCCCCGAGGACGGCTGGCGCCGACGGGCTGCCGAAATCCTGAAATCAACCGGCGCGAAGCACGGCTATGCGCTTGTGTGGGGGGTTGGGACCGGTCGGCTGTTGGAAGAGCTGGCCTTTCAGTCGGAGCTGAACATCATTGCCGTCGATCCCGGTGCGAAAAAAGTTGCTGCACTGCGCCGGCGGCTGGATGAGGCGGGATTGTATGCCACACGGGTCACGCTCCATGTGGGATCCCCGTCCTCATTTGGGTTTCCTCCGTACGTGGCGAGCCTGATCGTTTCCGAAGACTTGGCCGCCGCCGGGTTCGCGTCCGGATCGGCTTTCGCCCGGCAGGTGTTTGATTCGCTGCGACCGTACGGCGGCGCAGCCTGCTTGTTCGTTCCGTCTAAGGAGCGGGAGAAATTCAAGAAATCAGTGCGGCAGGCACGCCTGGCCAACGCGGAACTGAAACAAGCAGAGGACTTCACCCTTCTGACGCGAATCGGCGGCTTGCCGGGTGCGACCAACTACACCGGAGGCTGGAGCAGTCCGGACAAACTGGTCAAAGCACCGCTGGGTGTACTGTGGTTCGACGACACGGTCGGACATTTCAAGAGGGCGCCTCAGCCAAAGTTTGTCGACGGTGTGATGATCTCCCACGACAAATCGTGGAAAGGCTGGGTTACGGGAGATCGGCCCCCGTACACACTCACGACAGAAACCTATATGGACGTGTATACCGGCCGCGTGCTCTCGCAAGGCGACTCGCTGTTGGCAGGAAAATCGTTTCCCCATGAAGACGTGAATCGAAAGCAACCGGAACAATACCGGCCGGCGTCCCAAAAGGACCCGTGGAAACCGGAGAAGCCGGTCGTTGGCGAACGCGTCAATCCGCTGACCGGCCTCACTGAGCCGCGCTCTTTTCCCAAGAACTACGGCTGCGACCGCGGGAACGACTACGGGTTCCTTTACACGATGCGCTCCGGCACGGCGGCTTACTACGACAAGCGGATTGAAAGCGGCACGGTCTACATCAGCGGCCCCAGGTCCGGCTGCACAAACAGCATCATCCCCGCAAACGGGCTGCTCAACGTTCCGTACTTCTACCAAGGCTGCACGTGCAGCTATCCGCTTCCGGTTGGCTTGGCGATGGTGGCGATGCCGCAGGAGTACGAACAGTGGACCGTGTGGGGCGGCGGCAATCCCGGCGTCATTGGGCGAGTTGGTATCAATTTTGGTGCTCCCGGCGACCGAGTGACCGAAGCCGGCACGCTCTGGCTCGACTATCCCAGCGTCGGCGGCCCATCGCCCCACGTCGCCGTGACGACGGTCCCGAAGAGTCCGAGTGTCTTTTACCGTCACTCGCTGTGGATCGAAGGAGGCCGCGGTTGGCCCTGGGTGGCTGCTTCGGGCCTGGAAGGTGTTTCCGCGATCACCATCGGTGGATTGAAAAAATCCAGTTTCACGGTGCGTTTCTACTTTGCCGAGCCTGATCACAGAGGCCCCGGCAAACGCGTGTTCGACGTCTCGCTGGAAGGGAAGCCGGTCCTGGAAAACTTCGACGTCGTTCGCGAGGCCGGCGGACGCATGCGGGTGCTGGTCAAAGAGTTCAAAAACGTTAGACTGACCGGAACGCTGACGGTCAACTTCACCGCTCGGGTCGGCAGTCCGCTGTTGTGCGGCATCGAAATCGTTGCGGATGGGCTGCCGCTGGGTGAGCTTCCCATGTTGAAAGAGCTACAGCCCCGGCAACTGGTCGCAAGAGAAAGAGGTTCTGAAACGGTCTCGCCATGATTTGGGATTTACACGGCCACTTGTCGGGTGTCGACGGGAGGACCCCGGACGAGCGAATCGCGCAACTAATGAAGTACGCCGACCGCATGAACATCGAGCGGTTGGTGTTCTTTATGGGCATGCCGTGGTCGCGCGATCCCTCGCCGGACGTCTTTCGGCGCGAGAACGACCAGGTGATTCAGGCGCTTAGTCACTGGCATGACCGGGCGTTCGGCTTTGCGTATCTGAATCCGAAGCACGTCGAAGCGTGCCTCAAAGAGTTGGACCGCTGTGTGAAGGACGGCCCGCTGGTGGGGATCAAGTTGTGGGTCGCCAAGAAGTGCAGCGACAAAGAGCTCGATCCAATCATCCGCCGGGCTGGAGAGCTGAAAGCCGCCATCTTCCAGCACACCTGGCTGAAGACGCAAGGGAACTATCCAGGCGAATCGACGCCGATGGACCTGGCCCAACTGGCCGCCCGGCATCCCGACGTCCCGCTTATTTGCGGGCATACCGGCGGCGATTGGGAGCGGGGAATTCGGGCCATCCGAGCGGCAAAGAACGTCTCGATTGGCACCGGCGGTTTCGACCCCACGGCCGGCATCATGGAGATGGCGGTCCGCGAGCTGGGAGCCGATCGAATCCTCTACGGCAGCGACATCGGCGGCCGCAGCTTCGCCTCGCAACTGGCGAAGGTCTACGGAGCCGACGTCCCCGAGTTCGCCAAGAAGCTGATCCTCGGAAAAAACCTCAAGCGAATGCTCATGCCGATTCTGAAAGCGAAGGGAATTCAGGTATGATCGTCGACGTCAATGTGAACCTCGCGCGCTGGCCGTTTCGCCGAGTGCCTCACGACGAAACGCCGAGACTCGTCAAGAAGCTTCAGAGTAAGCAGGTCGTGCAGGCGTGGGCCGGCAGCTTCGACGGCCTGCTGCACAAGGACATCGGCGCTGTCAACTCGCGGCTGGCCGACGAGTGCAAACAGCACGGCGATGGTCTGCTCGTTCCGTTCGGCTCGGTCAATCCGACGCTGCCCGACTGGAAAGAGGACCTGCGCCGCTGCCACGAAGTGCACCACATGCCGGGCATCCGCCTGCATCCGAACTATCACGGCTACGCGCTGAGCGATTCGGTGTTTGCCGAGCTGCTCACGCTGGCCGAGAAGCGCGACTTGATCGTCCAGTTGGTGCTGAAGATGGAAGACGAACGGACCCAGCATCCGCTCATGCAGGTCCCGGCGGTCAACCCGGCGCCGCTGGGGAAACTGCTCGCCGACCGGGCGAAACTGCGGGTGGTCGTGCTGAACGGTCTGCGCACGCTTCGCGGCGCGGCGGCGGGCCGGCTGGCGACGGCGGGGAACGTCTACTTCGAGATCTCAATGCTCGAATCGGTCGGCGGCATCGGCAAGCTGCTCAAGCTGGTCCCGCTGGATCGCATTTTGTTCGGCTCGTATTTCCCGTTCTTCTACTTCGAGTCGGCAGAGCTGAAGCTCCGCGAATCGGAGCTGGGCGACTTCCAGACGCAGGCCATCACCCATCAGAACGCGCAAAAGCTGATGGATCATCCCGGCTAGTGCTGCGTCAAGTTTTGATTTGAAACCGTACTTGAATCGGCCTGGGTGTTCTTGCGTGCTGTGAACGTAGTGCCTCATCAGACCACCTCTCCGTGTTCAAGTACGGTCTAGCCCGTGCTATCCAGTGGATGCGAGTGCAGAAACTCCCGCACGCGGGGAATGATCCGCTCGCAGGCGTCTTCAAACACGTAATGACCGGCATCGGCGATGCGGAGTGTTTCCGCTTGGGGAAAACGTTGTTGAAATTCCTGTAGGAACCGCGGCGTGAAACACCAATCGCGCTCGCCCCAGACAAACAGCATCGGCGACGTCTGGAACTGCGCCAATCCCTCTTCTACCGCCACCAACGTCGAGTAACTGGGGTGCGTGTCGGCGAGCGGGATGTCCTGCACGAATCGCAAGATAGCGACGCGATTTTGCCAGTTGTCGTACGGGGCCAGGTATCCGGCTTTGACGGCCGGCGTCATCCGTTCCCGTTTTTCGACCGCCATCCACAGGGCCGCCCGGGCGAACAAGTTCAACCCGCGTACGCAAACCGCCCCGAAGAATGGGATGCGGCAAACGGCGATTCGCAGCGGAATCCGCCGCGATCGAAACGCCGCCGTGTTCAGCAGCACAAACCGCGAGAAGCACCTCGGCAGCCGAACCGCCGCACCCATGCCGATCGCCCCGCCCCAGTCGTGGCCCAACAGCGTCAACTGTCCCAAGTCGAGCGACTCGATGAACCGGCACAAGTTGTCGATGTGCCGCCCAAACACGTACGGATAATCCCGAGGCTTTTCCGAAAAGCCACAACCCACGTGATCGACCGCCAGCACGCGATAGTCCTTCGAGAGGTCTTTGATCAGGTTCCGCCACGCGAAACTCCACGTGGGGTTTCCGTGCACCAACAACAGCGGCTCGCCCCGGCCCTCGTCAACGTAGTGATACCGCACACCGTCGATGTCGGCAAAGTGCGACTCGAACGGGTATTCATCCTCGAAACCCGAGCGGGACGGCAATGGTGTTGGTCTAGCGTTGCTCATTGTTCTTATTGAAAGCGGAAAGCTCGACTAATCGCGACAACGCACCGGCCAGTTGCTGGACGTCCTCTTGGGAGTGAGCGCAACTCAACGTGATCCGCAGACGCGACGTGCCCTGTGGAACAGTTGGCGGCCGGATGGCCGCCACCAGCAGTCCCTGTTCTTCCAGCCGGGCGGCCGCTTGCACGGCTTGCCTTGGTTCGTTCAAAATGATCGGGATGATGGGGCCTACGCAGTTTGGAGTCGTCCGGAGACCGGCTGACTGCACGAGACGTCGAAGCTGATCCGCCCGGGCGAGCAATTGTTCGCGGCGCCACGTTTCCCGGCTGATGATCTCGACGGCGGCGAAGGCGGCGGCACAGGCGGCCGGCATCGGCGCGGTCGAAAACATCTGCGTGCGCGCCCGGTTCCACAGCCAGTCGATCAACGTCTGTGGACCCGCGACGAAACCGCCGAGTGCACCGATCGCTTTGCTCAACGTACCGATTCGCACGGCCACCCGATCTTCCACCTGCAAGTGTTCGGCGACGCCGCGGCCGAGACGACCGAAGATTCCCGTGGCATGTGCCTCGTCGATCGACAGCGCCGCATCGTGCCGTTCGGCCAGGTCGCAGAGTTCCGGCAGCGGCGCGGCGTCTCCATCCATACTGAACAGGCTGTCGGTGACGATCAGCCGGCGTCGAGAGTCGGCCGCCTTCGAGAGCTCGCGCCGCAGCGTTTCCAGGTTGTCGTGCCGGTACACGCGGAGCTCGGCGCCGGACAGGCGGCATCCGTCGATCAAGCTGGCGTGGTTCAACCGATCGCAGAACACGACGTCGCCGGGACCGACGAGTGTCGCAATCGTTCCCAGGTTGGCCGCGTAACCGGTCGGAAACAGAACCGCCGCCTCTTGTCCTTCAAACTCGGCCAGACGCTCTTCCAGCCGCACGTGCCAGTCGGTCCGACCGGTGACCAGCGCGCTGGCGCCCGATCCGGCGCCGGCGCGGTCCAAGGCCGTTTTCGCCGCTTCGATGACTCGCCGGTCGTGCGCGAGATTGAGATAATCGTTGGACGAGAAGTTTCGCAGCCGGCGTCCGTCGATCTCGCACCAGCCGTCCGGCAGCGGGGTGACGCGACGCCGCTTGCGGATCAATCCCTGAGCGTGCAGGCTCGCAAGCTCGCCAGGCAGCCAGGGGAAGAAACTTGGTGGCTCCAAATCTGATCGATGGGTAGGCATGTGAGTCACGTCACGTCAGCGAGATCAGGTGCTGACTCAATTGTACGGAACCGTTTTCGGTCACCAGGTAGTTGTTCTCAATTCGCAGCCCGCCGATGCCTTCCACATACAAACCCGGTTCCAGGGTAACGATGTCACCTTTGAGCAGCGCATCGTCGCTCGACGGAACGAGAATCGGCGGTTCCGGGTGTCCCAGGCCGATGCCGTGACCGGCATGGTGCACGAGCGCTCCATAACCCGCTTGCTCCAGCGGCTTCGAGACGGCCGTGTAGACGTCGCGCGCCGCAGTTCCCGCCCGCAGCATCCGCTCGCCGTTGCGCAAGGCCGCCTGACAGAGCTGGAACAGCGTCTGTTGCTCGTCGGTTGGTTCGCCGACGCACAGGGTGTTGGTCAGATCGCAACGATAGCCATCCAACACAACTGAATAGTCGAGCAGGAAGAGGTCTCCGTACTGCAGTCGGTAATCGGTCGGCAAGCCGCCCGCTTTGGGAAACTCGGCGTTGAGGGCGCGGAAATCACCGTAGACCAAACCGGGCCGCCCGGCGGCCTCCAGCACGGCAGCCTGAACCTCGCGGTACACGTCGAACTCGCTGAGGCCGGCCCGGATGACCTCTCGGGCGTGGGCGTGGCCGGACTCGGCCGCCTGTATGCATTGTTTGATCAGGTCGATTTCGTCTGGTTCTTTCTGCCGGCGCAGCCGGCGCAGTTCGGTGCCCAGGTCGACGGCGCGTGTCCCGTTCGACCTGTCGTCAGTCTCCACGCCGATCGAATGCGACTCACGATCAAGCCCCAGAATCTCCCAAGCCCCCAGCGGCAACCATTCCGCCTCGACGGCGCCCGCCCGGCCGTAAAGCCGTTCCGAAACCGTCTGCAGCGCCGCCAACAACGCGTGATCGCGATTGACGACCGAGTGTTGGTGGTCGTACCAATCCTCAACGATTTTCCGTTCGACAAACGGCTCGCCGGCTGCCGAACGGATCGAAAAATTGTCAACCAGCAGCGACGCTCCTTCATCGCGTTCCAGCAGCAGGAGTCCTCTCTCGCCGCATGAAAAGCTGAGCGGATGGATCCAGAAATTCGACAAGTAGTGCACGTGTCGTGGATCGGCAATCAGCAGCCACTCGACGTTCTCGGAGACCGCCTTCCACAGCCGGGCCTGCCGAGCCTGGCATCCTTCTCTGGTGAGCATTGCTCTACTCAAGCCCCTTTGCCGCCAGCCAGCGTTCGGCATCCAGTGCAGCCATGCAGCCGGTGCCGGCGGCGGTAATCGCCTGCCGATAATAATCGTCGGCGACGTCGCCCGCCGCAAACACGCCGTCTACACTGGTGTTGGTCCGCGCCGGCGTCGTCCAAATGATGTAGCCCTTTTCGTTGGTTTCGACCTGTCCTTGTAGAAAGTCGGTGTTCGGCGTGTGACCGAGGGCGGCGAAGTAACCGGCGACTTCGAGCTCTTCGGTTCGGCGCTGGTCGACTGTGCCGCGAATGCGAACACCGGTGACGCCGTCTGCGTCGTTGCCGAGAATCTCATCGATCACCGAGTTCCATTTCACCTCGATTTTGTCATTCGCCAGCGCCCGTTCGGCCATAATCTTGCTGGCGCGGAGCTTGTCGCGGCGGTGAACGACGTAAACCTTCGACGCGAATTTTGTGAGGAATGTGCTCTCCTCCATGGCGCTGTCGCCGCCACCGACGACCACCAGCGGCTTGTTGCGGAAGCGGGGCAAGGCGCCGTCACACACTGCACAGGCAGAGACGCCTGCGTTCTTGAAGCGGTCTTCCGACTCCAAACCGAGGTAGTTGGCCCGCGCGCCGGTGGCAATGATGACCGAAAGAGCATCCAGCTCCTCGCCGCCCAGTGTCTTCAGCTTGAACGGATGACCGGAAAGCCCGACGTCGAGAACGTCGTCGGTCAACACGCGCGTCCCGAAATTGACGGCCTGTTGGCGCATCAACTCCATCAACTCCGGCCCACTGACGCCTTCACCGGTCTGTTCGGCCATGTATTTGCGTTTGTTCTCGTCGATCGCGCCGTCGAGATATGCGGCCAGGTTGCCGGCCGGAAAGCCCGGATAGTTTTCCACCTCGGTCGTCAGCGCCAATTGACCCAGCGGCAGCGTGCCCCGCTGGCGATTTTCCTCCGTAATGGCTCCCTCGATGACGAGTGGTCTGAGGTTTGCGCGAGACGTATAGATCGCGGCGGCCCAGCCGGCCGGTCCCGATCCGATGATCACGACACGTTCGGTCACTTCCAATCTCCTTGAATGGGTTCCACCAAGGAACCATACTCAACTTGAAGGCGCCAGACAACTCGCAAGTGCATTCTGACCCAGTAGACGATTGGTCGTACGGAAAACGTGTTTTCCGACAGTGTCCCCCCCGAACGCTGCTGTTTCGTTCGTGACCGATTTGCGTGGCGTCTCGAAGACGGTCGAGTGGTTTTCATTCGATATCGGTTGCACAAGGCGCCGTGGTCCGATGAGGTCGCGGCGGTTGCCGGCGGGGTGGCGGGGCCTAAGAGAGCGAAGCGAACGTGGCCCCGGAGCATGC
>CAZGYE010000170.1:0-12682 GCA_964530165.1 uncultured Planctomycetaceae bacterium
GCAGGCTTTCCAGCCTGCCGATCGCTCCTGGCAGGCTGGAAAGCCTGCCCCACACTCAGCCCATGATTCTCAGCCACCTCGTCGCGCAGCCGGTCGATTTGTTCCTGGTGTTCCACGTCGCACACGTAAATCGGAGCCGATCCGACAAGCTTGCCGACCGATTCACGCTGTTCGGCGGATTGAACCGAGTAAATCACTTCGGCGCCCGATTCGCTCAGGAGCCGAGCAACGTGATAGGCGACGCTCTTGCGGTTCGCGACACCGAAAACGAGGATCTTTTTCCCTTCAAGCTGCAAGAAGTCCATCCTGGTAGTCCATTGCGGATTTTCTCATCGGAATACGCGCGGATATTCATCCGCGGCTGACGGCTTTCCACAGAAGTATACTCCGTGCTCGCGGCATTTGCATGCTTACTTGCCTGAAGGCGAATGTGGTAGAATCGCTGGTGGTTGGTGTTCAGGGTTTCGTCTGAAAAGAAGTTGAAATCGAAGGTCCGGTTGGTGTTTGGCTCGCGTATTCGATTGAAATCGTTGTCGTTGTTGTGCCGGTCGCTGGGCACGATGCTCAACTCGGGCGTCGAGATCAAGAAGGCGCTCAAGCTGGCTGCGACAAAGACAGGGGACGTCCGCGCCCGGCAAGCGCTGGCCGAGATCAACGACGCCGTCGGCCGCGGCGCGGACGTCTCCTCGGCAATGCGCGGCCAGAGTGGTGCTTTTCCCGACTTGCTGATCGACATGGTCGATGTCGCCGAACAGACCGGGTCGCTGCCCGAAATCCTGCACAGCCTGGCTGAGCACTACGAAAACAACCTCCGCCTGCGACGGGATTTTCTCAAGGCGATCTCGTGGCCCATGTTTCAGCTCGTCGCGGCCGTTCTGATCATTGCCTTCGTCATCCTCTTGTTGGGGTGGATTGCCGAAATGCAGGAGAAAAGACAGGGCCAAGCGATCGACGTTCTGGGCTGGGGACTGACCGGCACAAGCGGGGCGGTGACCTGGCTGACGATTGTGTTCGGATCGGCTGCCGCTTTGTTTGTCGGCTATCAGATTCTCATCCGGTCGATGCAGGGCAAGAGGTCTCTCGACTCGCTCTTGATGCGAATTCCCGTGCTCGGTGGTTGCATGCGATCGTTCGGCATCGCGCGGTTTTCGTGGGCGTTTTCGTTGACGCAGCAGGCCGGTATGCCCATCGACAACAGTTTGGAAGCCAGCCTGCGAGCCACCGGCAATGGGGCATTCGTGGGGGCGACCGGGCAGATTTGCGGCGACGTGCGAGAGGGATGTCAATTGGGCGAGGCCCTCTCCTCCTCCCGGTTGTTTCCCGCTGACTACATCGAAATGGTCCACGTCGGCGAGACGTCCGGCACCGTCCCGGAAATGCTCGAACGGCTCAGCCCCCAATTCGAGGATCAGGCCCGCCGCAGCCTGTCGATGTTGGTTTCGGCCTTGGGTTGGCTGGTTTGGGCGATCGTGGCCGGGTTCATCATTTTTGTGGTGTTCAGTATCATGTCGTGGTACATCGGCATGCTCAAAGAATTCATGTAAGTCGAAACCTTGAGCGTTTTTCGCTTCGAGCTGGATCAAACCGACCGGCACACCGCCGCCCGAGCGGGACGCTGGATCACGCCGCATGGCGTGGTGGAGACGCCGGCGTTCATGCCGGTCGGAACGTTGGCGACGGTCAAAGGTCTCACGCCGTCTCAACTCCGCGAGGCGGGATCGCAGATGGTATTGGCCAACACGTACCATTTGGCGCTGCGGCCCGGGGCGGAAGTCGTGGCCGAGGTGGGTGGTCTGCACGCATTTATGGGGTGGGACGGGCCGATAGTGACCGACAGCGGCGGCTTTCAGGTGTTCAGCCTGTCGCGATTGACCCGACTGGACGACGAGCAGGTGGTGTTTCGGTCCCACATCGACGGCAGCCAGTTGGAATTGTCGCCCGAAAAGGCCGTTCACATGCAAGAGCTGCTCGGCGCCGATTGCATCATGTGTCTGGACGAATGCCCGCCTCACCCTCTCGAAGCCGAACGCTTGCTGCAAGCCGTCGATCGCACTACCCGCTGGGCGGCCCGTTGCCGAGACGCCCAGCGGCGAGACGATCAGGCCCTATTCGGGATCGTACAGGGCGGCATCGACCGGGAAATGCGGGAACGTTCTGCCGAAGGTCTGTTGGCCCTCGACTTTCCCGGATACGCACTCGGCGGTCTGAGCGTCGGGGAAACTCCCGATGAGATGTACCGGACGCTGGACTGGACGGTCCCCATGCTGCCTGCCGATCGGCCGCGTTATCTGATGGGGGTCGGCACGCCGCGGGACCTGATTCGTGCGGTGCTTCGCGGCGTCGATCTGTTCGATTGCGTCCTGCCGACCCGCAACGGCCGCAACGCGACGGCCTTTACCAGCCAGGGTCGCGTGCGGCTGCGGAACCGGAAACACCAGCGAGACGCTTCGCCGCTGGACCCCGAGTGCCGATGTCCTGTCTGCCGGCAGTTCAGCCGGGCGTATCTGCGTCACCTATTCATCGCGGGTGAGATGCTCGGGCCGATTTTGCTTTCGTGGCACAACCTCGCCTACTATCAGACGTTCTTGCGAGCGCTGCGGACCGCGATTCGAGAGGGACGGGTCAAGGAGTTTCGCTCGGTACACCTTGCCCGCCGGGGCGAAGCCTTCTAAGATACCCCCTGAATTTTCGGATCCCCGGCAAGGACCGACCTGATGAGTGAATGGTTTTCCGCGTTGTGTCTGCTGGCCGCTGAGCAGAAGAAACAGCAGGTGAGTCCGTTGACGCCGCTGTTGTTCCCGATGCTGGCGATCGGCTTTTTGTGGTACTTTCTGTTGTTTCGCCCCCAGCGGCGAGAGCAGCAGCGGCGAGACGACTTACTCAAGGAGCTGAAGAAGAATGACCGCGTGGTGACGCTCGGCGGGATCATCGGCACGATCGCCAACATTTCCCAGGATGGAAAAGACGTGACGCTCAGAGTCGACGACAACACACGCATCCGAGTGCTCCGCTCGAGCATTCAGGGGCCGTACAAGGACAGGGAAGAAAGCGACGCGTCAAAGTAGTCGCGGATAGAGAGAATTGACCCATTTTGTGGGACAGGCTTTCCAGTGTGGGGCAGGCTTTCTAGCCTGCCACGGGTGATCGGCAGGCTAGAAAGCCTGCCCCACATACTTCAGAGAGGATCAAACTCGATGCTCGACATGCTTTCCGATTGGCTCATGCTGTCCGCCGCCGAGGCGAACGGAACGCCGTTGTGGTTGTTGTTCTTGATTGTCATCGCCATTTTCGTGGTGCCTTTCGCGCTGGGGGGCTTTGTCGCGCGGACCCTGAAGCTGAAGGACCTCGGCTTCAAGATGGGCGTGATTCTGCTGACGGCGGTGTTGGGCTTAACGCCGTTCGTCTGGCAAGTTGTCCAAAGCAAAGTCGACAGGCGCCGGTACGCGGATGAGCTGGCGAAGTGGGAAGCAAAGCAACAGCAATTCCGTGTCACCGACGAAGGTGTCGCGAAGCTCAAGAAAGCATTACCGGGCTGTGAGATCAAGCGTTAGCGCCACACAACCACCGGCAAAGTCCCAAGCGTCAGGCCAGCGGTCATACCGGTCGGTTTTGTGAGGGCAATCAAGGAACCTAACATGTTCAGGCTCAACCGAACCCACAGTCCTCACCTTACAGGTGTCTTGTGGTTTCTCTTGCCGGTGGTTGTTCTGGTCGGTCTTTGTGGCTGTGGGAAACAAGATCCGATCGATGCGCTCCAACGAATGGGGGCCAAGATCGAGCGGAGCCGAGGAGGTCGAGTCACGAAAGTCAGTTTTCCGACCAGTGCTACCGACGCCGCGCTCGCACATCTGAAGGGCTTGCGCTCTCTCAAGGAGCTGGAGCTGTCTGGAACACAGATTAGCGATGCTGGGCTGGAGTATCTGTCAGGCCTGGATCATCTGGAAGTGCTCGACTTGGCCGACACGGCAATCACCGATGCCGGGCTCGGGCATATCAAAGCCTTGACCAGCCTCAAAACAGTGAAAATCGGAGACACAGCGGTTACCGATGCGGGACTCGAGAATCTGCGCGAATTGAAGCATCTCGAAGAGTTGTCGCTCCTCGGCAAGGAGCGGCCAAGCCGACCCAAAGACCGGAGCTGGCTGGATTCGATTCGGCTGGGCATCGACCTGGCCGGCGGAACCAACCTGGTGTTCCAGGTCTATAGCGATGATCCAGACAAACCGATCACGTCGCAGGTGATGAAGCAAATGGTCGCCGCCGTGGGCCGGCGGATCAATCCGTCTGGAACCGAAGAAGTCACCGTCCGGCAGGTCGGAGCGGACCGCATCGAGGTGATCATTCCCGGCGCCGACCGCGAAGACATCGAGCGAATCAAGGGGAAAATCTCAAACCTTGGCCGCTTAGAATTTGCGATACTCGCCAACGAGCAGGATCACAAGACGCTGATTGCCAAAGCGCGGAAGCTGCGCGACGACGAAAGGGACATCCGCGAAGGTGGTCGCGTCCGGGCCAGTTGGCGTCCTGTCGGCCGGGATCGGCAAGGAGTCCCCAAGGACGTCAGTCAGGACGGTCAGGTCGCCATGCGCGAGGTCGAGCGGAATGGGGAAAAGGTGCAGGAGTTTCTCGTCGTCTTCGGGCCGGAAAAGTATCGTGTGACCGGAAAGTATTTGACACGGGCCTACGAAACAGCAGACCGAAACGGCGCCCCGGCGGTCGGGTTTCTGTTTAACACGACCGGCGGATTTCTGTTCCAGAAACTGACCAGCGCAAACCGGCCTCGAAAGACCGACAACTTCCAGCGGCGGCTGGCCGTGCTGCTGAACGAAGAAATCCACTCGGCGCCGAACCTGCTCGAAACGATCAGCACCAGTGGTCAGATTTCCGGGCGGTTCAGCCGTGAGGAAATCGACGAGCTCACGAGCGTGCTGAATGCCGGGGCCCTGGTGGTGCCGATCGAGCGCGATCCGATCAGCGAGTTCAGCATCAGCCCGCTCTTGGGGCACGACGTGCAGGAGAAAGGGAAGTGGGCCATCATTTGGGCTGCCGGGACCGTGCTGGTCTTTATGCTGGCGTATTACTTGTTTGCCGGTATGGTGGCCGACATGTGTCTGGTGCTGAACCTGATTCTGGTGCTGGGGATAATGGCGTTCATCGACGCCACGTTTACGCTTCCCGGCTTGGCCGGTTTGGTCTTAACGATCGGCATGGCGGTCGACGCCAACGTGCTCATCTTCGAACGCATTCGCGAAGAGGCCAATCGCGGATCGAGCCTGCGGATGGCCATTCAGAACGGCTTTGGGCGGGCCTTTACGACCATCGTCGACGCCAACGTCACGACGCTTATCACCGCCGTCGTGCTGTACATGATTGGGACTGACCAAATTCGCGGCTTCGCGGTGACTCTGTTCATCGGTATTACGATGAGCATGTTCACGGCTCTTTACGTCGGTCGGCTGGTGTTCGACATTTTTGAGCGGAAGCGCTGGCTGACGAGCGTGAAGATGCTGAGCGTTGTCGGCGCGACGCGGCTCGATTTCGTTGGAAAGAAGGCGATCGCCGCCGTCTGCTCGCTCGCGCTGATCGTGGTCGGCATCGGCGCGGTCTTCGCGCGCGGGGAAGACAACCTCGACATCGACTTCAGCGGCGGGGCAATGGTCACCTTCGAGCTGGCTGAACAATCGGGAACGCCGTTGCCGACGATTGACGAAGTCCGCAGTCTCCTGAAAAAACAACCGGAGCTTGGCTCGAGCATCACGCTGGAACAATTGGTCACGCTGGATGAGCTGGAACAAGGCGTCGAGGCCGGCAAGCGGTACCGATTGCGCTCCAAAGTGCAAGACGTCAACCAGATCAAATCGGCCGTCAACGCGGCTTTGACGGGCGCGGGTTATCAACTGCGGCGGGTGACGGCCAAAATCGGTGAGATCGCCGAAATCCGGAAAAGCGTCCCGAAAGCGGACGAAGAAAAGAAGGGGGACGACAACGGCGGTGGCGAGAAGGAAGCGGCGGACAGCGAACATGAGACGAAGTCGTCCACTGGACCCGACGATGAGTATGCCGGCGGACATCAGGTCGAACTGACGTTTAGCGACGAAGTCAAAGAGACGACGATCGTCATGTATCTTGCCGAGCAGATTGCGAAGCACCTGATGGACGATGGTCAAACGCAAAAGTACGAGAAACCGGAATCGCTGTTCGAGTTGAAGGGCACCGAAGGTCCCGGCGTCGGCGCAAAAGAAGGAGAGACTCGCCACTACACCACAATGCTGTTGAAGGCCCGGCCCGAGCTGGCCGAGGCCGATCTCAAGGTCTCCCTGGACAATATGCAGCAGACGATGGCCACCAGTCCGATCTTCGAGGAAGTCAACAGTTTCGCCAGCTCCGTCGCCACAGAAATGCAAGAGTCGGCCGTGATGGCCATGCTGACCAGCCTGATCGCCATCGTCGCCTACATCTGGTTCCGCTTCCAACGGATCACGTTCGGTCTGGCGGCTGTCGCCGCCCTGGTGCACGACGTGCTGGTCGTACTGGGATTGGTGGCGCTGGCTTCCTATGCCAGCAGAAGCGGCTTCGGCGACGCGCTGCTCCTGGTCGACTTCAAAATCAACCTGCCGATGGTCGCCGCGTTCATGACGATCGTCGGCTATTCGCTCAATGATACGATCGTGATCTTCGACCGCATTCGCGAGGTGCGCGGCAAAAACCCGGCGCTGACTGTTGAGATGGTCAACCGCAGTCTGAACCAGACGCTGTCCCGGACCTTGTTGACCTCATTCACGACGCTGGTCGTCGTGGTGATTCTGTACGCGATCGGCGGCGAGGGCATCCACGGCTTCGCCTTCTGTCTGGTGTCGGGCGTCATCGTCGGAACGTACAGCTCCATTTACGTGGCCAGCCCGATTCTGTTGTGGTTGATGAACCGGCCCGGCAGCACGACGGGGCGGGCGAGGACGGCCGCCTGAACGGTCTGTTTCAGTGTGCTTTGTTGGGTTCCGAAACCTATTGAGCCAGCGGGCTTGCCCGCCGCGCCCCGCGAGCGGGGCGGCTAAATAGGCCCGTGCAACTCGATAGCCTCATGCGCTCCAGCACTGCATGCCGCCGTCAACGCGCAGCACCTGTCCCGAAACGAAATCACCCAGCGGGCCGGCAAAGAAATCGACCACACGGGCGACCTCGTCAACCAGGGCGACGCGTTCCAGCGTCCCCTCGGTGACCAGGCGGTCCTCGTCGACCTCGCGTGTTCCCAGGAACCGCCCCGTGCGCGTATCGCCGGGGGCCAGGCTGTTGACGTTGACGTTAAACGGCTGCAACTGGGTCGCCAGGCAGCGGGTGTATTCCACCACAGCCGCTTTCGCCGTCGAATAGATGGCCGAATACGCGTTACCCTTGAATGCCGCGACAGAGCTGAGGGTCACAATCCGTCCCCAGCGGCGATCCATCATCCCCGGGGCAACCTGCCGGCAGACGAGAATCGTGCTCAGCAGGTTCCGGTCGAGCACGGCCCGTACGTCCTCTTCCTTGATCATCACCGCGTCGTTGGGATCCGGTTTGCCGCCGGCAGCCGCGATGTCGCCGCCGGCATTGTGGACGAGAATCTCGATCGGCCCGAGTTGCTCGGTGACGCTGTTGACCACCCGTTCGACATGATCCACCCGCGTCAGATCGCCAAGCACCCGAATGGTCTTGGTGGAAAACTGCTCGCCGATTTGATTGGCCGTGTCGGTGAGCGTGGTCCCTTCGCCGTACTCGGCCGGTCCGTGCTCGCGCATGCCGTGAACGCCCACCGAGCATCCCAAAGCGGCCAGCCGTTCGGCAAATGCCCGCCCGAGTCCGCGACCGGCGCCGGTCACCAGGGCCGTCTTCCCTTCCAACAGATTTCTTGTTGAGTCGCTCATTCCAACCAGATTACACCAGCGTCCGCTCGGGTGCAATTTTCGGTAGTGATGCCAATCCCAACGACAACCGGGTGAACCGCTTCATGAAGGTACGAATCGTCAGATTGTTCCGCTCAACATGCGACGTGCATGTCGTGAAGATGTCGCGTATGCCCTGTATCGGCCGACGGTCGGCAAAGGCCACCGGAGGCGGCCCGTAGCGGCCTTCCTGCTGCGATTCACCATAGTTCTTTATCAGCTGGCCGTATTCTACTTTGCGGCCGAACGACGACAGCACAGAACAACATCGTGCGAGCTGATGGTTCGCTACTCACCAGAAATATTCGCATGCTTGTCGCGCAGAACTTCAAGGATTTGGGCGAGCACCTTTCCAGGAACAACGCCATGAGTGTCAATAACATCGCTTGGCAGCATACGAACCACCCAATCACAGACTGCAACCGTTGGGCGATTGAGTCCCGTACGGGGATGACGATTGCGGTGCCACGGCAATGGGACAATTGAAAGATCGGATGATTGCTCAACCTGACTGGTTGCAGCAACGGCAAAGAAGTGGGCAGTCTCGGAGATTTCTGAGGTCTTACTAACGATCACCAGCGGGCGTGGCTTCGGGTTACGACCCCGGCGATCTCTTGCTCTCGCCCAAATAATTCTACCTTGGCAAAGTGCATGCACACTGTCCAACCGTTAGAAGGGGTACTCTTCTTCGGCGTCAAGCCATTCGGGAGGCGGCGGAAAAGCATTCGCCAGCCGATCTAGCTGATCGTGTGGAAGTGAAAGCGGATGGTCCCCGACCTCTGGGTCGAAAACAACCCTCAGTGAATCACCCACCATCACGATACCAGTTGGAATCACAGAAGTATCGAAACCGGAAACATCCCACAATTCGCGTTCGGAGTGGTGTTGTGTTGTCGGCATGGCTCATTTGCCCTTCGAGTTGCGTGCGCTTCGTCTGGTCGTCTTCTTCGTTGCCGCTCGTTTCGATCCTTCTTCTTTTCGAGATTTGTACTTCTCAACCTGCTCGTGGAGAACTTCTACAATTCCAGGCATTCGCTCTGCGGAAAAGACAATGCGTGCAACACATGTCCCTTTCACAGAACCAAGCTCTTTGAGCTGCTCTCGTCTTTGCTCCGGTGTTCCGAGAGCAAGTGGAGGGGTGATTTCAAAGAAAGACAAATAGAACTCGTGACCGTCTTGCTGAATCGTCATGTAATTCGCAAAACGGCTCGATAGGCCCTGCGGAACATCGTATTCAATTGGGATGAGGATTCCTTCGGAATCCGCGTCTTCGACGGACTTCGGGGGTTTCTTTGCCATCAGCGCACACGTCTACTCACCGGGAGTTTTATCGTCACATCATGCTATCAAGGTGAATCTGGCTTTGCAAAGCCAGCAGACATGATATGTAATTCTAACGCACGCAAAGACTTACGTCAAGAGGTTTTCATAAGACACGGTCTGGCCGTGGTTTGCGAAGTGATGACTCGTGCGGAGAACCCCAATGCCTGACCCGTTCCAACCCAAGCATAGCGTGCCGTGGGCGACCATCGTCGTCCTGCTCGTGGTTGTGTATCCGCTCAGTTTGGGGCCAGTAGTTTGGCTTGCACGCACATGCGACTTCGGGGTTTTGCGTTATTCGCAGTTGAGGCATTTTACTGGCCAGTCGGGTGGGTAATGAAAAACGGCGAGACATGCGGGCGGTTGCTGACTTGGTATCGTGACTTGTGGATTCCGTAAACTCCCGTGTCAAACGCGCAAAATCGACTCATTTTGCGTCTCGCTCGCCGGGGCAAAAGGCATCACTACCCAATTTCCAGCGGCTGCAATTGGGATCGTCTCAGCCGCGCAGAATCAATGACACATCCTCGGGTTCCGTGACCGAGCCGATCACACATGTCGCCTTTGCTCCTGCCGAGCGGGCGTGTTCAACCAATTCGTCGGCCCGATCGGCCCGGACGCTGATCAACAACCCGCCGGATGTTTGCGCGTCGAAGGCCATCTCCAACCGCAGCGGGTCGACGCCGTCTTCAATCCGCATGTGTGCTTCGGCAAAGGCGCGGTTGGTCGCGCTGGCACGGGTTTGGTTGCCGTTGCGGGCAAGCTCTTCGGCGCCGGGCAGGATTGGCAGGCGGCCCAATTCGACGACCAGCGTGACACCGCTGGACTGTGCCATCTCGCTGGCGTGGCCCGCCAGTCCGAAACCGGTGATGTCGGTGGCGGCCGTTGCGCCGACGGCTCGGGCGGCGTCGCGGCCGACGGCGTTGAGCTGGATCATGCCGTCGGTCGCGGCAGCCAAAACGTCTTGCGGACAGCGGCCCGCCTTGAATGCGGTCGTGATGAACCCGGTCCCCAGCGCCTTGGTCAGCACCAGCGCGTCACCAGGCCGCGAGTTGCTGTTCTCCAACAATCGCTCCGGCTCGACGACGCCCGTGACCGACAAACCATACTTGATCTCGGTGTCGCGAACGGTGTGACCGCCGCCGATTACAGCGCCGGCCAGCTTCACGCGATCGGCGCCGCCCCGCAGAATCTCACCGAGAATCTCCAGTTCCAGCTTGTCATCGGGAAAACCGACGATGTTCAGCGCGGTGACCGGACGAGCTCCCATAGCGTAAACGTCGCTCAGAGAGTTGGTCGCGGCGATTTGTCCGTACAGAAACGGATCGTCGACCAGCGGCGGGAAGAAGTCGAGCGACTGCACGATCAGCAAATCGTCGCGCAGCCGGTACACTGCCGCGTCGCTGAAACCTTCGGCGCCGACGATGAGGTTCGGGTCATCGAACTTTGGCAAGCCGCGCACGACCTGCGCGGTCCCCTGCTGGGGCAATTTGCCCGCTCACCCGGCACAGCTAGCGTAATCAACGAGCCGTTTCTTTCGACCGAACAATGTCATTTCCAATTCCTGAGTGAAGAGTCTAGAGTGGGCCGTCCAGAATTTGGAGTGGAATTCCCACCCCTGTTAATTCTACACTCTCGACTCTCGACTCTCGACCCTTCACGACTCAAGGGAGGTGCAACGGACTACGTGACCAGATTTCTCTCGGGCAAAGTCTGGAGCCGGCCCGGTTTGGATTGCCGTACAAAGAGCCTGGTGATGATCGCCATGATGGCGGCACTGGGCCGTCCGCGGGCGCTGGAGCTGAATCTCCGCATGGCGCCCAACAACGGCGTCACGCGGGAGGCAGTGATCGAAACTCTGCTGCACATTGACTGCTGAGCAATCAAGTCTGATCGAAGCTGGGGATCTTCAGTTGTTCGCCGCCCTTGAAGGCCGATTGGTGGGCCACGATTCCGGGGGCGGTCATGGCGATGGCTTCGTAGATATCGACCAGCGGTTCACGATTCTCGATAACGGCCATGAGGAACTCGTTGGTGATCTGCCCGGACGATCCGCCATGTCCGCCGGCAGACACGGGCGGCGGAAGGGGCGGGCGGTGGTCTGCAAACTGGGTCACTTTTCGATCCCCGATTCCCTCGTAGGCGGCCTCGATCCCTTTGCCTGCCTGGAACGTGGACCCGGACATGGAGCCCAACTCGCCGAACACGCGTCCCCTCTCACCGTGGGCGCCCTGGATGCCCCAGGCAACGTTTATCCGTGACATCCCGCCTTCGCTAGTCGTGAAGAGGGCCGTCTCGTCGGAGAAGGGGTTGCTGTAGGAGTTGTTGGAGTACCGTTCCGCCTTGCCCCGAAAGCCGAGGCAGGAAACGGCGATGTAACGGCCCCGGGTCACGCCGATGTAATAGGCCGTCGAATGTGTGGGATAGAACATCGGCGGCAAGGCATTTCGCCATTGCTTGTAGCCCCAGGCGGTATTCACGTTGTAGTGGTAGTACTCGCCCTCGGAGTAGATGATTTTGCCGAACCCTCCATGCTCATAGATGAGTTTCATGTTGTACAGGTCGGCATGATAGCTGCTCGATTCGGCCATCATGTACTTCAGGCCGGTTTTCTCCTTGGTCTCCTTGAGCTTCTGGATGTCCTCGAGTGTAAACGCGGCGGGCACCGCCGAGACGCAGTGCTTGTCGTGATTCATCACGTCGACACAATGACGACCATGGCTGGGGGCGTCGGTGAACACGGCCACGGCCTCGATTTTGGGGTCGAGGATCAGCTTCTCCAACGATTCGTAGGACTTCTCGCAGCGATAGACTTTCATCAGGTGATCCCGCCGAGCGGTCTGCAAATCGCTGACCGCCTCGACGATGCAGTTCGGATGCTGGTGCCACTGAAACCCCGCTCCAAATCCACCGCCGACCACGCCGATGCGGACCTTGCGGTCGGACGTCTGTTTCCACTCCTTCTTCTCCTCGGAGGCTGCCAACACGCGTTCGGCAATGCCTGCCGCCGAAACAGCCCCCAATGTGCCTGCTCCCATCTTTTCCAGAAACACACGGCGACCGATCGCTGGCTTGTCTCTCATGGCTTGCTCCTGTTTGGGAATCGTTTCTACTGCTTGGAAATGAACCAAGAATCGCAACCGCATTGTAATCTACGCACCAGTCACATTCCAGAAGTTGGATGGGATTGCCCTTTGTCAACTTAGCCCGGCGTAGCCGGACCCAAGTGCAACATTTCATTGAACCACGGCGGGTGGCGGGGCCTGAGCGACCAACGGGAGCGTGGCCCCGTGTTTGCATATTAACAGGAAGCTCTGTTCCCGGCACGGCCGCGACGAGAGCAGCTTGTCGAGCCCGACTCGCCTGGCGCTGCCCAGAACGGCCACGCGGTCGTCCTCGAAAGAAGCAACCATGAATGAGGAGCACGAAAAGAGCTGCGTCCCCTT
>CAZGYE010000171.1:0-12660 GCA_964530165.1 uncultured Planctomycetaceae bacterium
CCGGTCCGTCCGAGTGACTGGATGAGCCTGCGATTGGCGCTGGCCCGTTCGATGTCCTCCATAACCAGTTCGGGCCGATCATCGAACAAACCATAAGTCACGTTCAGTTTGTGGGCTTCGGTCGCCTTTTGCCGGGCTGCTTCGAACCGTCCCGCTTTGAGATCGATGCGTGCTTGCCAAAGCAATTCCCGAGCCCTGGGGACGACGGACGAGCGCGGGTTGCGCGCATCAGCGGACGTCTGTTTGACTGTATCGACGTCTGCGAAGCGAGGAACGCCCGCGCCGGCTGCTGGGGAAGTCCGCCCCGGCGTGAATGCACCGGCTCGTCGTTCGATTTCCGCCAAAATGTGCTCAGGACGCGTCTCGAACAATTCATAGGTGACGTCCAGTTTCTTGGCCTGGATCGCTTTGTCGTGAGCGGCCACGTACCGGCCGGCGTCCAAGTCGGCACGTGCCTGCCGCAGCAGCTCGATGGCCTCACTTTTCGCGGCAGATTGGATGATCGGCAGACGAAAGCCGCCCGCAGGTCGCTGCGAGGCGGGAATCGCTCTCGGGTCTGCCGCCGATCGGCCGCTGCGGTCGCTGTCCAACTGTCGGAACGGATTCGTTCCCGGTCCACGACGTTGCCGATGTGTCCTTACCAGGCGTGCAATCTCGTCCAACTCGTGTATCGTTTGGTCGTCGAACGAGCCGTCAGCGACGCCCATTTGCCCGACCTGCATGGCTTTCTGTCTGGCTGCCTCGTAGTCGCCGCGCTGGATGTCCTCGCGCGCCGCCTGCAACAGCCGACGCGCGAACTGTTGTTTCGCCGTGTATGTTGGGCCGGCATTGCCCCGGGCATTGACGCGGGCGATGAAATCGGCCGGAGTCTCTTCGCGCGGGCTGAACTGGACGTTTAGCTCACGGGTCAACCGGGCGGCCCACGACGCCACCCGCAAGGCCTCGGACCGATCGCCTTTGCGAAAAGCGTCCCTGGCCCGTCGCATGAGATCGTCGATGCGACTGCGGTAATCGTCACGCGTGGCCCGACGTGACCCACCGATATCCGGAAACGGCAGCGCGAACATGCCTGCGCCGGTCTCATGGACATCCGGCGTCTTGCCGCGAGGCTTGCTTCTCCAGACGGGGGTTGTCGGCGTGGTTCGTTCGCCTGCGTTGGCAAACCACAAGGAAGTGGCAACCAGAGTCGTACAGGCACAAAGTCCGATCACTTTTGCCAAGGTCGATCCCTCCTTCAGGCCCTGTTCGTGGAACCTGAGTGTTCTGTGGAAGCGGACAACGTCGCTAGGAGCCGGGTTCTTGTTGTGCAGAGTGGAGATGAGTGGGTTGAATAGCGGAAACTGCACGAATCGGTCAAGACCTCATCGGAGCATTTTTTGCCGATCGTGGGGGTTTTGCCGGTTGAATTGAACTTTCCTGTTGTGCGACCCGGATTCGGGCCGATGTATAGCGTGGGAATCTCGAGTGGAGAGTGAAGAAAATTGCTGTTGGACTCTAGATTCTCAACTCTCAAGCGAGAAAGGAGTTACCCCCGCATGACCACCCGCATGTGCGCCACAGCGTTCATCGTCGCCGTCGTCCTGACGGCAACACTTCACTTTGCCCCTGCGGAATCCAAGGCGGCCGGCAGAGGGCAACCGACCGACTGGAACCGGTTTTACTACTATCCCTACGTGTACTATCCCCACAACTTCCAACGGCCGCAACAAAGCTACGATCACTTGTACTACCGATATCCGCCACAGATGCGAATTCCCGTCTACAACAAGAGCTGGTACAACTTCTATCCCACCAAGAAGCCGTATCACTCGGGACACCATTTCATCCTCGACGTATTCTGAGGGTTTGGATTGACAATTGATGATTGACGATTGATCATTCGACTGGCGATTGGGCAAATTCAGGCCCGTCCCGTCAAACCGTCCATCGACAATTGCCATGTCCAGCGAAAAGACCGAAGCCGTTGTGATTCGCTTGGCTGATTTCAGCGAATCCAGCCGGGTTGTCACGCTCTTCTCGCGAGATTGGGGCAAGGTCTCAGCCGTGGCCAAAGGGGCCCGGCGTCTCAAAGGACCGTTCGAGGCTGCTCTTGACCTGCTGGCCGTCTGTCGGATAGTCTTCATCCGCAAGTCATCATCCAGCTTGGATATCTTGACGGAAGCTCAACTCATATCACGATTTAGGCCGCAAGGCCGAAATTTGAACCGTTTCTACGGCGGCTATTACCTCGCCGAGTTACTCTCCTCGTTGACGGAAGACTATGACCCCCACCTGGTCTTGTATGACGAAGCCGTTCAGACACTCAGCCGATTGGCGGCCGATGAGGACCCGAAACTGGCCCTTCTGCGATTCGAATTGGTGGTTTTGCGAGAGATCGGCCAGTTGCCGGCTTTCGACCTCTGCGTGGTTTGCGGCCAAGAGACGTCACAAGGGGGACCGTTCGGCTTTTGGGTGTCGCAGGGTGGTCTGATTTGCCCGAAATGTCAGAAACAGGAGTACCAACACCATCGCATCCCCGCCGGAACAGTGACCATTCTGCGACGACTGGCTGCCAAATCCGATAGCGCCTCGAAAAACCTGGCCGTCTCGGCCGAGCAGTTCCACGAAATGCGACATGTCACCACAGCCGCCATCAGCCACGCGCTGGGTCGACGGCCCAAAACGCTGCGATACCTGTCCGATCGATAATTGACGATCTCAAGAAACGTCACGGATGACGACAAGCCGCCCACACCATCACCTTCAACGAACAGCCCCCAGGACGGCATTGCTGCCGCTGGTGCTGATTTGCGGCGTCTGTTTGGGCATGTCTGGCTGCAAGACGCCGCTGGATGTCTCAGCATTGAAACCCAAATCGTCCGACACCCTCGAAGAGATGACCAACACCGACAACATTCAGGGGCCGCTGGAACGACTGACGCGATTTGCCGTCCGAGACCATCAGAAAAAGACAGGCACATTCAAACCGACCGAAGGGATGGCTGAGTTCGAGCAGGCCGAGAAGCTCCACAAAGCGGGCGAATACAAGCAGGCTGAAAAAGCGCTCAAGAAAGTCGTCAAAAAGTACAAGGACAGCCGCGTGCAAGAGGACGCCCTGTTCCTGCTTGGTGAGACCCAATTCCAGCAGAATCGCTACTCCGCGGCTCAGGACAGTTTCGACAAACTGTTGAAGAAGTACCCTTCGACGCGTTACATGGGCCGCGTGACCCGGCGGCTGTTTGCGATCGCACGGACTTGGCTCGGCTTTCCGGGCTTTGTTCGCTCCAGAGATGTGCAGCAGGTCAACTTCGACGATCCCCAATCGACGCCTCCGCCGGAGAGCAAGGAGAAGAAATCGTGGGACCCGTCGCTAGCGGTTCCGATCTTGCCGAACTTCTTCGACCGCACCCGGCCTGTGTTCGACACCACGGGCCAAGCCCTGCGGGCCCTGAAAACGATCTGGCTGAACGACCCCACCGGACCGCTGGCCGACGATGCGCTGATGCTCACCGCCAGCCATTTTCTGCGGAAGGGAGACTACAAGGAGGCCGATCGCTTTTTCTCAATCCTTCGCGAGGAGTATCCCAAAAGCCCACACCTGGAGGGCGCGTTTGTCTTGGGTTCGCATGTGAAGCTGATGTCGTACCAGGGGGCCTTGTACGACGGCAAGAATCTCGAGGAGGCCCGACAACTGAAGGAGAGCGCATTACGTCTCTTCCCGGATCATGTCGACCGTGAGCGGCTGCGCCGAGAGATGAAAGAGATCGATGAAGCCCGCGCCCAACGAGACTGGGAACAAGCCCAGTACTACATGAAACGGAAAAACAGGCGCGGAACGGCCATTTACTGTCAAGAAGTCATCAAGAACTTCCCCGAGACCAGCTATGCCGAGCGCGCCCGTCAATTGCTGGCCGAGTTGAGAACTGGAGATCCGACGAAAAGACCGGGCCGGGACCACAGTTGGCCTCCGGAATTCGAACCGTTGCCGCCGGCTGAACCGGCCCGCAACGACAGCAACACACCCGGCCGAGACAGTCTCTAGTGAAGGCGGAAGACACAAAGGGACAAAGGCACAAAGGGGCAGAGGGACAAAGGGGCAGAGGGACAGAGGCACAAAGGAAATGGTAGCCGGGGCAAGAACAGCCAAATCAACTCGCAAGGCGCGGCGATCATCATCAATGGATCGAGGGTCCCTTTGCTCCTTTGCCCCTTTGTCCCTTTGTGCCTTTGCCCCTTTGTTTCTGCTGACAAGCGGCTGTGGCTACATGATCGGCGCGCCCTACCAGGCAGAAGTCCGCACGGTGCACGTTCCCACGTTCACGTCCGATGCGTTTCGCCGCGGCATCGAGTACCAACTGACCGAGGCGGTGCAGAAGGAAATTCAGCAGCGCACACCGTTTAAGATCGTGAAAGGTCCCTACGCAGACACGCGGCTGAAAGGGCATATTGTCGACGTCCACAAAGACGTCCTCGGCGAATCGGCCTTCGACGACCCGCGAGAACTACAACTCTCGTTGGCCGTCGAGGTGACTTGGGAGGACATCCGCAGCGGAGAGATCCTGGCACAGCGGCAAATTGCCATCTCCCCCGAAATGGTACATCTTCTCTCTCAGGCCGAGTTCGCCCCTGAAATCGGTCAATCGCTGGCCACCGCCACACAGATCGCCATCGACCGCTTGGCTCAGCAGGTGGTCGACATGATGGAAACACCGTGGTGAGGCCCATGCGTCCCAACATTCTCTGGTACTGCACCGATCAGCAGCGTTTTGACACGATTCGTGCCCTTGGCAATCCATACGTCGAGACGCCCACGGTCGATGCGCTGGTTGCCGACGGCGTTAGCTTCACGCACGCTTATTGTCAAAGCCCCATCTGCACGCCCAGCCGGGCCAGCTTCATGACCGGCATGTACCCCAGCCGGGTCCACAATTGTCGCAACGGGAACGAATGTTTTGCCGGCCATCCCCCGCTGATTTCGAAGCTGATCGCCGAGGCCGGCTACGATTGCGGCCTCATCGGCAAGTTTCACCTGCAAAGCTCCGGACACCGCACCGAGCCGCGTCTCGACGACGGCTATCGCTACTGGAAGTTCAGCCACGCCCCGCGCGACGACTGGGAACACGGACACGACTACGCCGACTGGGTCCGCAGTCGCGGCGGCGATCTCGACGCCCTGCGTCACCACGAACACCATCTGCCGCCCGAACTGCACCAGACGACCTGGGCCTCCGAGCGCGCCGTCGAATTCATCACGCAAGGACGCAATCAGCCGTGGTTCTTGACAATCAACATTTACGATCCGCACCCGCCTTTCATCCCCCCAAGGGCGTATGCCGATCGGTTCGACCCGGAAAAGATGCCCGGCCCCTACTTCCGCGACAGCGACATCCAGCAGCAGGAGAAGCTCAGCGGAGTTGCCTTTCAGACGCTCGCCCGGCGGCCAAGCGAATTCGACGGCAAACGGGTCCAGGCACTCTACTACGCCATGATCGCCCAAATCGACGATCAACTGGCCCGCACCCTCGACTGCCTCGACCAGACTGGCCAGCGCGGGAATACGGTCGTCGTCTTCACCAGTGATCACGGCGAATGCCTGGGCGATCACGGCTTGCTCTACAAGGGCTGCCGATTCTATGAAGGCCTGGTCCGCGTCCCACTCATCTTTGGCTGGCCCGGTCAGATTCGTTCCGACCTGAAAAGCGACGCGCTGGTGGAGCTGCTCGACATGTCGTCCACGCTGCTCGATCTGACCGGCGTCGAACAACCGCCGCACATGCAAGGCAAGAGCCTGTTGCCCATCATGCGCGGCGAGGCTTCCCCCGACCACCACCGCGACTTCGTCCGCAGCGAATACTTCGACGCGCTGGACGAGTCGTTTCTCGAACGTCCCCGCGACGCCAGAACGAGCAGAGCAGCCGGACCGTTTGACGGAGCCGTGCCGCGGCCGGAAGATGCAGCCAAATCCGTGGAGAGTCATCCGTTCCCGACGCCCTTCCGCCGGCTCGCCTTCCCCGAGCCGGAGACCGGCCCGTCGTTTGCGACCATGTACCGCAACCGCCGCTATAAGCTCTCCGTCTACCACGACCAGCACACCGGCGAATTGTACGACCTCGAAGAGGACCCCTGGGAGTTCAACAACCTCTGGGACGACCCCGACCACCAGCCGCTGAAAAACGATCTCATCCAAGCCAGCTTCGACGCCACAATACTCACCACCACCGACGTCGGCAGCCGCCGCATCGCGCCAATGTGAAGCGATCGGAAGCCCTCAGCAATCAGCGATCAGCCCTCAGCTCTCAGCGATCAGCTCTCAGCAATCAGTACAGAGCAAGCAACGGGCGACAGCCACTGCCGCTCCGTGTGGCAGGCATTCACTCTTGGGTCGTCCAAATGAAAAACGCGATGTGGAAAGTGGATGAGACGGGAGCGTGCCGGTTCTCCGATAGGGATGAACCAAACTGTTGTGACAAACGGCACAGACCGGCGAAGCGTCCGGCTGAGTGCTGACCGCTGACCGCTGATCGGTGGGGCCGTCAGGCTGTCAGTAGTCAATACCAAAACGCATGGCAGAGTCCTCATTTCCCCAGCGACACGAGTCGCTCGATGTGCTGGGCCGCCTGACGGCGGAAACGCCGATAGTCGGCTCCGTCATATTTTTCTGAGAGGACGATCAGAATGGGGCTTTCCTTTTCGATCGTTTCGAGCTGTGCCGGCTTGGGCGTGAGCGCAGAATGCAGCTCGTCGAGCCATTTCTGGGCCGACTTTGCCTCGCGACTTCCCGCATGTTCGGCGATGAGGTCCTCGAGCGTGCACAGGTAGCGCATGTCGTCGACGCCCTCGCGGTAGGCTTCCCAGTGGCGGGTGGGGATCAGGCGGTTCGAATCAGCCGGATCGGGCACCGCATAGGCGAAATCGTGCCCGTGCAGCCGAGAGCCGTCGGTGTCGTCCAGCGGGTTGCCCTGGTACGAATAGTACATCCACGGTACGTGGACCCGCAGCGGGCTGATCCACATGTAAAAGCCATTGACCAGCCGCGTCCACTCCGCCGTGAAGAACGAGCCGCGGATGTTGTAATAGGTCCATGCCTCGTCGCCGGAGCGCTCGAGGTCCCGGCGAAGCTCCTCGAAAGAATGGCCCGCTTTGATCCACTCGTCCATGGCATGTCCGTTGTAGCAGCGCACGTCGACGAACGGATCACACTGTCGCATCGCTTCCTCGACCCCCGCGCGAGGCGTGTTGTGCAAGGTGATGAACACGCGCAGCGAAGGAACTTGCCGCACGGCCTCGGTGAAGCGGATATACCGCTCCAGCCGCTCGCGGCCGAAAACTTCGTCCATATGCGTCGGCAGCAGCTCAAACTGCGGATACTTTTTAGACAATTCGGCGAGTTCTTCCATGGCCAGTTTGACCGTGCTCAAGAATCGTTCGCGAGCTTGTTTGTCGGCGTGGTCGACGACCGGATCATACTTGAGGAGTCGTGCGACGTGTTCGCAGCCGGTGCTGATCGGCAATGGGCCGTGAAAACCATGCTTGCCCAACAGTTCCACGCCGTGTACGAGGCGGTCGAACGACGGTCTGATCCGGCCACCGGCCAATTCGTACTGCACGCCCAATGACGACTTCAGCGTTGTGCCTCCATGGGCGCGGATGTCGGCCAATTCGATCTCGGCGCGGGGCCACTCCGCCTCGTCGGCAGGAAACCGGTAGTAAATGCCGTACGCTTTGCGCGTCAGAGGCCGGAACCGAAACGGCAGAACTTCGAACTCGACGGGCAGTTCGACCGCCGGCCTCTCGGCAGGGGCAATGCGCACGTGCCCCGTGTATTTGCCCGGCGTTGCTTTTTCCGGCACATGTACGATCACGTGGTATTCCCGCATCGTGCCGGCGGGAACGTCCACGGGCTGGTTCGGCAGGAGGAAGCGGGAGACGACCGTCGATTGCTCCGGCGGACGCGTGTACAAATTCCGCATCAGCCCGCGCAGAACGATTCGCACGTCAATCTGATTGCCCGGCAGTGTCGCTTCGCCGCAGCGCAGGTCGCTCACCTTGACGGAGACGTTCGTGAGGTCATCGACTGCGTAGAGGACGAAATTGAGCGGCTCGTACTCCCCGGGTGTGCCGAAGCTTGAGAGCGTTTGACCGATTCGCTCCGGCGCCGGCGGCTGGTTGGGATCGAGGTCGTCTTCCCAGTATTTGCCGGCCGTAAAGAAATCCGCCTTCACTTTTGGTTGGAACGTGTACGCGTCGGCGGTCAGTTGTCGACGATACATGTCCAATTCCGCCGGCTTCAGTGGCCGTGGCGACGATACAACAACTTCTGCACCCCGGCGCGCCAACACCGCGTTGGCCCAAACACAATAGGTCGTCGGGTGAACCTTCCCCTCCGCGCGGGTGGCCAGAGTGAGTTCTTTCACACCGGCGACCGACACGCGAATGGGAAGCGCTGCCTGCTCGGCGGAGCGTGGCCCGGAATCAAACAGCTTCTTTTTGTCGCCCCACACTTCGAAGGCGCAGGAATCGCCGACTGGAGAGAAAGCGTCCATTCCCACTTCGGCCCGAAACGTCTCATAGTCGCCGCCCAAAGCGAACGTGAATTTGGCCCCCGGTCGGCAAGTGGATCCGCGTCGGTACCGCGACCCGCCCAAGACAAACGGAACGTGCACGTTCCCCAGCAGCTTGCGAGCGCCGGCCGAGAAAGCGCCGGCGGGTTTGCAGGTCAGTTCTTCCAGATGACGGTAAGGCTGCGGGCCGAGCGCGAGCTGCATCGAATGCCGCGCATCTTCAACGGTGAACATTCGGCGTGAAAGGCGCAGCGCATCGAGCACGGCCTCCGCGCCCAGGATGTTGAGCGTCTCGGGAGCTTCCGTCGGCATGCGGGCGTCGGTGACTCGCCGGCCGCCTTCCTGACCGTCGACGTACACATGCAGTTGGCCGTTACCCCAGGCGCAGGCGACGTAGTGCCACTGCTCCGGCTTCCAGGAATCGATCTTCGCGTCGGCGCGCCGCCAACACCAGGCTTCGCCTTCGCCGCTGGAGAGTGCGACGCCCAGCCCGCCCCGGCCGATCGTGTTGATGTTGATGTAACCTTGTTTGCCGAACCGGCAGGTGAACACGGAGTGCTTCTTCGTGTCGTTGCCGGGCCAGTGCGGCTTGATCCAGAACTCGATCGTCCCCGCGGCCGGGTTGAAGTTTCCGTCGTTTCCTACAAAAGCGATACGATCGTCGGAGCCCATGTCGACGCCGGCGCCAAACCGACCGTCGACCAAACGAGCCGTCGACTCGGCTGCCGGAACGCCGTGTGAGAAATCGGCGTTGACCGATCTGTCGAACTGGATCAGCAGCAAGGTGTTTTGATCGGCGACAGGTTGGGCCTCCGCTAACGACGGCAGAAACAGCACGAGAATCGCCCATCCGTGACCGCTCCAGAATGTCACAAGCCGCGCCGGACGCTTTCCACCAAGCCATCTCGTCATCTGTTCGTCTCCTCTGGAGTGAAGCTCGCGTTGTCCGAGCACTCGCAACGCCGGCAGAAAATCATTTGCGCGGTCGTTCGCTGATTCTAGCCCGCCCCATCACGACAGAGCAAATCAAAGGCACTGGTTTCCACGGCGATTGATTCACGCGAACACTGCAGATACCATCGACTCTCGAATTTGATCCCGCCGTCGAAGTTCCGGAAACATGCTCCCGACGCAAACGAAACGATGGAAACAGTCAACGCTCATTCGACGAGGACCGCGAACGCCGGCAGGCGAAGCGGGATTCTCTTCTTGGTTGCCCTGGCATCCTTCTCGGTTCTTGCACAGAACCTTCCAGCCGCAAACCCCCTCCGCTTTCCGTCGGAAGCCGATTGGCCGAACGTGACAAAACAAGCACGGCCGTGGACCTACTGGTGGTGGTTGGGAAGTGCTGTGAACAAGACGGAGTTGACCCGCCATTTCGACGTGTATCGCCAGGCTGGAATGGGTGGCGTACATATTGTGCCCATCTACGGCGCGAAGGGATATGAGGAGCAATACATCGACTACCTCAGTCCCCCATGGATGGAAATGCTCGCGCACTGTGTCGCCGAGGCCAAACGCGTCGGTATGGGAGTCGACATGACGACCGGCACCGGTTGGCCGTTCGGCGGTCCGCACGTCACCGCCAAGGATGCGAACGCATACGTCGTCCTGCAGAACTTCACCCTCGTCGGTGGCAAACGCCTTAACGAGGAGTTCCGCAAAGACACGCTGCAAGCGCTCATGGCCTATTCGAGCGACGGCCGGGTCGTTCGTCTCACGGACAAAGTCACTGCCGACGGTCAGTTGAACTGGACCGCTCCGCCGGGCACGTGGACGCTTTATGCGATTTCGCAGTCGGCCAAGGAGGGGCGGAAGGTCAAGCGCGCGGCTCCGGGCGGAGCCGGATACTGCGTCAACCCATTTTCTCGCCGGTCCCTGAAAAACTATCTGGCACCCTTCGACAAGGCGCTGACCGGTTATCGGGGCGGCCCGCCGCGGGCCTTCTATCACGATTCTTATGAGTATCGCGGAAACTGGGCCGACGATTTGTTTTCTGAATTCAAAGCACGCCGGGGCTACGAGCTGCAGGCTCACCTGCCGGCTTTGTTCGGCGGGGGACCTGCGGATACGGCCACGCGGGTGCGCTGTGACTACCGCGAGACGGTCGCCGACATGATGCTCGAAAACTTCATCATGCCTTGGGTGAAGTGGGCGCACGCGAAAGGGGCCGTCACCCGCAACCAGGCTCACGGCTCACCGGGCAACATTCTCGATCTCTACGCCGCCGCCGACATTCCCGAAACCGAAGCGTACGGCACCGGCTGGATCCAGCTCAGCGGGTTGGACCTGCCGCCGGGTCTCCCGGAGACCTACGGCGGAGCGCCCGATCTTTTGGCTAACAAGATGGCCTCGTCGGCCGCCCATGTCTCGGGCAGGCGGCTGGTCGGCTGCGAATCGTGCACCTGGCTGAGTGAGCGATTCCAGGCGACGCTGGCGCAAGTCAAGGCGCAGGTGGACCTGTTGTTTACGCTCGGTGTGAATCACGTGATCTATCACGGGATGGCTTACTCGCCACGAGAGGCCGGCTGGCCCGGGTGGCTGTACTACGCCTCCACGAACTTCGCCCCCTCCAACAGTTTCTGGCGGAACCTGCCCGAGCTGAACGCGTACATTGCCCGCTGCCAATCGTTTCTGCAAGCGGGCCGGGCGGACAACGACGTGCTGGTCTATCTGCCCATCTACGATCTCTGGTCGCAGGAACGGGGAAGCACGCACATGCTCCAGCACATGCAGGTCCACAACTCTGGGGTGTGGCTGCAGCAGAACCTCGCTGCGTTCAACCTGGCCTCACAGGTGATGTGGGATCGCGGATACGGGCTCGATTTCGTTTCCGACCGGCAGTTGGACGAAAAGGTTTCGGTCGCCGGCAACGTGCTGAAGGCGTCCGGCAGTGCGTATCGTGCGCTGGTGGTGGCCGGCTGCACGTTGATGCCGCCCGAGACCCTGGCACGAATTGCCCAATTGGCTCGCGACGGCGCCACAGTCATCGTTGTGGGCGGTCTTCCGCAGGACGTGCCGGGCCTGAGCGATCTCCAGCGGCGACGCAAACGATTCCGGCAAACGCTGGCCGCCATCGGAGAGGGGGGAAAGCTGGGAAAAGGCCGTCTATTGATCGGCGACGATCTGCAAACGCTACTTCAGCAGGCCGATGTCCGACGCGAAGTGGTTGTCGATGAGGGCATCGAGTTCATTCGCCGGGCGACAGACACGGGGTGGACCTATTTCTTCGCCAATCCCGGCAAGAAACGGCTCGACGGTTGGGTCCCGCTGGCCGTTCCCGCCCGGTCTGCCGTGATCTTCGACCCGCTGCGGCAACGGCGTGGACTGGCCTCGCTGCGACATGGCAAAGCCCCAGCAATGGCCGAAGTCTATCTGCAGCTCGATCCGGGCGAATCGTTGGTGCTCCGCGCGCTGACGAACAAGTTGGACGCGCCAAGCTGGACCTATCTGCAACCGTTCGGCGAGCCGCGGAGCATCACCGGCACGTGGAAGGTGACCTTCGTGGAAGGCGGTCCCCAGCTTCCGGGGAAGTTCCAGACCCAGAAGTTGGCATCGTGGACCGAACTGGGCGATTCGAGCGCGAAAACGTTTTCGGGGACCGCCCGCTACCGCATCACCTTCACGGAACCCACCGACCAAGCGGACGAATGGCTGCTTGACCTGGGAACCGTGCGCGACAGCGCCCGGGTGACGCTCAACGGCAAGCCGCTCGGCACCCTCTTTGCCCGGCCGTTCCGCGTCCGGTTGGGTGCGGCCCTGCGAGATGGTGCGAATCAGCTCGAGGTGGAGGTCACCAACTCGATGGCCAACCGCATGATCGGCTTGGATCGCAGCGGCAAGTTATGGCACGAGTATCACAACTCGTTCCCGTTCATGACCCGCCGTCCGCCGCGCCAGTGGCAATCTCTGCCCTCCGGACTGCTGGGCCCAGTGCAACTGGCACCGGTGCGACTGATACCCATGCAAGCCACGACGGGTGGCGGGGCCTGAGCGACCAGCGGGAGCGTGGCCCCGTGCTTGCATGCTGGCAGGAAGCGTTGATCTGGGCAACGGGTCCACAGCGTGCATGCTCCGGGGCCACGTTCGCTTCGCTCTCTTAGGCCCCGCCACCCCGCCG
>CAZGYE010000172.1:0-12617 GCA_964530165.1 uncultured Planctomycetaceae bacterium
AACTCTTCCTGGGCGGCATCATCAGACCGGTCGTGCTCTTCGAGAAGAGAGACTGAGCCGGTTACTTCTGCTCCCGCAACCGGTTCAGCTCGTCCTGTTTCCCGACGACGAGCAGAAGTTGGTCGTCGCTTAACTGGAAGTCGCCGTCCGGGAACATGTCGAGCGTCGCGGTCAGCGCGTCTTTGACGCCGACCACCCAGGTGCCGTACTTGCGCCGCAGATTGATGTCGGCCAGCGTCTTACCGTGCCAGGAATCGGGCACCGTGATTTCGACGAAGCTGTATTCCGGGTCGATGGGGACAAAGTCCAGCACGTTGGGCCAGGTCATGCGGTCTGCCAATTCGACGGCGGCTTCGATTCCCGGGAAGACGACACGTTCAACGCCGAGATGCTGAAGAAGTCGGCCGTGTTCCTGGTCCAACCCTTTGACGATCAGCCGCCGGGCGCCGAGTTCCTTCGCGTGCAATGCGGCCAAGAGCGAGGGGATGATCGTCCCCCCCAGACTGATAAAGACGGCATCGGCGTCAGCCAGCGAAAGTTGCTCCAATGAGGACCGGTCGGTCGCGTCGGCGATGACCGCTTCGTACAAGCGGCTCTTCTCGGCCTCGACTCGGTCCTTGTCCCGGTCGAGTCCCGTCACGCGGCATCGGTTTTCACTGAGTCGCCTTGCCAAGGTGCTGCCGAACTCGCCTAATCCGATTACGATGAAATGCTTCTTGTCAGCCATTGCTGTGTACTTTCTAACCGATCAACGGTTCCTCGGTCGGCATTTCGACCGGCTGTCGCTGCTTGCCGCGAGACCAAGCCACAACGACTGAAATCGGTCCAAGCCGGCCGACAAACATCAACACGATGATAATGATTCGGCCGGGATTGGTCAGGCGTGTCGTCATTCCGGTGCTGAGGCCCACGGTTCCCAAAGCCGACGTGACTTCGAACAGAGCGTCCAGAAACAACCCCTGTGACTTCGGATGCGGCGCCGCAGATTGCTCGAACACCAGCAATCCCGTCAAACCGATGACCGTGACCACGGCAAACAGAAACGCCGTGACGACAGCGCGGTCGGTTGTTTCTCTGGGAACGGTTCGCTTAAAAACGTTGATATGGACGAAACCGCGAAGCGTCGCCCACGCGCGAACGACTAGCGTCATGAACGTCGAAACTTTGAACCCGCCGCCCGTCGAACAGGGTCCCGCGCCGATCATCATCAGCAGGATGGTGACGAAGAGCGTCGCGTTGGTAAGCAATCCGACGTCGACCGTGTTGAAACCGGCTGTCCGAGCCGTCACGGAATGAAACAATGCGACGAGAAATCGCCGGCCGAAGGGCATCTCGGCCAGCGTTGCATCCCACTCCAAAATCAGAAAGCTGATCGTCCCACACAGGATTAGCCCGGCAGTACCGATCAACATCAGCTTTGTATGCAAGTGCAGCCGCCGCCAACGCTCGGACCACTCTCCGTGCCAGTTGCGCCGCAGATCGAGCATCACCGGAAACCCGATTCCTCCGCAGATGATCAGAGCGCAAATGGTCAAGTTCACGATCGGGTCGGTTTGATACCGCATCAGGCTGTCGTCGAACAGCGAAAACCCTGCGTTGCAGAAGGCTGAAATCGAATGGAACAAGGCATGCCACAGGGCCTGGAGTGGAGGTTCGTCGAACAGGTTGCGGATGGTCAGAATCAGAAAGGCAACGCCTTCGAAGAGAAGTGTCATACCGATGACGTTCCGCAGCACCCAGCCAAGATTACTTTCTTCGTCAGTTCCCAATGTTTCGGTCAGCACGGCTCGCTGCCGCAATCCTTGCCGGCGGGTCCAACCGAACGTGATGAACGTGGTGACCGTCATGATACCGATCCCGCCCAGTTGAATGAGCAGCAGGATCACGATTTGCCCGACGAGGGAAAAATCATTCCCGGTCGAACGCACGACAAGTCCAGTGACACACGTGGCACTGGTAGCGGTGAAAACGCCATCCAGCGCCGAAATGGGATCGCGCCCCTCGGCCCGGCAGATCGGCAACGTCAGCAGCACAGCCCCCAACGCAATCATCGTCAGATACCACGCAAATGATGCGCGGGCCGGATACTTCGTAATCGAATCGCTGAACTGGAGCATGAAAGCTGGACTCTGTCTCTGAGGGCTGCCGGAACCAAGAAAAATATGCGCTTGGTTGCCATCATCATTTCTCCTTCAGGTGTCTATCCTACACTTCCACCACCTGCCGTGTACAATGAACGCCGTCTTTGAATTGGGAGTCGCAACCATGCACGTTGCTCGTTCGTCGCTCTTCCTGTTGGCCGGTGGTGTCGTTCTTTTGCAGACAACCTGGCCGCGGCCGTCGCTTGCCGAGATCGATCATCTGCAGGGCGAAATGTCCGGCGAGGTGACCAGCCAGAGCGTCATTTTGCAGTCGCGGCTGACGGCGAGCAAGCTGGACGCCGCCGGCGACGTCCCCGGCGCCACAGGATTCGCCCGCTTTCAGATTGCCGATAACGCGGATTTCAAGAAGGCAACCCACACCGAGTGGATCAAAGCCGCCGCGGATTATGACTACGTCGTTAAGTCCTCCGTCAGCGGGCTGAAGCCGGTCACGCGGTATTACTACCGGATCGAGTTCGGTGAGGACCAGCAGCACACCCGGCACGGGCCGATTCGCACTTTTCGCACGCATTACGCTGCCGAGCAGATCGCACGCCACAGCTTCGTGGTGGTCACCGGCATGAACTACCACTACTTCCATTACGCAGGTCCGGGGAAACGTCGTGCGTATACCGGTCGCGACAAGCAGCTTGGCTATCCGGCGTTGGCCAGCATTTTGAAGCTCAACCCCAACTTCTTCGTCGGAACCGGCGACAACGTCTATTACGATTCTCCGCGCGAGACGGCCGCCAAGACGGCCGCTCAACTGCGCAAAAAATGGCACGAACAGTTCGTCCAGCCGAGATACGTCGCCCTGTTCGCCCAGGTGCCGACCTACTGGGAAAAGGACGACCACGACTTCCGCTACGACGACTGCGACAACACCGGCAATCGGCCGCCCTCGAGCGAGCTGGGCATCCGCATCTTCAAGGAACAAGTGCCGATTACCGACCCGAAGGACGCCTCGGCGGTCACCTATCGCACACATCGCGCGGGCAAGCTGCTTCAGATTTGGCTGCCCGAGAACCGCGATTACCGCAGCCGAAACCGCTCTCCAGACGGACCTGACAAAACGATCTGGGGCAAAACCCAACGTGAGTGGTTGAAGCGCACGCTGCTCGAGTCAGACGCCGCGCTGAAGATCATCATCTCCCCCACACCGATGATCGGCCCCGACGACATCCGCAAAAAGGACAACCACACCGATGTCGGCGGCTTTCGGCACGAAGGCGGCAGTTTCTTTAAGTGGGCCAAGGAGAACGGCTTCCTGAAGAAAGGACTCTACTTCGTCTGCGGCGACCGGCACTGGCAGTACCACTCGATCCACCCGTCCGGATTTGAAGAGTTTTCCTGCGGCGCACTGGTCGACGCCAACTCACGGCTGGGTGTCAAGCCGGGCTCCCCACGCGGCACCGATCCGGAAGCACTCATCAAGCAGCCTTACACGTCGCAGGAACCGTCCGGTGGCTTCCTGAACGTCGTGATCGAGCCTGGCGCTCAGGGCAAGACGGCCACCGCGAGGTTCAACTTCTACGACGAACAGGGCGTGTTGCTGCATTCGGTCACGAGAACGCAACCGATCCGGTGAGGACGACATTGACAACGTAAGCAGGTAGGCGAGCGGCGGGCGTCAGCCCGCTGTTGGAGAATTCAGAGGCGGCAAATACAACTTGGAACTACTGAGACGATTCAGTGCGGTCGGTCGCAGGCGAAGACCACGCCCATCGCTGTACTCTGGGCGTGCCACACCGGCTGCAGTATCGGGCTCGGTCATTTGGCGAATCGTCGGCATGAACCATCTAGAGAACGGCCATGTCAGCTTCTTCGCGGGTGATGAATTCCACCAGCGCCGGTTGGCCTTCGCGGGTCCTTTCGATCGCGCGCTTCAAGGCCGGAATGATTTCAGCCGGCCGGTCGATTCGTTGGGCGTAGGCCCCCAGGCCGTGAGCGACTTCGGCGTAGTTGCCGGTGAGGTACTTGGTGCGGTAACGGTCGGTGGCCTGGGGGATGAACTTTTCGTAGTTGCCCATCGCGCCGTTGTTCAGGACGAGCGTCAAGATGGGGATTTGCTCGCGGACGGCCGTCTCGACGTCCATGCCGACCATGCCGAACGCGGCGTCGCCCATGAAGTTGACCACCAGCTTCTCCGGTGCAGCCAGCTTCGCACCCATGGCGGCTCCCAGCGAGAAGCCGAGCTGCGTGGAATGTCCCCAGCCGATGTAGCCCCGCGGAGTGACCGACTCGTACAGCGGGACCAACTGATCGCGGGGGCTGCCGGAGTCGTGGGTCACGATGGCCTGGGCCGGGTCGACCGTGTTCATAAAATCTCCCATCACGCGGTAGGGATTCAGGGGGACCTCGTCGGAGGTGAGTTTGGCGCTCCAGCGCTCGAGCCACTCGGCACGCAGCGACTGCAGGCGTTTCTCCAGTTGCGGCCGTTCTTCCCGGCCGGTTGGACCGTGCTGCGATCGTAGTTCTTCCAGCATCTGCGCGAGCACCAAGCGGGCGTCACCGAGGAGGGGAACGTCGGCCGTGTAGTCCTTGTTGAGGTCTCGCGGATCGACGGTGGCGTGAACGATCCGCTTGCCGGGCGGAATGGGCGGGGCGAAGACCGACCGGGTCAGGCTGGTTCCGATGCCCAAGATCGCGTCGCACTCTTCCAGGTAGTTTCTGACCAGGGAGGTCGCTGAGTACGAACCGGTGCCGAGTGCGAGCGGATGCCGTTCATTGAAGGCGCTTTTGCCCAAAAGCGTGGTCATCACGGGGGCTGCCAGGTATTCGGCCACCGCGGTCAGCTCGGCCGAGGCGCCGGCGTAGAGGACGCCCTGGCCGGCCCAGATCATGGGCCGGCGGGCGGCCAGCAACAGTTTGACGGCGTCACGAACCGCTTGCGGATCACCACCGGTGGAGACCGCGCGAACCGGTTGGTAATCGAGCGGTTCGGACAGTTCCTGTTTGGCGACGTCGACGGGGACCTCCAACATCACCGGACCCGGCCGGCCGGTTCGCAGTAGGGTGAAGGCGCGTCGCAGACGATTCGACACCGCATCGGCCGAGGGGATCATGTCGGCCCATTTGGTGGTCCCGGCGTAGTTCTTGACGGCGTCAAACGTCGGCGGTACGCCGACCAGCTTGCGTCCCGGATGACCGGGCAGGAACAGAATGGGGCTGGAATCGGTCCGCGCCTGGGCGATTCCCGCGAAGGCGTTCTCGACGCCGGCGCTCTGCTGGACGGTCACCACGCCGAGCCGACGGCCACAGGTCGTGCGGGAGAAGCCGTCGGCCATGTTCTCGGCGACGCGTTCCTGCCGAGCCACGATCGGACGGATTTCCGTTTCCGCCAGGGCCTCGATGATGGGCGTGTACGGAAAACAAAAGACCTGCTTGACTCCTTCAATCTTCAGAATCTGTGCGATGGCGTGGCTGGCAAGCATGGATACCTCGCTGGTTTGGATCAATGGGCTTCGAAATCGTCCCTAGATTACCAAGTGATGAAATCGATCGCCATCTGGACGGTAAGATTGCCGCCCCAGCGACGTCCGATCTGAAAGCGACGGCGACGAAATTGTCGCTTCTGTTCTCTATAATGCGGCAAGCGACGTTTCGAGTTTGCGGCTGGTGGTCTGTCAACTTCCATTTGAGGGGTGTTGTGGGGCGGGCTTTCCAGCCTGCCCATTGGTCACGGCAGGCTAGAAAGCCTGCCGCCACACTCAACTGCACCCATCAGTTCAAAGTTGACAGACCACCTTTGCCGCTTCAGAGAGCTTGGCCATGTACCTTCACGGGTTCCACATCGACGGGTTCGGCATCTTTCACAACCAGGGTGCGCGGGACATCCCCAACGGTCTGGTCCTGTTTGTCGGCGAGAATGAGAGCGGCAAGACCACATTGATGGAATTTATACGGACCGTTCTGTTTGGTCTTCCCCGCCGGGGACGGAATAGCTATCTGCCTTTACGCGGAGGTTCCCACGGCGGCCGCGTGCAGTTCGTGATGCCCAACGGCCGACACGTCACAGTCGAGCGGGCCGGGAAACGGGTAAAGATCACCGAAGAAGGCGGCGCGACCGAACAGGAAGAACCACAAAAACGACTTCTGGGCGGCATCGACCGGCAGACGTTCGAGCGCGTGTTTGCCATTGGCCTGGACGATTTGCAGGGGCTCGACGTGCTCGCGCAGGAAGAGGTGCGGGGGCGTCTGTTGTCGGCGGGGACGGGACTCGGAGCCGCTTCGCTGCCGCAGACGCTCAAACTGCTCGACAAAGAACTCGACGACCTGCTGACACCGCGCGGCAGGAGTCAGATCATCGTCGTCTTGAAGAAACGGCTGCAAGGAATCGATGCGGAGCTGCGCAGCCTTCGTGAGCAGGCTGCCGATTACGCGCGTACTCGACAGAGGAAAGCCGATCTGGAAGAACACGTACACAATGCGAAGAAGAAAACGGACGCTCTACGAATACGTCTTACGCGAATCGAGCAACTGGAAAACGCGCGCGAGCCCTGGATTTCCCTGGATACTGCGAGAAAGAACAAGAAACAAGTCGACTATGCCTGCAGTTTTCCTGCCAACGGACTCGAGCGCTTCGAAGCGTTGATAGAGAAAATCGGTGAATTGGAGGAAGAGAAGTCAAAGGCCGAGAACGAAGCAGCACAATTGGAAATGCAGCTGGAAGGTCTCATCGTAGACGAGGCGGTGCTCGAACGCGAGCAGTGCATCGAGGAACTGGCCGGGGAACGCGAAAAACTGGCGAGTGCCATACGCGATTTGCCCGAACGTAGACGCGATTTGAACCGGGATCGCGAGGCATTCGAAGCACGTCTGAACGATCTCGGGAAAGATTGGACGTCCGAACGGCTCGCTCAGGTCGATCTGTCGGTCCAGGTCCGTCAGATGGTACAGGACTATCAGCGGCGGCTCCAAGCGGCCGAACGTGATGAGCAGGAGACCCGGAGTCGGCTGCTCGCGATCCAAGATCACAAGACCACACCATTGTTACCGCGGGGGCTGCTGGTTGCCGCCATTGGAATCGCAGCTGCACTGGCCGCGACATTGGCTTTTCAAGGATCTTACCCAACGGCCGTCGGCGTGCTGATTGCCGGAGCGGTCATGGGGGGGCTTCTGTACCGCTACCGACGGCGTCAGCAAGAGCATTTCCTCGACGCCAAGCAACGGCTCGAAAAGGTGCAGCACGAAACTGCGAAGGCAGCGCAAACGCTTCAGCAAGTCGTCCAGGAATGGAGAACTTGGCTTGGCAAACAACGGTTCGAAGAGACGACCCGTCCCGACGGATTCGAAGTCGTTCTGCGAGCGATCGAGGCGGCTCGGACCGCAGAGCAGACCTTCAAGAACACTCAGCGGCGACTGGATGCGATTCACGAATACGTCACATCCGCGCAATCGCGGATCAGGGCTCTGTCTACCGAGTGCGATGTTGACTTGGCGTCCTCCGACCCTGGGGCGGACGCCGTGGATGCGATGTTGCGCGCTCTGAAGAACGCCCGCATGGCCGCCGGAGAACGACGGAAGCTCGATATCAGGCGAAACGGGTTTCTGGCCGAAGCCCGACGGCTTGCCGGGAATTTGAGCAAACAGCAAGAGGAATTGAGGGCCCTCATGCAGAAAGCTGAAGCCCGGGACGAGGAGAAGTTTCGCGCCCTTGCCGAAGCCAACCGGCAATGGCGGACGGCCGTGCAGAGAATCGAAACCAACGAGTTGGCCCTGAAAACAAACGCCGGCACGTCGACAGATGCAGCATTGCAGTCGTTTGTAGATGAAATGGGCAGCACTGACGCTGCGCAACTGACGAGCGAGAGGATCAAGCTGTTGGGTGGGCTTGAGGAGATCGACAAGACCACCACCATCGAAAACCAGGAAATTGGAAAGCTCAAAGAGGCCCTCATCAAGATGGCTCATGACGAACAGCTTGCCAAGTTGCTGATGGAGCGAGAATCCTTGCGTCAACAACTCTCCGACGCCGTCCGCCGCTGGGCCACGCTGTCTGTCTGTCGTTCCTTGCTGGAAGACGCCCGCGATAGATACGAGAGGGAGCGGCAACCGAACGTCATCAAACAAGCCGATGGTTTCTTGCGGACGCTGGTGAGTGATCGCTACCGCCTCATTGCGTCCGTCGGTGAGCACAGTATTGGGCTCGAAGGGACCGAGTCGATGCGACGTAAAGAAGAAGACGCGTGGAGCAGCGGTTTGGCGGACCAGGTCTACCTGGCAACCCGATTGGGACTGGCCCGCGAGTTCGGTCGTCACGCCCAGCCGCTGCCGGTCATACTGGACGACATCCTGGTTCGATTCGATCCGGTCCGTCGGGCGGCGGCTGTAAGGGTCGTCATCGAATTCGCGAAAGAGCAGCAGGTGTTGCTGTTTTCTTGTCATCCCGACTTGATGCAGACCGTTCTGGGCGCCCATCAGGATGAGCAGCTTCGTGAGACTCCGGTCGCATATTTTCAGATTGCCGACGGCAGTATTTCCTTGTGTTCGGCTGATTGATTGCCGTTGACCGCTGCGTTCACTAAATGGCCGTGCACGATGCGTCGACCTTCCTCTTGTCCGTCGACGTTGCAAGAGCTATGCTGGGCGTCCGGAGAGTGTGACGATGGGCACGTGGAGGTGCTGGTCGATCGCCCGAGGTTGGGCCGAATGAACAAGAAGTTCTGGTATCTGAAAAATTGCGGACTCTTCGAGAAGCTCTCGGACGAGCAAATTCTCAGGCTCGAGTCCCGGTCGAGATCGCGGCACTTCGAACGGAACAGTCTGATCTACTTGCCCACCGATCACGGCAATTCCATGCTGTTGCTGGTTTCGGGGCGGGTGAAGCTGTATCACATCACCAGCGACGGCAAGCAGGCGCTGCTGGCGTTGATCGAACCGGGTGAAGTGTTCGGAGAATTGGCGGTTTTCGAGGGGGGCCAGCACGAAGAGTTCGCTGAGACCATGGAGGCTTCCACCGTCGTGTTGGTGCCGGGAGCCGAGATACAGCGGCTCATGGAAGAGCATCCGCAGGTCTCGCTCGGCGTGACCAAGCTGATGGGCTTGCGGCGCCGGCGGATCGAGCGACGGCTGAAGTCTCTGCTGTTTCGCTCGAACCGCGAGCGGCTGGTGCACCTGCTTCTGGAATTGGCCGAGAAATATGGCCGTCATACGCCCGAGGGGGTGCACATCGGCATCAAGCTCTCGCACCAGGAGCTGGCAAGTGTGATCGGCAGCACGCGCGAGACCGTCACCGTGCTGCTCGGCGAGCTGCGCGCTGAGGGAAACCTGACCATCCGACGCCGTCAGATCGTGCTGACCCGTGTGGACCAACTCGCTGCGGGCATTGACGCCAAGCCGCCACGGATCCAAGAAAGGAATACCGGGGAAATCGCCTATTTCGGGCAATCGCAGGTCGACTCGTGAGACTTCTCGAACCGATACCGGAGAATTGTGTGGAGTTTCACAGATTCGCGCGAACCAAAAGCCGATAATGGGAGAGACATGGAATCGACTCAACCAAATCAAGACCAATGGGAATCCTGCCAGGCCGGTGAGATTCGCGGGTTGGTTGCTCGCCTGCGGTCACGCCGACGGGTCAGGTCCGCACAGGACGTGGCCCTGTGGGCGTCGGCTCTGGTGGTGATCGCCGGCTCGTACCTATTCGTCTCGTCGAGGACGGGAACTGATCGGGGACAAGCCGTGATGTCGTGCAGCGACGTGCGACAACATGCCGAGGCTTTTCTGGCAGGTCAGCTCGATCAGGCGACCGCCGAAAGAATTCGGAAGCACGTTGAAGCCTGTCCGGACTGTCAGAGATGGATCGCCCAATTCCGGAAAAGCTCCCCTCGGCGACCGAAGACCAGCTGGCACGGACCGCGTCGTGCGAGCGCCGGGACCGGCGTCGCCCGGTTGCTCCGCCACGAAACCGGGACGATCCCTTTGGCCTCGCTCGACTAGCTCGACTGTCCCCGTCATTTCACGTGTGACGGACCGGTCTTGAGTGGAATGCCGGCGGGAGTGTATATTTCCGCACCACCGTCTGTCGACGCAGCCGAAGGGCAGGACCAACAGCAGGAACTCAGCTCGATGATCGAAGCCCAAAATCCTCAAGAGCACAAGCCGAATGACGCCCATCGCGATCCGCTCGATGCTGGAAACGATCACACGGACGATCCCTCTCAAGATGCCGACTTCGCCAACACTGAGGACGTCGTCTGGCTGGGGGACGATCTGGAACGCGCTTATCAGCAGGCGCTCGATGTCGCCAACGCGGTCGAATGGCAGACTGGCAAGCAGAACACGCAGGCTGATGAAAGCGGAAAGCCGAAAGCCGAAAGCGGCGTGAACAGTTCGGTTTTCGGCTCTCCGCGTGTGACGCCCAAACAGGTTATCGAGGCGGCCTTGTTTGTCGGCGGCGTCCCGCTGACAATTAAGAAGCTCTGTTCGCTGTTGCGAGGTGATTTCGATCAAGATTTTGTCGAATCCACCATCGAGGAGTTGAACCGTCAGTACGGCAGCGAAAATCGGCCGTACGAAATCTGCTTCGGCAAAGGAGGATATCGCCTCGCACTGAGACCGGAGTTCGAGCGGGTTCGGAATCGCGTTTTCGGACTGGGCCCCAAAGAGGTGAAACTCTCGCAGGAGGCCCTGGAAGTACTGGCGTTGGTGGCGTATCGACAGCCGATCTCGGTTTCGGCCATCGAGGCGTGCGGCAAGGAAAACGCCAGTGGAGTGCTCCGACAATTGCTCCGCCGTGAGTTGATCGCCATCGAGCGCGGAGAAAACCGCAGCCAGCAGATCACCTACCACACCACGCCGCGGTTCCTGCAACTGTTCGGTCTCGGCCACATCGACGAACTGCCGCAGGCCGAAGAATTGAGCTTCAAATAGGCGTCCAGACGTTGCGCGTGTCCTAGCCCGGATCATTCACCGCCAAGTCGCCAAGGATGCGGCTGCGTTTGTGAGATTTGACGTTGCACTCTTCAGCGGTCAACAGTGTGTTCCGAACAGGAAGCGAACGACAGTTTACACAACATCCCTTGTCAGTTGACGTTACGATCTTTGTCCTCTTGGCGTCTTGGCGGTTGATGAATAATCCGGGCTAGCACCTTCCAGCCGCAGCGCTCCGGCTTCTCAGGCTTGGCTTCGTCTTTGCGGCGGGGCTTGGACTTGCTAGAATGCTGTGCCACGGCATCCACTCCTTGCAAAGTGTTCAGTGGGTGTCCGACACGCGACCGGGGCCACCGGGCGGGTGTCTTTATCGTCATCTATTGTGGCCGGTGTGATCTCGGGTGGACAATGGCCTGAGACAAGAAAAGGCAAAGGACACAACTTATTGCAGTACAACACGTTAGCCGCTGTAGCTCAGCTGGTAGAGCGACGCATTCGTAATGCGTAGGTCGGGAGTTCGAATCTCCCCGGCGGCTCTTTCAACGTCCTGCAAGATCAAGACTGACATCATCGGCTTTCTCGGCCGTCTGTTCAGTGCTCATTGAAGTGCTCATTGACGCTGCACCCCAGACCGTATCGGCGACCGTAGCGGCGTTCCGCCCGACGTAGTACTTCTGCGTCGTCTCGATCGACTCGTGACGCATCGGTTCCCGACGTGCGGCAAAACGAACGGAAACGACCGTGAAACCTGAAAAGGCCCCTCCGAATTCCAGAGGGGGCGACGTTCACCCGAAGTACGACTTGACTTCGGACTTCCTATCGGGGCCACGTCCCGATTCGAACGCAAGAAAGCCGGAGACGATCTTGCAAGCGGTCGCCGGGGATTCGTACCATAGAAGAAGAGGGCGCGTGCCCTCTGTCGGCACAGCGGGGCATTTTCGTCAACGGTCGCACTTTCTGAAACGAGCAGTCTAGTGGGCAAGTGGAGTCTTGCAGCGACGTCGTTGGTTGCGGCGGTACCGGCCGGTTTTCTGTCGTACCTGATGGTCATGGTGTTTCTGGAGCGCACCGAGAAACTCGAGACGCCGTTGAAGGTTTGGGCGGGAGTGATGCTGGCGGTCAGCGCCTTCGTGACGGTCTTGCCGTTCGGTATTCTCATTTTCAGTCCCAAGGCCCGCGACGCTAAGGACGCCGTGGACGAAGAGTCCAAAAAAACCGATGCGATGGAAGCACCAGTCGACGCCCCCGAGGACGAAATGTTCGACGAGGACGAGGCAGGCGAACACGAGGAAGAAGATACTGAGTTCGAAGACGATCTTTCGGCGGCCGAGGGAGAGGAGCTCGACATGGAGGACGAAGTTGACGGCGAAGACCTCGTCGAAGGTTTTGGCGACGACGACGACGATGACGTGGCAATGGCCGAGGTCGACACGGAAGATATCTTCGCCGAAGCCGCCGAAGCCGACTTCGACGATTTCGACATGGTCGACTTCGATGACGACGAGGAAGAAAAGCGGTCGTGAATCTTCGAGCGTCTCAAGAAAAGAATGGCGAGCGGTCAGTGTAAGCCGGCTGTTTCGACGACCAGGATGACGCCCCCCC
>CAZGYE010000173.1:0-12476 GCA_964530165.1 uncultured Planctomycetaceae bacterium
TCCTGCCAGCATGCAAGCACGGGGCCACGCTCCCGTTGGTCGCTCAGGCCCCGCCGCCGGCAACTCAACGGTTTCCTCGCGGACCGGGAGATGCGAATCGTCTCTGCGTTTCGGACCGCGTCGATTCGGCTGCTGTGTCCGAACAAATCCGCGGCCGGCGCTGGCTTGCGCTGCGGGCTACGATTCAGGGATCGTGAGAGCATGGGTTGTCTTGCGGGTCCAATGGGGATACTTCTACAAAGTGAGGTCCGGTAGACGTGCCGGGCGGACGTTGTTCGAAAAGTCCACAATTGTGTCGACCGCGGTAGGAGCATCCATGCAAACAATGCAGGCACTTGTGAAGTCGAAAACCGAGCCCGGCCTTTGGTTGGAAGAAGTCCCGGCGCCGACAATTGGCATCAACGACGTATTGATCGAGGTTCTGCGGACGGGGATTTGTGGCACGGACGTCCACATCTACAACTGGGATGACTGGGCGCAGAAGACGGTGCCGGTGCCGATGGTCGTCGGGCATGAGTTCGTCGGTCGGATTATTGAGCGTGGCGGCAACGTCAAGGATTTCAATGCCGGCGACATCGTCAGCGGGGAAGGACACGTTGTCTGCGGCCGGTGCAGAAACTGTTTAGCCGGCCGCCGCCACCTCTGCATGGATACGTCGGGCATCGGTGTCAACCGTCCGGGCGCCTATGCCGAGTATCTGGCGCTGCCGGTGACGAACGTCTGGCACCACGAGCCGGACATCCCCCGCGACGTGCAAGCCATCTTCGATCCGCTGGGCAACGCGGTCCACACGGCCCTCTCATTCCCCGTGCTGGGTGAAGACGTCCTGATCACCGGCGCCGGACCGATTGGCATCATGGCCGTCGCCGTGGTGAAACACGCGGGAGCCCGCTATGTGGTGGTGACGGACGTGAATCCCTATCGTCTGGAACTGGCCAAGAAGATGAAGCCCTCGCTGGCCCTCGACGTGCGGACTGAAAGCATTGCCGAGGCTCAGAAGAAGCTCGGCATGAAAGAAGGTTTTGACGTCGGTCTGGAAATGTCGGGCAGCGCTGACGCCTTCCGCGACATGCTGGCCAACATGTGCCACGGCGGCAAGATCGCCATGCTCGGAATCCCGAAACAAGAAATGGCGATCGACTGGAACAACGTGGTGTTCAACATGCTGACGGTCAAGGGGATCTACGGCCGAGAAATGTACGAAACCTGGTACAAAATGACCGTGATGCTCCAAAGCGGACTCGACATCAACCCGATCATCACCCATCGTTTCCACTACACCCATTTCGAACAGGGATTCGAGGTGATGAGGTCAGGCCGATCGGGAAAAGTCATTCTGACGTGGAAGGAGGAGACGTGATGTTCGGCGCAATCAAAGGACATCTCGCGGATGAGCTCCAGCAGATCCGCGATGCCGGCTTGTTCAAGGGCGAGCGGGTCCTCAGCACGCCGCAGCGGGCCCGCGTCGGCGTCCTGGAAAATGAGGCCGTGCTGAACCTGTGCGCCAACAATTACTTGGGCCTGGCCGATCACCCCGAAGTGATTGCCGCCGCCCACGAGGCGCTCCAGCGATGGGGGTACGGCCTGGCGTCCGTTCGCTTCATCTGCGGGACGCAGCAGATCCACAAGCAACTGGAACGGAGAATCAGCGAGTTTCTCGGCACCGACGACACGATCCTCTATTCCTCCTGTTTTGACGCCAACGGCGGGCTGTTTGAGACGCTGTTCGGCCCAGAAGACGCCATCGTCTCCGACGAGCTGAACCACGCCAGCATCATCGACGGGATCCGTCTCTCGAAAGCTCAGCGGTTCCGCTATCGGAACAACGACATGGCGGACCTGGAGACAAAGCTCATCGAGGCGGCACAGGCCCGCTTCCGTCTCATCGTAACCGACGGGGTCTTTTCGATGGACGGCATTCTCGCCAACCTGTCCGGCATCTGCGAGCTGGCTGACAAATACGATGCGCTGGTGATGGTCGACGACTCGCACGCGGTGGGATTCATGGGCAAACAGGGCCGCGGCACGCCCGAGCACTTCGGCGTGATGGGTCGCGTCGATATTCTTACCGGCACGCTGGGCAAGGCCCTCGGCGGCGCCAGCGGCGGCTACACGAGCGGCCGGAAGGAAATCATCGACATGCTCCGGCAGCGGAGCCGGCCTTACCTCTTCTCCAACACGCTGGCGCCGCCGATCGTCGGCGCCTCGCTGAAAGCGCTCGATCTACTCTCCGAGTCAACGGAGTTGCGAGATCGGCTGGAGTCGAACACGCGGCTGTTTCGCGCGCGTATGACCGAGCGGGGCTTTCAGATCACGCCGGGCGAGCACCCCATCGTCCCGATCATGCTGGCCGATGCAGTCTTGGCGGCCCGCATGGCCGACGCGATGCTTGAGCAGGGCGTCTATGTGGTCGGGTTTTCCTATCCGGTCGTGCCCCAGGGCAAGGCCAGGATTCGCGTACAGCTCTCCGCCGCCCACAGCCCTTCGGACCTCGAATTCGCCGTCGAAGCGTTTCACGCTGTGAAGTCGGAACTGAGGATTTGACCTGTCCTCACGAATCGACACAACCCATGAAGCCCGAACAGCCGCACGTACTCGACGGAGAGGTTTTCCAGCGAACGTCACACGCTGAATCGCACCAACATTTCATCGCCGTCCTTGACGACGTAGTCCTTGCCCTGGACATGGTGCAGCCCGGCGGCTTTCACTTCGCGCTCGGAACCGAGACGCAGCAGATCGGCGACCTGCTGGACCTCGACCCGAATGAAGCCGCGAGCCAAGTCGCTGTGGATCGAATCGGCGGCTTCCAGGGCGGTGCTGCCTCGCCTGAGCAACCAAGCGTGGACTTCCTTTTCGTTGCACGTGTAGAAGGTGATGAGATCGGTCACCTCGTAAATGCTCCGCAGCAGGCGGTCTCGGCACGGTTCGCCCAATCCCATTTCGGCGGCGAAGAGGGCGCGTTCGTCTTCAGGCAACGCCTGGACCTCAAGCTCCAGCCCGGCCGGAGCCGCCACGACCCGAGATCCCTGCTCTTCCAGCCGGCTAACGGCCGAGGCGTCGAACTCCGAGTCGGCCGTGTTCAACACGATGAGCCGGCTTTTTCGCGTCAGCAACGAAAACGACTTGACCGCTCTTTCCTGCACGTCGCTGAACTGCACATCGGCGACCCCTTCGCCACGGCCCAATTTTGCCGCGATGGGCTGGAGGGCCTGCAACTCGGCCTGTAATTGGTCGCGGTCGGGCCGTGGTTTGGTGATGTCTTTCTTCAAGCGTTTGATGCGATTGTCGAGGATCTGTGCGTCCGCTAAGACGAGGTCGTCCTGAAACGCCGAGACGTCCGCCACTGGATCGCATCCGGCAAACACGCCGATCACCTGAACCAATGCGGTCGCCTCGCGGATGATCGCAAGCCGCTGTGCGTTCAGCTCGTGCTGAAGGCGGCTTAAGCCGGGCGTGTCGAACAGCTCGATCTTGGCCGGCGTTACTTTCTTGGGGTGAAACAGGTTTACGAGGCGGTCGAACCGCTCGTCCGGCACCGTCGCGACACCGGCTTGTCCGGCATGGACCTTGGACGGATCTGGCTTGACCCCTGTGAGCAACTCGAACAGGGTGCTCTTGCCGCCGCCCTGATAGCCGACGAGTCCAATCTTCATTCGTTCGCTTTCAGCGGTTCGCTTTCAGCGGTCAGCTTTCAGCGACGAAGAGCTGATCGCTGACGGCTGCTCGCTTTCCTACACTCACGAATACATCTGCCCAAAACCGACCGGCGAAAATGCGTTGCGGTAATGCTCGATTTCCGCCTGTCCAGACGCCTCGGGCCACAGCACGGTGACGACGTCGAAACGTGCCGAGTGCTCGAGCAAAGCATGACGCTTGAGAAAGACCAGCGCCACTTGTGTCAACTTCTTCTGCTTGCCGGGCGTGATCGCTTCGACGGGATGACCGGCCGCAGTGGAACGGCGGGTTTTTACCTCGACGAACACGATGCTCTCGCCGTCCAGAGCGATCAGGTCGATCTCGCCCAAACGGTTCGAGTACTGGCGAGCCAGAATCTTGAAGCCCTGGCGACGCAAAAACCTGGCAGCCAGCCGTTCCCCCTTGTCTCCGAAGACCTTCGTCAACCAGCCGCCCATGGCTGTCTCCCGCGGTCTCACAGCGCCAAAATGGCGGGTACAATTGAGTGTGGGGCAGGCTTTCCAGCCTGCCGATCGGTCCTGGCAGGCTGGAAAGCCTGCCCCACACCCCGCTTCAACTCAATGTTGACAGACTGTTAGTCGTCCGTTTCGTTGTTGGCTGTCGCGTCCGACGTCTCGGCCGTTTCCTCGGCGATTGTTCTTTTCGCACGCCGTTCGGTCAGCCGAGTTGCTTTGCCGATTCGGTCGCGGAGATAGTAGAGTTTCGCCCGCCGCACGCGCCCGTGACGCTTGACCACCAGCTCCGCAATCTTCGACGAGTGCACCGGAAACGTCCGCTCGACACCTTCACCGGCAACGATGCGGCGAACCGTAAACGTCTCACGAGTTCCGCTGCCTCGCCGTGCAATCACCGTCCCGTTGAAAATCTGAATCCGCTGTTTGTCACCTTCCAGGATTCGCGTATGCACGTCGACCGTATCGCCGATCTCGAATTCCAGCGGCTTCTCACGGAAGCTGGACTCTTCGGCCAACTTCAGTAAATCATTCATCGCAACCGTCCTTTTGGCTGATGGAGGATAGGCTTGTATTGAGTTCCCTATTCGATTCTCGGTTCCACGTCAATGCTCTCGGCCGCAACTGGTTTGAAGGCATGCCGATCTTGCTTGCCGGCACGCTCACTGCCCGGATGCGCCGGTGAGCAGGTCTTGTCGCCGCTCGCCCGTTCGTTTCAGACTTTGCTCTCTCCGCCAGCGCTCGATGTCCTGGTGGTTTCCGCTCAACAACACGTCGGGGACCTGCATTCCCCGGTACTCTCTCGGCCGGGTGTACTGCGGGTACTCCAACAGGCCCGGCTCGCAAAACGATTCGCATTTGCTGCTCGTCTCGTCACCCAACACTTCGGGGATCAACCGGATGACCGTGTCGATCACCAACATGGCGGGAACCTCGCCGCCGTTGGCGATGAAATCTCCCGCTGAAATCTCCAGCGGATTCAGTCCCATCCGAATCCGCTCATCAAATCCTTCGTAACGTCCACACAATAATAACAGCCGTTTGTGCTCTTTCAGCTCCCGAACGAGTTTCTGATTCAGCCGTCGGCCCTGCGGCGTGAGCATGACCAGTTTGCCCGGCCGCTCGGCATCGGCCTGGACGGCCTCGACGCAGTCGAATACCGGCTGGCAGCAGATCAGCATGCCGGGACCACCGCCGAACGGTTTGTCGTCGACCGAGCGGTGTTTATCGGTCGCCCAGTCACGAAAATCCCATAACTTAACCTCGACGAGTCCACGTTCGATCGCCAACTTCAACAGACTCTGCTGCAAATAGCCGTCGAAGATTTCGGGGAATAAAGTCAGTACGTCGAATCGCATCGCTGTGACCGGTCCTGAGGAGATGAGCCGCTACGACCCCTCTCCTTCCGCCTCGGCAGAACCTTCCTCGGAGGCGGGCGCCTCTTCGTCGCCGGCCCCTTCGGTGACCGCTTTTTCGGTGGCGGCTTCCTCGGTGGCGGCTTCCGGTTCCGGGGGAGCCTTTGGCGGCGTCATGGGAGGCGGTGCCGCCGCCGTCCCGAACGAGCTGGTCTTCGCCTTCTTGATCAGGGCCGCCACTTTTTCGGACGGCTGCGCCCCGACCGAGATCCAGTAGTCGATCCGGTCCATGTTCAGTTTGATCCGCTGCGATTTGTCACGCACCATGGGGTCGTAGTGACCGACCTCTTCGACGGTCTTTCCGTCTCGCGGCTTTCTGGCGTCCACCACGCAGACGCGAAAGAACGGGCGGTGCCTGCGTCCCATTTTCTTCATTCGAATTCGAACGGCCACTTGAGTCTCCTGCCTTGTCCATTGGTGTTCTGGTTGAGTTCCCTACGTGTATATCAGTGAATTCCACCGGTCGCCGCCGGTGGGCTTTGGGATGCAATTAGCGCCGGTTTCTTTTGCGGGCCTTGCGGGCGTCTTTTCGCTTTTTTCTTTTGTCTTCGCGGGCTCTGAGCGGGTCGAGCGGGCCTCGCTTGCTGCGGCGTTTCTCTTTGCGGATGTTAGCGCCGGGGTCCAATAGGCCGCCGTCGGTCATCTGTTTCATCGTTCGGAATCTATCCCGCATGCCCATGCCGGCCATCTGCTGCATTACGCCGGACATGGCCTTGAACTGCTTGAGTAGATTGTTGACGTCGGCCGGTTCGGTGCCGCTGCCCCTGGCGATGCGGCTGCGTCGGCTGCGGTCGATCTTGTCGGGATTGCGTCGCTCCTGGAGGGTCATCGAGTTAATGATGCCTTCGAGCTGCTTCATCTCCTGTTCGGGGTCGACGTCGGGATCCATGTCGGCCAGGCGGTCCATTCCGGGAATCATGCTCATGATGGACTTGATGGGTCCGAGCTGTTTCATCTGCCGCATCTGGTTCTTGAAATCTTCGAGGGTGAATTTGCCCTCGAGCATTGTGGCCTGCTGGCGCTCCATCTCCTCGGCGTCGAATTCGCGCTGCGCTTTTTCGATGAGGGTGGTCATGTCGCCGCCGCCCAGACTGCGGCTGGCCATTCTGTCGGGGTGGAACTCCTCCAGGTTGTCCAACTGCTCGCCGACGCCGACGTACTTGATGGGTACGCCGGTGACGGCTTTCACGCTCAGGGCCGCACCGCCGCGGGCGTCGCCGTCGAGCTTGGTCAGAATCACGCCGTCCAGTTCCAGCGCGTCGTTGAAGGCTTTGGCGCTGTTGACGGCGTCCTGGCCGGTCATCGCATCGCAGACCAACAGGACAGAATCCGGCTGGAGCTTGCGGTCGATCAGCTCCAACTCGGCCATCAGCTCGTCGTCGACGTGCAATCGGCCGGCGGTGTCGACGATCAGCACCTTGACGTCGCCGGCTTGCTTGGCCTCGGCGAGACCGTTCTGGCAGACTTTGACCGGCGTGCTGCTTTCGGGCGGTTCCGCATAGACGGGAATGTCAATCTGCCGGCCGATCACCTTGAGCTGCTCGATGGCGGCTGGTCGCTGCAGGTCGGCGGCAACCAGCATCGACCGAAAGCCCGATTGGTCCAGCATCCGAGCCAGCTTGCCGCAGGTGGTCGTCTTGCCGCTGCCTTGCAGCCCGCACATCATCAGGATCGTGACCGCGTCGCGGCGCAGGTGCAACGAGTGATCGACCGGCCCCATCAGGTTGACCAGTTCCTGGTAAACGATGCCGACAATCTGCTCGCTGGGTCGCAGCGACTTCAGTACCTCTTCGCCGATCGACTGCTCGGTCACACGGCTGATGAATTCCTGCGCAACGTCATAGGCCACATCTGCTTCGAGCAGCGCCTGGCGAACCTGGCGCATCCCCTCGCGGATGTTCGATTCGTTCAGGCGGGTGGCGCGCCCGAAAAACGACAGCGCCCCCTGCAGGTTGTCGGAAAGGCTCTCTAACATTCCTGGCTGCCTGTGGTTCGGCGTTCTGCGCGAAGAGACACACTCCGCGGCCCCGGTCGCACGATTGTGCAAGAGCCGATATTCCAAGGCCTTGAGACAAACCGATTATTTTAGGAGAGTCGCTCGAAATTGACAACGGCAGCGGCGTCGATTTTCCAGATGGGGGTGAGCGTCCGCGCAGGAAAGAACCCCCGACGGAAGTCCCGGCGGGGGTTCAGATTCTTTCGCCAAAGAAATCGATCACAGCCGACTGATCTCGGCGTCAGACGGAGTGTGTTACTCGCCTTCCTTCTTCTCGCCTTCCTTCTTCTCGCTGCTACCTTCCTCGCCTTCCGCCTTTTCGCCTTCCGCCTTCTCGCCTGCAGTTTCTTCTTCTGTGGTTTCTTCCCCTGCGGCTTCCGTGGGTGCGCCTTCCGTGGGTGCGCCTACTTCAGGTCCCGTGGGTGCCGGGCTCGAGCTGGGTGCGGGTGAACTACTGTCCTTGTTGCAACCAAGCACGAACATACCGAGGCACAACATCATCAACAGAGCAGTCAGTTTCTTCATTTCGGAGTTCCTCTCGACGTGATAAGTGTTTTCCGTTGTCACTTCCCCACCATGGGGCGGCCACACGCTGGGTGCCATTCCACCAAATGTGATCCGCATTCGCCAGCCATTATTCCCGGTTTCTTGAAAAGTTTGTCAAAGCGGGTGAACATCATCACGCGGCCGGCTGATGAAGTACAGCGGCAGACCGAGCAGCAGCAGGACCCAGCCCATCAGTCCGAACGCCCCGAACTCGCCGACCGCGTACATCGTGGCCGAATACAACATGTAAATACACATATTGCAGAATATCAGCGGTACGACCGGATAAAGCGGAACAGAGAAAGGCCGCTGGATGTCTCGATCCTTCTCGCGCAGGACGAACAACGACAACCCGGTCATCAGAAAGAATAACCAAAAAACCGGTGCTGTCGAGACCACCAGCGTGTCGAAACCGCCGTGCCCTCGCCAGGAAACGGCGTCCATGCCGAGCCACGTTACAGAGGCATTGATGCTGTTTCGACCCAGATCGCTGCCGACCACGACGATCATGCCCAAGCTGATGATCGCTTGTGTGACCAGCGCCCAGATCGGAATTCCCAGCCGGGGATGCCAGCGGCCGAGCCAGCCAAACACGCGATGCTCCGAACCCATCTTCCAGTAAACTCGGGCGCCGGTGAAAATCAGTCCGTTGGCGGCCCCCAGGGCCGAAATCATCACCAACAGGCTCATTGCTTGTGAACCTCTGGTTCCCAGAGGAAGCTCGAGAACGTCTGCCGCAATCGCCTTGGAAACGCGAGCGCCTTGGAATCCCAGGGCCAGAATATACGCCTCGTTGACCAGCAGATAAATGACCGTGATGAAAAACGTCCCCAGAATGAGCGCTCGGGGGATGTTCCGCCTGGGATCGCGGACTTCCGCCGCAACGAAAGCGGCGTCGTTCCAACCGCCGTAGGTGTAGAGCACCAGGATCATCACCAGGCCAAAGGAAGTGGACCCGCTGGTGGTCATCGTGAACGCCTTGGTGTCGCCCCAGAGGAAGCCCGCCAGCAGGATGCCGCCCAATCCGAGCACCTTGGCGGCGGTCAACAGGTTCTGCGTCCCTTTTCCAAAGAAGACCCCCAGGATGTTCAGGACCGACAGAACGCAGACGGCCAAAGCGGCATAAAGACATGCGGCACCGGGATCATGTCCCCAAAGCTTGACGGCATAATCGCCGAAAATGTAGGCCATGGCGCCGATGCTGGCCGTCAGAATGACCGTCAGTTGGGCCCAACCGAACAGAAAGCCCACCCACTTCCCGTACGCGCGCGTGAGGTAGACAATATCGCCACCCTCGCGCGGATATGTCGTCGCCAACTCGGCGTAACACAGTGCGCCCACCAGCGAGAGCGCTCCTCCCAGCGCCCAGACCCCCAATGCCATCCAGGGTCCCGAGACGTTCTTCAAAATGAGGGGCGCGGTCTCGAAAATCCCCGCGCCGATGACGATGCCCACAATGATGCTGATGGCGTCCCACGGGCCGAGCTGCTTCGAGACGCCTTCGGGTTGGTCCGGGTCTTGTTTCATCCGAAATCAGTGAATCAAACCGATTTCGGGATGTCAAGCAGACGGCGTGCCGGGCCGCTCACGGGGGTCTGGCAACGCATTCTGGCGGTGTTCAGTTTTGGTGGTGGCAGGGTTTTGGCCAGAACCAAATCGCGCCAGTCAAAATGGCTACGCCCTCGCTCGACCACCTCTAGACGAGAGACATCACGCTTGACCGAAGCCGGGGCGTGCTGGAAGATACTACCAATCGTATCGGCAGTAGGTATTTCCGGCTGCCATGCACGCAAATCTTGGATGATCCGTTGTTCTTCCGTCGGATCGTCTACCGATCATTCCCAACGAGGCGCCTCATGCATCGGCCGTGTCCGGCAATCCGGTTTCTGACAACCGCCTGTGTGACCGTCGTACTTGCGGCCTGCGGCGGCAAAGTCCCCGCACCCCATGATCCGTCGCATTCGGTCGACACCGCGGGCAACGGCAACACGGGCGCCGCGTCTGCACACAGCGACACGACCTCCCCCGGAGAATTTCAGATGGGCATTCAGACTGAGCCGCTCGGCGAAACGAACGATGGACGCCAAATCGACCGGTACATTCTGCAGAACGCCAACGGCCTGAAGGTTTCGGTCATCAATTTCGGCGCTGTTGTGATGTCGGTCGAGGTCCCCGACCGTGACGGCAACTTCGAGAACATCACGCTTGGCTTCCGCGACCTCGAAGAATATGAGACAAACGCTCCTTACTTCGGCGCGATCTGCGGCCGGTATGCCAACCGCATCGCCGGGGGCAAGTTCACTCTGGGAGGCGTCGACTACACGCTGGCCACCAACAACGGGCCGAACCATCTGCACGGCGGGATCAAAGGCTTTCACCAGGCCGTCTGGAATGCCGAAACTCTGCCGCAAGAGGAGAACTCCGTCGGCGTCAGTCTTACCTACGTCAGCGGCGACGGCGAGGAGGGCTATCCCGGCATGCTCACCACGACGGTCGTCTACAGCCTCTCCAACGACGATACGCTGACGATCCAGTACACCGCTCACGCTGGAGACAAGGCCACTCCGGTCAACCTCACCAGCCACTGCTACTGGAACCTGGGCGGCGCCGGCGCCGGCGATGTCCTGGATCACCAGTTGCTGCTGAACTGCGACCGGTATCTGCCGGTCGACGAGACGCTCATTCCCACCGGCGAGTTGAAGGACGTCACAGACACACCGATGGACTTCACCGCCCAGCCAGACGGAACGGCTCCGACCATCGGCTCGCGCATTGCCGAAGTCAAGGGGGGCTACGATCACTGCTTCGTGATCAACGGCGGGGGCGAAAAGCTGACGTTTGCGGCCCGCATTCACGACCCGAAATCGGGACGAGTGATGGAAATCCACACGACTGAGCCGGCTCTGCAGTTCTACACCGGCAATTTTCTGGACGGCTCGGATGCCTCAGGCGGCTTCGGCAAACATCACGGGTTTTGTCTGGAGTGCCAACATTTCCCCGATTCACCGAACCATCCCGACTTCCCCAGCACTATCCTCCAGCCTCGGCAAGTCTACCGACAAACGACCATACACCGCTTCTGGGTCGAGAACTAATCAGTCCCAATCATTCGTAGGCTGTCCTTGTCGTACCCAAACCGGCAACTTGTTGTCGGACTTCGCTGGTTGCACGGCACATGCAACGACGACAAGTCGTCGGCTTGGGTTTCCATAAATGATCTGGGCAGGTGAAACGGTGACGCTTCTAACGCTTATGACGCTCGTGCCGAATCATCGGCATTCTGTCGATTTTCTCGATTGAACCGATTCAACGCGACGAATCAATAGTAGGAAGATGCGTCGACCTCTTTGGGATCGTACGGACGCGGTCTGCAAACCGGCACCGCCAGGCTGAAGCAACACCGATGATCAAGACTTCAGTGTCATTCGACAGGGCAGCGGTCGGGCAGAGTGGAACGACCGCCTTGGGCCGCCTCGGCGCCGTCTGTGTGTGTTGGCTCTGTCTGCTGACGCTCGGCTGCCGTCTGACCGCCCCGCAGGCCGGCGGCGGCTTGGAACATCTCGCGGCCGGCCGGCCGTCGCCAGAGCCGCTTCAACCGGTCCGGCTGCTGGGAATTGAAACCTGCGCGGATCAGCCATTCACGTTCCAAGACGATTGGCACAGGTACCTGCCCGTGTTGCGTGATGATGCCGTCGGCCTGGTGAACTGGAACAACGCGGCCGTTTTGGGCGCGGCTCTGGCGGCGGCGATCGGCGTTCGCCAAGACCTCGACGACCAGGTTCGCCAGAACACCGCCCGGCATCCGGAACGCTGGGGCGATCTGAGCCACACTTTGGGGCAATTCGGCGAGGTGCAATATCAGGTCCCTGTCATACTGGGGCTGTACGCCTACAGCCTGAAAGCTCAGGATCCCGAACTGCACGCCATGAGCGGCGCGATGCTCAGCGCCTATACCATCAGCGGACTGAGTGACGTGGCCATTAAAGCGATCGCCAACACCGATCGGCCCAGCCAAGACTGGAACAGTGGACAGTTCGGCTTCCCGTCGTTTCACACGTCCAGCAGTTTTGCGATCGCGTCGGTGCTGGATGAATACTACGGCCCGAAAGCCGGGCTGCCGGCTTACGCTCTGGCCGGTCTGATCGGTTGGAGCCGAATCGACGAGCGAGACCACGACCTCTCCGACGTTCTTTTCGGGGCGGCATTGGGCTACGTGGTCGGCAAATCGGTTTCACGCGGCCACCTCTTCGGCGACTCCCGAATCCGCCTGCTGCCTTACGTCCACCCCACCGACGGCACCAGCGGCCTGATGCTCGAGGTCCCGTATTAGTGGATCGGGAACAGAATCAACAGGCGAGCGGGGGACGTCAG
>CAZGYE010000174.1:0-12463 GCA_964530165.1 uncultured Planctomycetaceae bacterium
ACGTTCAAATACCTGCTGCTGCCGGTCTGGTTGCTGGCGTATCGTTACCACGAGAAGACGTACCAGGTGATGGTCAACGCCGGCACCGGTGAAGTCCAGGGCGAGCGCCCCTACAGTTGGGTGAAGATCACGCTCGCAGTCCTGGCCGGCATCGCCGTCGCCGGGACGCTGGCATTCTTCTTCGCGAACCAGTAATGCAGAAGTGATTCCTCATGGCACAAATCAACGATCACTTCCTGAAGCTGGCGGCCGGTTATCTGTTTCCGGAGATTTCGAGGCGGGTCTCGGCGTTCAGCCTGGCAAACCCCGATGCGAACGTGATTCGATTGGGCATCGGCGACGTGACCGAACCGTTGCCGCCGGCCATTGTCGACGCGATGCACCGGGCGGTCGACGAGATGGCCGTCCGCGACACCTTCCACGGATACGGCCCGGAGCAAGGCTACGATTTCTTACGCAGCGCCGTCGCCGAGCACGATTACCGGGCACGGGGCGTCGACGTCTCGGCCGAGGAGATCTTCATCTCCGACGGGTCGAAGTGCGATATGGGCAATATCCTCGATATTTTCGGTTCCGAGAACGTCGTCGCGGTGACCGATCCCGTCTACCCGGTCTACGTCGACACGAACGTGATGGCCGGGCACACAGGACCGGCCGACGAGTTGGGCCGGTATGCTGGGCTGGTTTACGTCCCGCTGACGGCCGAGAACAATTTCGTGCCGGCGTTGCCCGCGCGGAAGGTCGATTTGATCTACCTGTGCTATCCCAACAACCCCACGGGAACCGTTGCCACCCGCGAGACCTTGCAGCAGTGGGTCAATTACGCCCGAAAGAACGATTCCATCATTCTCTTCGACGTGGCATACGAAGCGTACATCACCGACGGGGAGATTCCGCATTCGATTTACGAAATCGATGGCGCCCGCGACGTGGCAATGGAGTTCCGCAGCTTCAGCAAGAACGCAGGGTTTACCGGCGTTCGTTGTGCGCTGACCGTCGTGCCGAAACAACTGACCGGCACGACGTCCTCCGGCGAGCGAACCGAGATTCACCCGTTGTGGAACCGCCGGCAAAGCACGAAGTTCAACGGAACGTCGTATGTCGTCCAACAAGCGGCCGCGGCAGTCTACACACCCGAAGGCAAACAGCAAGTCGGTGAGTTGATTGATTTTTATCTCACGAACGCCCGGCTGCTGCGCGCGGGACTGGAGGCGGCCGGCATGAGCGTTTACGGCGGCGTGAATGCCCCGTACGTCTGGCTGAAGACGCCCGGCGGCATGGGCAGTTGGGACTTCTTCGATCACCTCTTGCGTCAGGCATATCTGGTGGGGACGCCCGGCAGCGGCTTCGGAGCCGCCGGCGAAGGATACTTCCGCCTCAGCGCCTTCAACAGCCGCGAAAACGTCGAGGAAGCCGTCGAGCGATTTCAGAACCTCGTGAGCTGACGGCAAAGGGGTCTGCGAGATTGCCGGTCCACAACTTTCCGGAATAAGAAAAGGCCCTTCATCAGGGCCTTCTCCCGCTCGCCCTGCACGGGCGATCCACCTCCGGAAAACCGGATTAGAAGTATTATCCCAAGAGCGATCGTGTTTCGCAAGAGGTCGTCACGGCAAATCGCAGATCACGCCCCATCTGCGGATTCGCGGCGCGTGCGGTCCTCGCCGGACGGCTCGGGCGCGGGTTCTTCGCTGCCGGCGGTGGTGGCGAAGGTTCCCGGTTTGATCTGCGGGCTGGTCTTGTGCTCGTCAAGGATTTGGTGCAGATGATCCGCGTCCATCACCTCGCACTCGATCAGGTCGCGGGTCATGTGTTCCAGCACTTCCCGGCGGCTGGAGAGAATCTCGTGGGCCGTCCGCGACGATTCCTCGATAATCCGCTTCACTTCCAGGTCGATCTCACGGACCGTATCCTCGCTGTGTGCCTGTTCGAGCGGCATGCCCTGGTTGCCCATTATAAACGGTGATCGCTGAGTTTCGCTGTAGTGGACCCGGCCCAGTTTGGGGCTCATGCCGAATTCAGTGACCATGCGACGGGCGATGTCGGTGGCGCGCTGCAGGTCGTTTTGCGCTCCGGTCGATGTTTCCTGAAAGATAATCTCTTCAGAGGCAATTCCACCCAACAACACGGCAATGCGGCTCTCCAATTCGCTTTGTGTGATCAGCTTGCGATCGTCCTCCGGCCGCTGCATCGTGTATCCGAGTGCTCCCATGCCTCGGGGGATGATCGAGATCTTGTGAACTGGATCGGTGTTCGGCAGGCTGCAGGCGACCAGGGCGTGACCGCACTCGTGATACGCGACTCGCTGCTTCTCGTCCTCGTGGATGATCCGCGTCTGTTTTTCGAGTCCGGCGATCACGCGTTCGATGCCCTCTTCGAACTCGGCCATCGTGACGCGGGTGTTGTTCTTGCGGGCCGCCAGCAGTGCCGCTTCGTTGCAGAGGTTCGCCAGATCGGCGCCGACAAACCCGGGCGTCAATTTCGCCACCTTGCTCAAGTCGATGCCGTCGTCCATCTTGATCTTGGTGGAATGCACCTTGAGAATTGCCTCGCGGCCTTTGATGTCAGGACGATCGACCAGTACGTGCCGATCGAAGCGGCCGGGCCGCAACAGTGCCGGATCCAGCGTTTCCGGCCGGTTGGTGGCGGCCATCACGATGACGCTCTGGTCGGACGCAAAGCCGTCCATTTCCACCAACAATGCGTTGAGGGTCTGTTCGCGTTCGTCGTGACCGCCGGGCATGCCGCTGCCGCGGACTTTGCCCAGCGCATCCAATTCGTCAATAAAGATGATCGAGGGCGCCCGTTGGATCGCCTGTTGGAACATGTCGCGGACCCGGGCGGCTCCCACGCCCACGAACATCTCCACGAAGTCGGAGCCGGACAGGCTGAAAAACGGCACCCCCGCCTCACCGGCGACGGCCTTGGCCAAGAGCGTCTTGCCGGTGCCCGGAGGACCGACCAGCAGCACGCCTCGCGGAATGCGGCCGCCGAGCGCCTGGTACTTGCCGGGGGTCCGCAGAAACTCGACCACCTCGCGCAATTCTTCGACTGCTTCGTCGATGCCGGCTGCGTCGCTGAACGTGATGTCGATTTCTTCCTGTGCATAGAGTCTTCCTCGGCTGCGGCCAAACGACATGGCCGCTCCGGGTCCGCCCATCCGGCGAAAGATGAAGATGAAGAACACGAGGAGCATCACTGGGAAAAACAGCAGCACGGCCAGCGACTGCCATTGCGACGGAGGCTCGGTTCCACCCCAGTCGATCTCCTTCTTGTCCAGCAGATCGGTGAGTTTGTCTTGTTCGGCCTCCGTAACGCCGACCATGGGAACATAATAGTGCTTGGTGGTGCCGGCGGTCTCGCTTGACGGGCCGCCGGTGGGGTTTGGCTGGTCCTGAAACGTCAGTTGGCCATCGCCGAAGGTCACCTCGAAGACATTCGTGCTGTCGAACCGGCCGCTCTTGATACCCTCCTTGAACTCGCTGAAGTCCAACTCTTCGCCTTTTTTCCTGTTGCTCACAAACGAAAAGAGAACCGCAGCCAAGACCAGACCCAGCATCAGATACCAGAACAGATTGCTCGACTTCTGGCGGTCGGGACGTTTCTGAGGGTCGGACGATTGCCCCTTGGGTGGCGGATCGGATTCGGGATGTCGGGGATCGGGGGTTTCAGAATTCGACATGTTGGCCTTCTGGGGGTGCGAGAAGCACTTCATCCGAAGCATGGCTGTCGTGAGTGTCTACGGAACTTTATGCCGATATTCCACATAGGTCAACTCCGCCGAAGGAACTAAGAATGGCTCTTGTTCGGAACCGAAACTCCTTATAGAATAACCCGGCACTGCTGTAATGCATGCAATTGTTATATTTTAACCCTTTTCCGTACTCTGCGACGGCACAGGGATGAAGCACATTGCCGTTCTGGGTTCAACGGGTTCCATCGGCACCCGTTGTCTCGAGGTCGTCGATCGCCATCGCGATCGGATGAACCTGATTGCGATCACCGCCCATCGGAGCTGGCAACTGCTGGGCCGACAAAGCAACGTGTTCCATCCCCGCTGGGCCGTGCTCAGTGACGCGACGTTGGAAGGGTCTGTTCCCCGCGAGGCATTTTCGTCAAAGACGGAGTTGTTGTTCGGGGCGGCGGGCATCGAGCGGGTGGCTGGCCACGCTGACGTGGACATCGTGGTCGCTGGGATCGTCGGGGCGGCGGGATTGCGGGGAACCTGGGCGGCACTTGAGGCCGGCAAGAAGCTGGCCATCGCCAACAAAGAGACACTCGTGGTTGCCGGTTCCCTGGTGATGGAACTGGCCCGCCGCACCGGTGCCACGGTTGTCCCGGTCGACAGCGAACACAGTGCGGTTTTCCAGGCGATGCAGTCGGGGCGACCCCAGGAAGTCCGCCGGATTGTCTTGACGGCCAGCGGCGGGCCGTTTCGGGGATGGACCCCCCAACAGCTCGCCGACGTCACACCCGAACAGGCGCTGGCACATCCCACGTGGGAAATGGGGCCGAAGATTACCGTCGATTCGGCCACCATGATGAACAAGGCACTGGAAATCATCGAAGCCAAATGGCTCTTCGGTCTCGACGCCGAGCAGATTGAAGTGGTGGTACACCCGCAGTCGATCGTGCACTCGTTCGTCGAGTTTGTGGACGGATCGATTTTGGCCCAGTTATCGCCGCCCGATATGAAGTTGCCAATTCAGTACGCCCTGACGTATCCTGAAAGGGTGGAGGCCCTCAGCCCCAAAATCGACTGGAACCAGGTGATGCGGCTGGATATCATGCCGCCCGACATGGACGCTTTCCCGTCGCTGCGTCTGGGATACGACGTGGCCAATCGCGGAGGCAGTTGCGGGGTGGTGTTGAATGCGGCCAACGAAGTGGCCGTCGAACGGTTTCTGTCGGGCGATTTGAGTTTTCGTGACATTCCGCACGCCTGTCGTGCGGTCCTGGAAGCACACGAATTCAACGCGTCTCCGTCGCTGTCGGAATTGCTGCGGCTGGACGGTTGGGCTCGAGAGGAGACACGCCGGTGGCGATCCTAGCAGTCGGATTCTTGGAACCGGTCCTGAGCATCCTGTGGGTGGTGGTGGGACTGGGACTGGTGATTTTTTTTCACGAGCTCGGGCACTTCGTCGTCGCCAAATGGTGCAACGTTTTCGTCGAACGCTTCAGCATCGGATTCGGTCCGATCCTCTGGAGCTGGAAAAAGAACGAGACGGAATACGCACTCTCGGCCATACCGTTCGGCGGGTACGTGAAGATGCTCGGCCAGGACGACATGGACCCCAGCCAACTATCGACCGAGGAAATCGCCCAGGATCCGCGATCGTATTCGGCCAAGCCGGTGCGCCAGCGGATGGCGATCATTTCGGCCGGCGTAGTGATGAACGTCGTGACCGGCCTGGCGTTTTTCGTCGTGGCGTTTCGGATGGGAGTCGAGACGTCGCCGGCCGTGATCGGCATGGTGCAAGTCGGCATGCCGGCCTGGCAGGCCGGTTTGCAGCCCGGCGATCGCATCACACGGATCAACGGCCGCGAGGCCACCTCGTTCGGAGACATCATGCGTGGCGTGGCCCTTTCGACCGGTCCCATCACCCTCAAAGGCGTTGATCGCCACGGGCGAGATTTCCACAAGACGCTCACGCCGGACGCGAAGGGATCCCGCCGGCTGATCGGCGTCAGCCCAACGCTCGGACTGCGGTTGATCGGTTCGAAGAACGACACGCTTTCGCCGGTGGTCGCCGGCAGCCCCGCGGGGCGGGCCGATCCCCCGTTCGAACCGGGCGACACCATCCGCAAGGTCGGCGAGACCCATGTGACGAGCTTCTCACAACTGCAGGAAATCATTGCGGAAAGGCGCAAGGAAACGCTCAACTTCACCGTTGGGCGTCGGGGAAAGACGAAGGACGACCTGGTCAAAATCCCCGTCGAGCCGACCCCGTTTCGAACGTTGGGGCTGTGGATGTCCATTGGTCAAATTGCCGCCGTCCGGGAGAATTCGCCCGCATCGCACACCGATCCGCCTCTCAGACCGGGCGACAAAATCACGGAAGTCAACAACGAGATCGTCGGCGAGGACATCAATCCGTTGGAGTTGCCCGATTACGTCGCCAAGCGGCACGGACAGGAGATTGAAATCATCGTCAAGCGGCAAGTTCCCGGAGCAGGTCCGCGAAGGCTCACGGTTCGGCTCGTCCCGGAGAACAAACCGGGCTGGGTCGAGCGTCCGCTTGCTCCCAACGTGCCCCTGTCGGTCCCGGCGGCGGGGCTTGCGTTCCACGTGATCCCGTCTGTGCGGTACGTCGAGCCGGGCAGCCCAGCCGATAAAGCGGGAATCAAGGGGAATACGGGTGAGAGCATCAAAAAAATGGAACTCATTCTGCCCAAGGACGCTGAGCCTGACGGAGACAACAGACGCGTCATGACCATCAAGTTCGGCCCCAACGAGAATAATTGGGCATACGCCTTCTGGATGATGCAACGGACTCCGCATCGCACGGTCAAATTGACTGTCAGCAAAGGCGGTGAGGTCCACCAGGTGGAGCTCCAGCCGCAGCCAAAAGACAATTGGTTTGTGCCGACACGCGGCATCCGACTGGCCGGCCTGGCCGCCAAACTCCAGGCCGACAGTGTTGGCGAAGCCGTTCAGATGGGCATCACGCACACGATCAACTCGATCATCGACATCTATCTGACGTTGAGCAGCCTGCTGAGCGGTCTGCTTTCGGTCAAGGAACTGCACGGGCCGTTGGGCATCGCCGCCGTGGCGTATGAAGTCGCTCGGCACGGTTTGGCCGATTTGTTGCTGTTCCTGGGTTTTTTGAGCGTCAACCTGGCCGTTTTGAACTTTCTGCCGATCCCCGTTCTCGACGGCGGACACATGGTGTTCCTGTGCTGGGAGGGCGTCACCCGCAGAAAGCCGAGCGAACGCGTGCTGGTGGCCGCCACCTATTTCGGCATGGCGTTCGTGCTCGGACTGATGATCCTGGTGCTGTACCTCGACATCTTCGTGCACGGGATGGGCGTGAATTGACGATCGTCAATCTTTGCTGAGCTTCGCGGCCATCGGCATGCGGCGGCCGCTGCCGAAGGCGCGGCCGGAAAGCTTGATGCCCGGCGGCATCTGACGGCGTTTGAACTCGTTGCGGTCCAGGCAGTTCGCCACCCAGCGGACCGTCTCCGGCGGAAACTGGTCGCTCAAACTCGACACGGACGCCTCGCGTTCCACCAAACCTTCCAGGATCGCGTCCAGCACGTCGTAGGGCGGCAGGACGTCCTGGTCGAATTGATCCGGAGCCAATTCGGCGCTGGGAGGTTTCGACAAAACGTTTTCCGGAATCACCGCGCGCCCCTCGCGGACGTCGTTGACATAACGCGACACCGCGTAGACGTCCCGCTTCAGCACGTCGCACAGCACGGCAAAGCCACCGGCCATGTCGCCGTACAGAGTGCAATAGCCGACGGCCAGCTCGCTCTTGTTGCCGGTCGCCAGGGCCAGCCAGCCGTTGCGGTTGCTGCGGATCATGACCAGCGCGCCGCGGATTCTCGCTTGCAGGTTCTGATCGGCCAGACCAATCGGCTGACCCGCGATGCGGGCCGGCTGACTCGTCAAATCATCACTCACGACGTCCGACGCTTCATAAGCGCGATGAATGCCGTCAATGGGGATGATCTGGTGATCGACGGCAAGGTTCTCGGCCAGTCGGCGGGCATCGTCGACGCTGTGCTGGCTGCTGTAACGGCTGGGCATCAGCAGGCCGTGAACGTGCTCCGGACCAACCGCCCGGGCCGCGATGGTGCATGCCAGTGCACTGTCGATGCCGCCCGAGAGGCCCAACACGCAATCCGTAAACCCGCACTTGCGCATGTAGTCGCGCAATCCCAGGATGAGCGCATCCAACAGCAGCGATTCGCGAAGCACGCTGGCTTGCGGCAGCGTCGGCGGAAGATCGTCCAGATCCACAACCTGCAATTCCGTCTGGAAGCCGTCCAAGGCGACGACCTTGTTGCCCGCCGCGTCGATCACCATGCTGTGTCCGTCGAACACCAGATCGTCGTTGCCGCCCACCTGATTCACAAAGAGGAACGGAAGTCGATGACGGCGGACGTGTTTCGCCAGGATCTCGGTCCGCCGGTCCGGCTTCGCGATTTCGAACGGACTGGCTGACAAATTGATCAGCACGTCGGCCCCGGCGGCGACCAGCTCGGCCACGGGGTCGGGGTGCGCCACTGGTTCGTTGTGATAGAACGTGTCCGGCTCGCCCCACCAGGCGTCTTCGCAGATGTGAATTCCCAATCGACGTCCGGAAAATTCGACCGGCTTGGCGCGCGTTGCCGGGCAAAAGTATCGCCATTCGTCAAAGACGTCGTAGTTGGGAAGCAGCGACTTGTGGACGGTCGCCTGTACCCGGCCGGCGTGAAGCAGGCTGGCGGCGTTTGCGATTCGACCCTCGGGCAGACGCCACCCGGTCGGATGACCGACGATCACACCGATTTCCGCATCGACCGACTGCGCCAGCTCCTCGACCTTGCGGTCGCACGCCGGCACGAAATCCTCTCGAAGCAGCAAATCCTTGGGCGGATAACCGCTGAGGACCAGCTCCGAAGCAATCAGCAAATCGGCCCCCGCTGCGCGTGCCTGCCGTGCGGCCGCCCGTACGAGCTTCGCATTACCCCGCAGGTCGCCGACCGTCGGATTCAATTGTGCCAAAGCGATTTTCATCGCTGTCTCCAAGCCATCATTCGATCAGCAGTGCCATCCCGTCCGCGCCGGTGTCGGCTGCTCCCGAGAGGGCGCTGGTTTGCTCATCGAAGGCAATCGCGTGCACCAGCGCCAACCCGCCGTGACTTTGCGGCAAACGCTCGATGCCATGTTTCTTCCGCACTTCGGCGCAAACGTATTCGGGAATGCGGGCCTGGCAGGTGATTCCTTCGCCCTGGCAATCGAACCGGGCGACGTGGACCGCGTCAGTGATACTCATGCCGAAATCGAGAACGTTCAGAATGACCTGCAACACCGAAGTCGTGATCCGCGTGGCCCCGGGCGCTCCCAGAACGAGAACCGGCCGATCGTTCTTCAGGACAATCGTCGGCGTCATCCCGGTCGTGCGCCCCTTGCCCGGCGCGATGCTGTTCGGATGCCCGACGACTGGGTGGAAGTTGACCATCGAGTTGTTGTACATGAACCCGAGTCCCGGCGTGATTGCCCCCGATGAGGTCCCCAGCGAATGGGTCAGCGAAACGCAATTCCCCGCGCCGTCGACAGCCGTGACCTGCGTTGTGTCGGGCGAGTCGTGCTGCATGAGTCCGCTGTCGATGGGCTTTTCGGAATCGATCACGTCTCGCCACTGGGCCGCCCGCTCTTTGGAGATCATCCACTCCAGAGGGACCTGCTCGAACTTCGGATCGGCCAGGTGACGGTTCCGATCGGCAAAGGCGGCCTTCATCGCCATCGAAACCAAGTAGATGTATTCCGGCGAATTGTGCGACATCCTAGAGAGATCGTACGCTTCCAGTATATTCAAAATGGCCGCCAGTGTCGGACCGCCGTGAGGCGGCTGATTCGTGACGATGCTGTAATCACGATACGAAACCACCACCGGCGGCTCATCGCGGACTTTGTACCCCGCCAGGTCCTCAGCCGTGACCCAACTGTCGTGTGCCTGCAAATCGGTCGTGATCTCGGCAGCCAGGTCGCCAGTATAGAAATCGTCCGGTCCGTGTTCGGCCAGCCGCTGGAGACTTCGGCCGTAGTCGGGATTGCGGAGCGTCTCGCCCATCTCGTAGGTGGAACCGTCTTCGGTCAAAAAGATCTTCTGAGCATCGGGCGTGACGTCGAGTTTCTGCCGCAGCGACGAGCCTTCGTAGTACGCCGGGGGCTCTTTCCAACGATGAGCCTGCAGCTCGGTGACCGTCCAGCCTTCGTGCGCGATGCGGATCGCTGGCGCCAGGAGATCGGGCCAGCTTCGCGTACACCAGCGTTCGTGCACCGCCTGCATGCCGCGCACCATTCCCGGCGTGCAAATGGCCTGGTATCCGTCCTCGTTCACCCTACCTTCCAAAAAGAATCCCCAGCCGCGGGGATTGGGACCGATCAGAATGTTCTCCCACATCCCGGCCGTCACGCGCGAACCGGCCAGCGCGGGGGCGTCCAGAACGTTGTGCGGTCCCGTGCGGGCGGCCGGTAGACAGTTCAGCACCATGTAGCCGCCGATGCCGCACGAATGTGGATCCACCAGAAATTGCACGCAGGCGCAGGTCAGTGCCGCGTCAAAGGCGTTCCCGCCTGCGGCCAAAACCTTCGCTCCTTCTTCGACGGCCAGCGGCTGCGGCGCAACGATCATGCTCGGCACGGGGCCATTCCTTTCTCTTCTGGAAACTGGGGATGCACGAACACAGTATGTACTGTAAAAACATTTGCGGCAACGATCTATTGAGGTGAATCAACTTGCCGGAACCCGATTCGATCAGCAAGCGTATTCGGCGCCGCCGAGAAACCGTGACCGGTGTGACGCTCCTTTTCGCCTGCGCCGTGTTGATAACAGTCGCCTACCTGATGTTTCTCTGGCGAAGCCGCCCGCCGGAGTTTGTTCGCGCGCTTTCCTCGCCGGCGAGAAGTCTGACGGCTGTCGTCTACAGCCCGGACGGACGCTACCTGGTGGCCGGAAGCGCCTCCGGGCAGGTGATCGTCTGGGACCTCTCGTCCGGCCGGAGCCGGATGCTCGAATCGCTGACATCCGGAGCGATTCTCGCCATGGCGGTTTCCCCGGACGGATCTCTGTTGGCGGGCGGCGTCGCGCGCAACCTGGTGGGCTGGAAGCTCGACGGCGGCTCTTCGGGCAAGCAGACCAACAAGCTGTCCGGCTTACCCGCGCCGATCACCACTCTTGCCATCCGCCCGAAGCGAGCGGAAATCGCAGTCGGTTTGAGCAACGGCTCGTTGTATGTTCTCGGCAAGTCGAAACCGGCGGCCGTCGACAGGGAGCACAACGGAGGCGTCAAGATCGTCCGCTACCCTCCTCGCGGCGATCTGCTGGTGAGCGGCGGCACAGATGGCCGGCTCGTCTGGCGAGACGCCGAGACACGCAAGGTGCTCGCCAAACGAGACGCTCATTCCAGCGAAATCAGCGCCCTGGCGTTTTCGCCCGACGGCCGTTGGTTGGCATCGGGAGGATGGAACGGCGAGATCAGAATCTGGAACGTTGAGACTCGCCGGCCGCAAACCAATCTCAGCCAGCCCGACGCGGTGGCCGGCATGGCGTGGATCGGTTCCCTTTTGGTCAGCGGCAGTTGGGACGGTCGGCTACGGTTTTGGTCGCCGGAGCAGGAAGACATTGTCGGGCAAATCGACACCGGAACCGTGATCCATGCCTTGGCGGTCAGTCCCGCGGGTGACACGCTCGCCACGGTCTCCCGTCGCGGCGAAGTCCGGTTGTGGCGGGCACCCACGCCGTGACCTCTTCGTTCGCCCGGCTTGTGCATAGTAACCCAAACCGACGACTTGTCGTCGCTGGATGTGCCGTCAAACCCGTGGATTCCGACAACAAGTTGTCGGTTTGGGTGCCACAGCGACAGCCGATGGACGATCCGCAGCAGCGAAAGCGCAGACCGCCCTTTCGGGAACCCGCGTTTCTCGAATCGTTCCCGAGCGGGATGGACCGATTGTCGCGTTTGCGCAGGATCGGCTCGCTGAACCGGTCCACTGAGATCGTCGGATCGAAATCAGGCCGTATCGCCGGTGTGTCGCTCGCGTGGTCTCTCTGAAATCATCCGCCGAGCTGACTTTTTTTTGACATCGGTTTGATTGCAACCTAGTTTTCTGAAGACCTTCCCCGCAACCGGTACGCGAAGCCGGCCGGACAAATCGTAACCAGCGAGAGAGGAGCTCCGAAATGCCTGCCGTTCAGGTGATCAAGAAAAAAACCGCGAGAAAGAAAAGGCAAAAAGATCGAAAACCGCTGTTGAGCCACAGTTCGATTCTGATTCTCAGCGGGTTTCTGATCGGCGTGGTCGTTCGGCGGATGGCGAATCCCAGTGTTGAAGTGTACGTATTCGCTGCCGGCCTGATCGGAATTTTCTGCTATCTGGCCCTCGACCGCTTGGCGCAGCGGCGTCAGCAACGGGCGGAAAGAATCGAGCTCGAACAGGCCAACAACAACCTCGACCGCCGGATCAGCCGACACATCCCGCAGGAACCTCAAGTGCGTTCAAGCCGGCCGTTGCCGGTTCATCGCGGCACAGAGCGACAGTACCAAACTGTTGTGAGTTCGAGCAGGTACCGGTATCGTTACCCCTGATCGCCGCCCCGGCGGCGTTGAGAGTTGCGAGTTCAGAGTCGACAACCACATTCCGAGTTCTTTCTCTCAACTCTAGACTCTCAACCCTCGACTCTGAAGTTTTACGAAAGAGTTTGCCGACCATGCAGCAGACAATTCGGCGTCTGGCCGCTCTGGTTGCG
>CAZGYE010000175.1:0-12429 GCA_964530165.1 uncultured Planctomycetaceae bacterium
GGCGGCAGCAGATCGGCGAATGTGTCGATCAGGATCTGTTTTCCATTTCGTGATCGCTGCTTGAGACGGATCGGCATGCGGGCGGCGAGTTGGACCACGTGGTGGTCGAGCAGCGGACTGCGACATTCCAGGCTATAGGTCATGCTGGCGACGTCGACTTTCGTGAGGATGTCGCACGGCAGGTAGGTCAGCAAGTCGGCACAGGTGGTTCGGGTGACGAAATCTCGCGACGGGCATTCGGCATAGGCGCCGAGCAGGAAGTCGGCCGCGTCGGCGCCGTCCAGTTGGCTGCGAAACCCGTCGCTGTACAGCGCCCGCCGCCGCTCTTCGTCGAAGATGCCGATCCACTTCAGGTAGCGCCGTTCCGGCGATTCCCTCAGCGCGTCGAAAAACCGCTTCACCCGCCGGCGGAACGATTTCTGCCTGACCGAGGCCGGCATTCGCTGCCAGAACCTCGCCGTCAGCACGGCCCGCAGCGGGCGCGGCAACCGATCCAACGCCGCCCCCAGCCGCACGGCCCGGTATCTGTCGTACCCGGCGAACAGCTCGTCGCCGCCGTCGCCCGAGAGAGCAACCGTCACGTGCCGGCGAGTCATTTCAGAAAGATACATGGTGGGAATGGCGGAACTGTCGGCAAAGGGTTCGTCGTACTGCCAGATCAATTTCGGCAGGATCTCCAATGCGGCCGGCTCCACCAACGCTTCGTGATGCTCGGTTCCCAAACGCGCGGCCGCCTCCCGTGCATACGATCGTTCGTCGAATTGTTTCACGGGAAACCCGATCGAGAACGTATGCACCGGGCGCTCGGAGAGCTGCTGCATCAACCCCGTGATGATTGTGGAATCGATCCCGCCGGACAAGAACGCCCCCAAAGGAACGTCGCTGCGCATGCGGAGACGGACAGCTTCGGTCAGTGTTCGGCGCAGCTCGGTCTGCCAACGCGCGGGCGACCAATTCTCACACGCGCGGGTCGTTTCGTCTTGGGGTCCGTCTGCGCTCGGATCGAACGAATACGGCGGCGCCCAGTACCGCTGCACCCGGAGCCGGCCGTTCTCGTAAATCGCACGATGGGCGGGAGGCAACTTGTTGTAGCCGTCCAGTATGCAGTGCGGGTGAGGCACGTACTGGTAGGTCAGAAACAGATCGACGGCCCTGGGGCTGAGCACCCGTGGTGCACCGGGAACTTGCAGCAGCGCCTTCAACTCGCTGGCGAACAGAAGCCGGCCGTTTTCGAGACGATAGAACAACGGCTTCTGCCCCAACCGATCCCGCGCGAGGAACAGCCGTCGCGGCCGCGCGTCCCAAACGGCCAGCGCGAACATGCCGCGTAGATGCGCCACACACTCCGGACCGTATTCTTCGTAGAGATGCACGATGGTTTCCGTGTCGCTGGCCGTGCGAAACCGGTGCCCTTGTGCTTCCAATGACGGCCGTAGCTCGCGGTAGTTGTAGATCTCGCCGTTGAAGGCAATCCAGACGGTCTCGTCTTCGTTGGCCAACGGTTGACGTCCACCTCCGAGATCGATGATCGACAACCGCCGATGTCCCAACGCGGCCTCAGCCGACGCCGTCGAGCCTTGTGGATCCCCCTTCTCACCGGCCGCTGTGGAAACGTGGCGGCGGCGCAGGGAATGATAGACGCCCCAGTCGTCGGGGCCGCGATGTTCCAGCACCGCGATCATCCGCCGTAGTTCGGCTTCGGACAGCGGTTCTGAGTCGGACGTCCAAGCGCCCCCGGCAATTCCACACATGTTGAGACTCGCTCGTTCTGGGCGTTGCGTTCAAGGAAGAGTTGTAGCATAACGAGTTGCGAGGTTCACCAGTGGTCGTTCAATTGGCTGTTGCAAGCAAAGCGATTCAGAGACCATGGATGGTGTTTCGGTGAGCATTGCGGTCCAGGCGGCCTTGGAGACGTTGTCCAGCGATGAGGAAGGGAAGCAGCTGGAGAAGCCGGCGATCCGGCAGGACAACGGGAGTTGCTACGTTTCGCGCGAGTTCGGCGGGGTGCTTAACCCAACCCAGGTTTTGTGCCAAATCCGTTGAAACAAATCAGTTGGACTGGATCGTCCACGAGGTAGTGGCCATACTTCACGACGGTTCAAAACCTTACGTTGATTGGAATCCATGAACGAAACTTGGCACTCCTGTCATTACTCATTCGTCATTGTCCCAGTAGGAGTCAGTCTGTGACTCCCTGGCGAACCTGAATTGGCTGTTTCGATGTTCGACGTTGTCATCCAGAACGGGACCATCATCGACGGCGTCAAGTCGCCGCGGTATCGGGGCGATCTCGGCATTCAGGGGGACTCGATCGCCGCGATCGGCGATCTCAGGGAAGCCGGAGCGCGTGAACGAATCGACGCGGTTGGGAAGATCGTTGCCCCGGGGTTCGTCGACGTCCACACTCATGCGGACGGCTGGCTGCTCAAGACGCCACATCTGACCTCCAAGACGATGCAGGGCTTCACCACCGAGGTCCTGATGTCCGACGGAATCTCCTACGCGCCGGTCAACGCACACACCGCGCGGGAATGGCTGTTCTACCTGCGGGCCTTGGACGGGCTGCGGATCGACGAGTATCAAGGATGGCAGAGTTTGGCGGAGTTCATGACAGCGATTGCGGGCCACAACGTCCAGAACGCGATTGCGCAAATCCCGTATGCGAACGTGCGGACGCTGGCCTGTGGATTCAGCCGGCAGGCGGTCGACGATTTCCAGATGCAGCAAATCAGAGCTGAAATCCGCAAGGGCATGCAGCAGGGGGCCGTCGGTCTCTCGACCGGGCTGGACTACATCGCGCAGTGTTTCTCGACGACTAACGAATTGGTCGACGCCTGCTCGGTCCTCGCAGAGTTCGACGGCCTGTATGCAACGCACGTCCGCTACAAGACCGGCCGGCTGCGGGCGCTCCGGGAAGCGGTTGAGATTGGCCGACGCGCCGGCGTGCGGGTCCACATTTCGCATCTGAAAGGCGAGTCGGCCCAGCAGGTCGAGGATGTGCTGACCTACATCGACACCGTTGCCCGAAACGAAGTTGATCTCTCGTTCGACCTCTATCCCTACCAGTCCGGTTCCACAATGCTCAGCTACCTGCTGCCCGCGGAGGTCTGGGAGGACGGACCGCTGGCGGCGCTGGCCAGGATGAGGGACCCCGCAATCCGTGCTCGATTCTGTGAGGGATTGCGGGCATATCGCCTCGATCTCGACCAGCTACACATTGCCTGGGTAACGAGTAAAGAAAACACCCGGCATCAAGGGAAACTGGTCAGCAAGTACGTCGAACAGACCGGCCTGCCTGCAGAAGAAGCGCTCTACGATCTGCTCCTCGAAGAACGCTTGGCGGTGTTGGCGGTTTTTCACCAAGGAGACGATTCCCTGGTCCGACCGCTGCTACAGCATGATCTGTACATGCTGGGCAGCGACGGCATTTTCTGCGACGACGGAGTGATTCACCCGCGTCAGTACGGTTCGGCGGCTCGGCTGTTGGGGCCGTGTGTCCGTGACCTGAAGTTGTTCTCGCTGGAAGAAGCCGTCCACAAGCTCAGTGGGCGTGCGGCCGAGCGCTTCGGTTTGCACAACCGAAGCGTCATTCGCGAAGGCAACTTCGCCGACGTCGTCGTCTTCGATGCCCAGACCGTTACCGACCGGGCCACCCTCGAGAATCCGCACCAGTACTGCGTCGGTATCGAAACGGTCCTGGTGAATGGAGTGCCGATCATCCGCAGCGGTGCACCAGTCGAGTCGATCGCCGATCCGTTGCCCGGGCGATACCTCCAGTTCCGTCGTGAGTCGTGAAGGAACTTGATTTGCTATTTTGCCTGATCGTTACAACCGGTCCTGTCTGCATATCCGTTACTTCCCGGCCGAATCGAAGGCCAATCCGGCATCCGGTGCTCCAGTGTGCCCGGCCAGTTGGTCGATCCTGAGTCAACGGCACAGCGCACATGCCGCGCAAACTCCGGACATCGGGAATCCGGATTATTCCTAGGGTGTCCTTGTGGTCCCCAAACCGACAACTTGTTGTCGCAAATTTCTCAAACCGACAACTTGTTGTCGCAAATTCCCCAAACCGACAACTTGTTGTCGCAAATTCCCTAGTTGCACGGGACACCCAACGACGACAAGTCGTCGGTTTGGGTTTCCATGAATAATCCGGCGGAGACCGAATCACTTGGCGAAGTCCCTAACCCCTAACCCCCTATTCATTCAACAGGCAAAGTGAGCCGCATGAATCGGTTTGTCGAGTTTCCGAAAAAGGTTGTGGCCGGTTTCATGGTCCACCAGCGCGTGCGGCGGCTGCACCGTTTTGAACGGCAACTGCACGACGCCCGTCAAATACAGCGGGAATTGCTTTTCCGCAGGGTCCGGCACTGCCGCGACAGCCAGTTCGGCCGGGATCATCGGTTCGGTGACATCAGGACGCTCGCCGATTTCCGCAAGAACGTTCCGATCGCCCGTTACGACTATTTCTACCCGTACATCAAGCAAGTGACCGAGGGAAACGTGGCGGCCATGTTCCCCGCCGGTGAAAAATTGCTGATGTTCGCGCTCAGCAGTGGAACCACCGGTGACCCCAAACTGATTCCCATCACGAAGAGCTGGCTGAAGAAATTCCGGGAAGGCTGGCAGTTATGGGGAATTAAGGCCTTCACGGACCATCCGTCGCTGGTGCTCTCGAAGATGCTCAACATCGTGGGCAGTTGGGACATCCGGCGCACGTCGACGGATATCCCCTGCGGCATGGCCAGCGGTCTGAGCGCCCGGTGCCAAAACCTGTTCATTAGAAAGTACTTTGCCGTTCCCCCGTGTGTGTTCGAGATCGAAGAGGTTCTGGCAAAATACTACACCATGTTGCGACTGTCGGTGGTCGAGCCGGTGCGATTTCTTTCGACGGCAACCCCCACCACTGTGATTCGTTTTGCCAGACTGGGGAACGAATATCGCGAGACGCTCATCCGCGACATTGCCGATGGAACCTTGAGCCATCAATTCGACATCTCGCCGGAAACCCGCACTCGCATTCGCCGTCGAATTTGCACTCCCAATCCCCGGCGCGCCCGCGAGCTGGAGGGCGTCGTCAACCGGACCGGCTCACTCTATCCCAAAGACTATTGGGACCTGTCGCTACTCGGGTGCTGGCTCGGCGGAACGGTCGGGGGACCGGCCCATCAGATTCCCGAATACTACGGCGACGTCCCCTGCCGGGACATCGGTTTGCTGTCGAGTGAAGGCCGCTTCACCATTCCGATGCAGGACCGTCGAACGGAAGGGGTCCTGGCCATCACCAGCCACTATTACGAATTCGTTCCCGAGGAAGAAATCGATTCCTCTCAGCCGACCGTTCTGGAATGTCACGAACTCGAAATCGGCCGAAACTATTTCATTCTGTTGACGACTTCCAGCGGTCTGTACCGGTACAACATCTACGACGTGGTCCGCTGCAAGGGTTATATCGGCGAGACGCCGTTACTGGAGTTCCTGCACAAAGGGGAACGCTTCGCCGACATGGAAGGCGAAAAGATTACCGAGTATCAGTTGGTCCAGGCCGTCACCGACGCGTCCGACCGCTTGGGACTGACGATCAACGGTTTTACGGCCGTTCCCGTCCGGCCAGAGGACGATCCGCCGTTTTATGCGATGATGGTCGAAGCACGGGACATCCCCGATCGTACGACGGCAGTCCCGTTTCTAGAGTGCGTGGACCGCTGGCTTTCCGAGCACAATTTTGGCTACCTGGCCAAGCGCGGCGACCGGTATCTCGGACCGCCCGTGCTGGTCCGTATTCCCACCGGGAGCTGGGCTGCCTACGGCGCAGCGGAGGTCAAACGTCGCGGTGTCAGCGACGATCACTACAAGCACCCCTGCTTGGTGTTGGATGAGTCGTTCCTGGCGCGGTTCCCCGTCCTCGAGACGATTGGCACGGCATCGGCCGTGGATTACCAGTTTCCCACTCACCACCCCCGGGCTTCCGCTTGAATCGGCTCGTCAGCAGGCTCCAGAAAGCCGTCAAGAGATTTCTGGCCGCCGCCGCGCTGGTTCTGGCGGTGATCGCCGTGATCGTGCTCGTCAGAACCGTGCGATTCGCGTCGCGGCAAATCACCGTACCACCGATACCGAAGCAGACGTTCGACGAGAATCTGGCCGCCGAACGTTTGAGTAAGGCCGTTGGGTTTCGGACTATTTCGTATCATGATCCGACGCGGGTGGATGCCGAAGCATTCTTCGGGTTGCATGAGTATCTCGAGCAGACTTTTCCCAAGGTCCATGCGGCGCTCAGGAAGGAAACAGTCGGGGATTACAGTCTGCTGTTCACGTGGGAAGGCACTGATCCGGCGCGGAAGCCGATTCTGTTGATGTCCCACCTCGATGTTGTCCCGGTCGAACCGGGGACCGAACCGTCCTGGACCCACCCGGCTTTTGCAGGGCGCATTGCCGACGGCGCCATCTATGGGCGAGGCACTCTCGACGTCAAAAGCGGTGTGATGGGAATTCTGGAAGCGGTGGAGCTGCTTCTTACGCAGGGATTCAAACCTGCCGCAACCGTCTATCTGGCCTTCGGGCATGACGAAGAGGTGGGAGGCAAACGTGGCAACGCGCAGATCGCCCGGATGCTGAAGGAGCGTGGTGTCAGGTTCGAGTACGTCCTGGACGAGGGCGGCGCCATCGCGCAAGGTTTGCTGGTGGGCGTCTCCGCACCGGTGGCCCTGGTGGGCGTGGCTGAGAAAGAATATCTCAGCGTTGAGCTTGTCGTCGAGCACCAAGGAGGCCATTCCGCCGCCCCACCGCCGCAAACCGCCGTGGGTGTTCTCTCAGCCGCCATCAGCCGGCTGGAGGCGAAACCGTTCCCGGCAAGACTCGACGGCCCCACCGGGCTGATGCTCGACTATCTTGGCCCGGAAATGTCATTTACGATGCGAATCTTCGTGGCCAACCGGTGGTTGTTCGGCTGGGTCATCAAGCGGAAATTCTCAGCAACGGCCACCGGAAATGCCGCCATCCGGACGACCGCCGCCGCCACGATGATCCAGGCAGGCATTCGTGAAAACGTGATACCCCGCAACGCCAGCGCGGTCGTCAATTTCCGCATACTGCCCGGCGAGAGCGTCTCGACGGTGTTGCAGCAGGTGCGCAGGGTGATCAACGATCCGCGGGTCCGGATTCAACAACTCGACACGACCGGCGCTTGCGCCCCGTCGCCCGTCTCGGACGTCGGGTCACCGGCCTTCGCGACGCTCGAACGGACAATTCGCGAGGTGTTTCCCGACGTCCTCGTTGCTCCCTGTTTGGCAATCGGGACCACCGACTCTCGGCACTACGCAGCACTAGCCGAAAATGTGTTCCGCTTCATTCCAAGTCGAATCAAGAAGTCAGATGTTCAGAGGATTCACGGTACCAACGAACGCATCTCCGTCGAAAATTACGCCGAGATCATTCAGTTTTTTGTCGCACTGATTCAAAACTCGGCCGCGTAAGGCCCGGCAGGCGGCGCTGCTCGGGAAGGGAATTTAGCCGCGGAGCTTGCTCCGCGCGATGCAGGACCGCCCCCCTTCTCGACGCGCCGAAAAAATCCGGCGGCGAAACTGCGGATTGTCACACCGCGACGAACCGGGCGCGAGTCGAGCGAGCATTGCGAAAACCAGCCAACAAATCGACAATGCACCCCCGGAAATCAAAACAAGATTCCTGAGGAATCAAATGAACCAAAGCAGTACCACATGGGGCGGGCTGAACTGCCAAGTGATCGACAAGCTGGCGGAGGGCCAAGAACCGCAGCTGCTCGTGATTCTCTGCCACGGTTTTGGGGCGTCAGGGACCGATCTGGTCTCGCTGGGACCGGAGCTGTTCGGTCTCAATCCCGATCTGGAGGCCGGGGTCCGATTCGTCTTTCCCGCCGCTCCGCTGAAACTCGAGGAATTTGCCATGTTCGGCGGTCGAGCCTGGTGGCGTCTGAATGTGGCCCACATGACGGAGGCCATCCAGCGGGGAGAGCTGCAAACGCTTCGAGACGAGTTGCCCGATGGACTGCCGGAAGCCCGGCAGATGCTCTCCCGATTGGCCGAGGAAGTCATGGAGCAAACAGGGTTGCCGACGTCGCGGCTTGTGCTGGGCGGCTTCTCACAGGGCTCGATGGTGGCGACCGACGTGGCGCTGCATCTGCCGGAACCGCCCGCGGCGCTGTGCATCTTCTCGGGGACGCTGCGCTGTGAAACGGTGTGGCGAGAGTTGGCCGCCCGTCTGGGTCCATTTCCCGTTCTGCAAAGTCACGGCCGAGCAGATCCCCTCCTGCCGTTTCAGGCGGCCCAGTGGCTGCGCGACCTGTTCGTGGAGGCCGGCATGGATGTCGATTTCATTCCATTCGACGGAATGCACACGATTCCGTACGAGGCCGTCGATCGGTTCGCGGCGCTGCTGGGACGCATTGTGTAGGTTTCCCACGGGTTGCCACCCGTGGGCTTTTCGCTTCTCGGCCTGTGAATCGAAAAATTGCCGACCACTGTGAGTGTGGGGCAGGCTTTCCAGCCTGCCATGACCCTTCGGCAGGCTGGAAAGCCTGCCCCACAATTCGATCACGACGTACCGGCGCCCACGGCCTTCAGGTAGAGTGCTTTGACGTAGGGGATCGGCTCGCTTCCGAGGGCTTTGAGAATGGTGCCGCCGGCGGTGAAGCAGTGCGTCACCCAGTTCTCGTCCCCGTAGCGGGTCAAGGCAGCGCCCCCCTCTCCACCGCCGACGTAAACCTGCACGCCGGCTTGATGCATCCTGCGTAACTGCTCGACGAACTTGCGAGTGCCTTTGGAGAAACGGTCTTCCTCGAACTTGCCGAAGACGCCGTTGTGGAACGCCACGGCCGGTCCTTCTCCCGCCGACTCTTTCTGCCGGTGAAACTGCATGAACCGATCGACCGCCTCGGCTTGCCGTGTGATCGTTTTCGGGCCGACGTCGAACTGCGCGCCGTCGGCGGGAATGCTGTCGCTGGCCCTGCCGTCGCCAAGAATAAAATCGATGGGCAACACGAACTCGACTCTGTTCTCGCGGCCGGTTTCCAGGATCCGCCGGGACTGCTCGATTCGTTCCGGTGGAATGTAGATCTTCTGCGACGGGTCGCTGTTGAGACCCATTTCGAACTCTTCGCCTGCGAGGTCGGCGGCCGCCTTCTTCAATCCGATCGCCAACGAACCGGCCGCGATGACCATGCGAACCTGCCCGCGATTGAGAATCTGTTGAAGATCGTCCAGCTTGTTGATCTTCATTCCGCTGAAGATGACCAGCTCCGCTTGCCTGGTGCGCGTGACGTGATCGCGAAGCTCGCCGTCGATGTATTGGCCCAGGGCGACGCGATCCATCGTCAGCGGCACGACCGTTGACGAGAGGTCCCGATTCGAGGAGGCAAATCCCTCGTTGACGTGGATGGCTGCCAGCTTCTGACGCATCTGGTTGGCGTAGTTTGTCAGCCGTTCAGCCAGTTTCGGCAAAGCGTCCGGTTTCGCCTTCCAAAGGACCTGTTCGAGCCGGTAACGCCGAGTGTTCTCCAGAACGACAACCGTGCCGTTCCCGAACCCGGCAATCTTCTCCGCCGCCGAGTCGAGGACCAGACCGGTCGCGTCGTCCAGCCAGTCATCGACGAAGGCGACCTCGACGTCGTCCGGCCCCTCGGCGGTCAGAAGTTTCTGCAAATGCGCGGCGACCGGTTCCAGCGACAATTGCGGGTCGCGTCCCCGATGCCCGTACAGAAGCTGGACCCAGCCTTTCCGGCAACCAAACCGCAGCGTCGGCGCCAGCGACCGCAGGCGAATATCGTCCTCGACGCTGCCGTCGTCCCGGACAACCACGTCGGTGTCACCGCGAACCAGCACACGTGTTCCAACCGGCAAATCAGCGAGTGAATTGAGACCGGGAATTGCCTCCAGGCACGTTTCCAACGAGGGAAAATCGGGTGACTTTTCGATCAGCTTGCTGCACCACTCGACAACTTGCTCAGGTAAGACGATCACTTTCGCTCCCTTTCAGTCAAGGAGATTTCAGGACGCGGATGTCACAGTCTGAAACTGCTTCGGCAGTTTATCAAGATTTTGCCCAACCCACACTCACAGCCGGCGGCAATCTTGCGTATGATCAGGTATCTAGCATCCTTGCAGAATTGGGTCAACGACTTTGATATCGAAGCCTGATGTGGTGAGAGATTTTTCAATGCGACCATCGTTTGTTGCGATTGTTTCGACTCTTACGCTGGCGTTGGCGGGACAATGCTCGGCTGCGAGAAGCCTCTCCAAAGGGGATGTTCTTTCCATTGTCAGGGTTGAAGTCGGCTTTGACGGCTCTTACAAGATTGGCTGCTGGACCCCGTTGCGGGTGACCGTCACCACAACGCGTCCGATGCGCGTCGAGCTGATCGTCGAAACCTCCGATCCCGATGGAAGTCTGACCAGACTGCCCACACCGACGATCGAGCTGTCTACCGCCGGTACGCACCAACTCCGGACGCTCTTTAAGAGCGGTCGGATCACAAGTATGCTCCGCATTCAGATTCGCGAAGGGCAGACGACCGTTGCCACGGCGCAATTTCGGCCGTCGGTCGACTCGGAGATGGGGCCGGAACCGGTGCCGAAGCGATCGACCTTTCTGGTGGTCACGCTGGGCAAACCGGCGGGATTCAGCGAGATGGGGTCCGCGGGGCTGCCGCAGCGACGAGAGTCCGATTCAACCCAGTCTCGCTCCGGCGGACTGTTCCGCGTCGTCGAGCTTGATCGTGCCGAGCAGTTGCCGAGGGTTTCGCACGCCTACGAGTCGCTGGACGCCCTGGTGATTGCCGGCAAGTACGCGCTTGACCAACAGCGCAGCGACGCGATTCGCGACTGGGTTCGCTTGGGCGGCCACTTGGTACTGTCGGTTGGCAGCGATGTTGCCGGCTACAAGCAAAGCTTGCTCGACGGATGGGTGCCGGTTCCGGTGGAAAACGAGCCATTGAAACTGCGCGAACTGACCGCTCTGGAGACGTATGCCGACAAGAACGTCCGCATTGTCTTTCGCGGCAGGGTGAACGCCGCGAGAATCCCCACGGACAAGATTCATGAAGGCGACATCTTGGCATCGGGGCTTGGCGGAGTGTTGCTGGTGCGTGTTCCGTTCGGCTTCGGGCGGATCACGTTTTTTGCCCTCGATCTCAATCGACCGCCGCTCACGGCATGGGAGCCGTTGACGAGCGTCTGCCGCAGAATCGTCGTCGGCGATCTGCAAATCACGCGGGGGCGGCAGCGCTCCGAAGGCAGCCGATTGACGCACACTGGCATTACCGATCTCGCGACACAATTGCACGCCGCACAGGAACACTTTCCCGGCGTCGACCGGTTTTCATCGTGGCTGGTGATGGGTCTCACAGTGCTGTACCTGGTCGTGATTGGTCCGATGGATTATCTGATCGTCCACCGTGTGCTCAAGAAGCCGTATTTGACATGGTTCACATTTCCCGCCATGGTTGCCGTCTGTACCTTGCTGACAGTTTGGGGTGCACGCTACACGAACGGCAATCGGTTACGGCTGAACCAAATCGACATCGTTGACATCGACGGCCAATCGCACGCTGTGCGCACGCAGTCCTGGATGACGATCTACAGTCCAAACAACCGGCGGTACCGGGTGTCGGTCGAGCCACTCGATCCTGCATGGAACGACTCACAGGACGACAAAGGGGCCGCGGTGCCGGTCGTCGGACCGCGCGTGAGTTGGAACGGCATTCCGGAAGATGGTTTCGGGGGGATGTATCGATCCGGTGGACTCGAGTTGGGCCGGGCGGGTTACCGTTTCGCTGCGAATGCCGCTGCGCTGGAAAATCTGCCGGTGAGCATCTGGTCGACAAAAAATCTGACGGCAACCTGGTCCTACGCAACCGAACCCGGACGCGCACTGGTGAAAAGTGATCTGTGGAGTTCCGGCACGGGCGATCTGCAGGGCGTTTTTTCGCATCGGTTGCCGGGTGCAATCAAAGATTGGATGATCGCGTATGGCAACCGGGTGTATCGTCCGGCGACGGATTTCGGGGGCGGTGGTCCATTCTGGGAGCTCGCACCGGCCCGCAGCTTCAACCTGACGGGGTCACATGTTAATCGCCGTGAGTTGAGAGGTTTTCTGACCGGGACGAAACAGAAACGCGCCCAGAAGCAAGGCGACCTGAACAAAACGCAGATCCTGATCGAGCAAACCAAGTACGACCCCTTGAATCGCGACCCGGCCGACATCGTGCGGATGCTCACCTTTCATGAAAGAGCCGGCGGGAAAGCCTATACGCGATTGGACAACATTCCGCTGCGCCCACTCGACCTGTCGGGGATGTTGCATCTGGACCGGGCCGTCTTGTTCGGCCAAATTGACAACTCGGCGGCTCGATTGCTGCTGGATGGCAAGAGGGTCGCTCCGACACGGTGTAATACGTTT
>CAZGYE010000176.1:0-12414 GCA_964530165.1 uncultured Planctomycetaceae bacterium
TAAAGTTGAGATGGCCCATCCTTGGTTTCACTACTATCGGACCTTCTTACATTAAACTAACAAGCTGCGCGCTGGCGGTCAATGGTCCAAATGTATAGAGTTCCTAGGAAAACTGCCGGCGGTTCTAGATCGACAGGCAACTACCCCAGTGCATTTCGGAAACCAACCCAAGCCTCGGTGATCACCTTGCGTGCGGCAGCTAGGATCAGGCCGCGGCTGACGGGCCGGAGCAGCCCTCCCAACTCCGTGACCTCGGCGCTCCAATTCAGCCGTGTACCCGTCTCCGCCGCGGAGAGCTTGACTTCCGTTTCAACGACGGCGGATGAACCGATCCCTTTACTGTGGATTCGCGTCCGGACGAAATCGGGTGACTGCTCGTCGACGATCTCGATGGTGATCTTCAGCGTACCTTTGAGAAACAGAAGCTCCGGCTGAACGCGACAGACCAACAGTCTCGGTTCCGTCCGTTCGATGTCGAGCAAGCCGGGAATCGATTTGGCCAGGAACTCGAGGTCGGTCAAACGCGGCCGGATCTCACCAAGCTCCTGTGAAAAGTGTTCTTCGCCGGAAAGCTGGATCATGTTTGTTCTCCTTACGTGTGGGATGCCTTACCCCGGCAGACTGTGCAACAAGCCTCTCATGTAGCCAACGGCGAAGGAGAGGTACTGCTTGGGCAGCGGTTTGTCGCCGGTGATGCCCATGGCGTGATCGTAGTCGATGACTCCATCGTAGTCCACTTCGGCAAGTGTGCGAAGCACCTGAGCCATCTGCATATCGCCGTCGTCGAGGAATACCTCTGCATACCCGCCATTGGCCGGCAGTGTGCCGCGCACGTTGCGAAAGTGCACGTGGAACAGCTTCCCCTGCCGGCCGAAATGCCGGATGCCCTCGAACACGTTCTGGCCGGACTCATAGCGGGTTCCCACGCAGAAGGTGATGCCGTTGTTGTCGCTGGGAACTTCAGAGAAGAGGCGATCGAAATCTTTGAATCGGCACAGAATCTGGGGGCTGCCCAGGTAGTCGTACAGCGGCGGATCGTTGCCGTGCATGGCTACCCGCGTCTTGCTGCCCTCGACGACCGGGATCACCTGACGGTATATGTTCAACAGCCCTTTCCACAACTGCTCGGAGGTTACCTTGTATTTGGTCTTGGGCAAGCGGGCCTGGGACCTACTGAGATCGAAGGCGGAATAGCTGTAGCCGCCTCGCCCTTGCTGTCGGGTCCAGCCGCCGCGAGAACCCGCGATGTGCAGCGACGCCTGGCAGGCCTGGATTCCGAAAACGGGTATCTCGGCCTCGGCCAACAGTTCGCCGATCTTCTTGAGTTTGTCGATGTCCCGCTGCCCTTCGGGGCGCGCGAGATAGGCATTCACATAGTGGTGTCCGAACGAATTGGCCCGCTCGATGGGAAGTCCCACCGCATCGAGACGGTCGATGAGCTCTTTCAGAGCAGTCTTGGTAATGCTGCCGGTTTCCCGGTAACCCTTGACCAGATCGAGCGTGATATCTGCGCGGTCAACGCCGATTTGCTTCAAGAAGCGCAGGTCGTCGTCGTTCGGGCTGTTCATCCAAGCCGGGTTGATCCGCGCGCCGATGCGGATTCTATGCTTCCGCTTCTTTTTCCCGGCGGCGTCATCGGCTGACAGCGTGTGGTTCGGCATACTCCCCACGGCTCCTAGGGCGGTCACTCCCAAGGCGGCGTGCTTGACAAAGTCGCGTCGGCTGTGATTGCTGAGTTCGCTCATTTGTCGACCTTTCTCGGGTTGGAGATTTTCTTTGACTGGAATTGAGCTCCCACCACCGAATATGCTACCCAGATCGAACCAAGTTGCCAACGCGCGCGAATTCGCAACGACGACGTGCGCGCCACTAAGCATGTGTTTACTGTCATCACCCCATCAAACGGGAAGCTTGCCGGTAGGCGTTACAGCGGCGGCCGTTTCGGTTATCGTGGGAGTCACTCACAGAGAAGGAGCGACGCGAATCGCAGGAAGCCTTCCAGTTGTTTCTTGACGGCCCAGAGACTTTTGCACCAAGGAGCGAGCACACCATGCGTTTGATTTCTCTATTGGCAGTTTTGTTGGTGGGACCCAGTTTGCTGTTTGCGGAGGAGACCAAGTTGTCGTCGTCCGCGACTGGCTTGTCCGAGAAGGAGATCAAAGAAGGGTTTGTCAGTCTTTTCGATGGAAAGACTTTGGCCGGCTGGCAAGGCGACCTGAAGGGCCACACCGTCGAAGAAGGCAAGCTGATCTGCAAGAAAAAAGACGGCCAAAACTTGTTTACCAAGAAGCAGTACAACGACTTCATCTTCCGCTTCGAATACAAGCTGCGGCCGGGCGGGAACAACGGCGTCGGGATCCGTTCGCCGCTGAAAGGGGTCCCCGGTTTCGTCAGTATGGAAATCCAGATTCTCGACGATTCGTTCCCCGACTATCAGAAGTTGAAACCGGTGCAGTTCAATGGTTCGGTCTACGGCGCAGTGGCCGCCAAGCGGGGACATCTCAAGCCGCCGGGCCGGTGGAACGCGATGGAGATCATGGCCCAAGGCACCCGCATCAAGGTCACGCTCAACGGCGCCGTCATTCTGGATGCCGACATGGACAAACTTGGCCCCAAACACATTCACGGGCACGAATTGATTGGACTGCGGCGAAAGCAGGGTTACATCGTCTTTTGCGGTCATCATCACCGCGTCGAGTTCCGCAATATCCGTATCAAAGAGCTGTAGCCAAAGGCCGGCTGCGAGAACTTCGTCGCCGGCGGTCCGGACCACTTCATCGCAGAAGTCGGCGCCGTTTCAGGCCGGGAGGGGGGACTATGTCTGCAACGATTCTGATGTTCGCTGCCGTGGCAGTTTGCGCCGCTGAGCCGGTCTCCGCGGAGCAGCAAGTCCAGCCCGTCTGGAAATTCGTCAGCATGCCCGACTTCTTAAACGTCGACGCCACCTACCCGCAACCCGGCTGGGAAGATGCGCTCGACTACGTCCTGAAACGCGTCAAGGCCGAGGACCCGGACTTCCTGCTTGTCGCCGGCGATTTGGTGATGGGCCGCTGGCCGACCAAAGAGCACATCGAGGAATACGCGAGCATCTATTATCCCGCCTGGATCCGCAGAATGAACGACCACGGTTTGAAGTTCTATGCAGGTCTGGGCGACCATGACATCGGTGACAATCCGTGGCGGGGCGCGAAAGTGGACCTCGTCGGACACTTCAAAGCCGCGTTTCGGCAATATCTCAAGATGCCGCTCAACGGGCCGGAACACATGAAAGGCACCGCGTTCTGGTTCGTACACAAAGACGTATTGTTTGTAGCCGTCGACGTCTTCGAAAAAGGAATCGGCAAACAAGGCGGCATTGTGGCCCAGGTCACCGGGAAGCAACTGGCCTGGCTAGAGAAGACGTTGACCCTTCATCGCGGAGTCCAGCATGTCGTCGTCATGGGGCACACCCCCATTCTCGGACCAGTCAGAAAGAGAAGCTCCAGCGGTCTGATGCTCGAAAGAGGCCGGCAGTCGCCGCTGTGGCAGACTATGAAGCGGCACGGCGTCGACCTGTACCTCTGCGGTGAGGTCCACGCCATCACCTGCATCAACCGGGACGGCGTCCAGCAGATCGCGCATGGCGGTCTGTTCGGCTACAACCCCCGGGTCAACTACCTGGTCGTGACCGTCTCGCCGCGGAGAATCGGCCTGGAGCTCAAGGAGATCGACATCATCTGCAAAGGCCCGAAGCTGTGGCAGGAGGGCAGAAACCGTCCGAAAGAAACGGTCATCATCTCGGACGAAATGAAAAAACGTGGCTATGTGACCGTCGGAACGATGACCATCGACAAGACCACCGACAACAAAATCCTCAGGAACAAGACCGGCTATTTCGACGAGACAAACAACCCAAAGTGACCGCCGGGAACAGTCTCGTGTGCGTGTCTTCGGAAAGGAGTGACGGATGGCGGGCTCGCTTCAATCGACGTGCATGGTGTGTGCCGTCTTGTTGGCGGCGTCGGCAGCGGTTTCGACTGCTGAGGAAACCGACAGCCTTTTGCAGAGCGACGAGGTCAAAGGGACGCTCCTCGTCGTCGACAAGCTTTACCAGGAGACGTATCGCCCACAGTTCCATTTCACGGCCCGGAAGAATTGGATCAACGACCCCAACGGACTCGTCTACTACAAGGGCGAATACCACATGTTCTTCCAGCACAATCCACAGGGGATTCACTGGGGCAACATGACCTGGGGGCATGCCGTCAGCCCCGACATGGTCCGCTGGAAACAACTGCCCCACGCGATTGAGCCCGACGAATTGGGCACCATTTTCTCCGGCTCGGCCGTGGTGGACTGGGACAACACGGCCGGCTTCCAAACCGGCGACGAGAAGGTGCTTGTGGCCGTCTACACGTCTGCGGGCAGTCACGCCCCGGTGAAGAAGCCGTTCACACAGAGCATCGCTTACAGCAACGATCGGGGTAGGACCTGGACGAAATACGAAAACAACCCGGTGCTCGACCACATCGCCGGCACCAATCGCGACCCGAAGGTGATTTGGCATCCCGCCACGAAAAAATGGATCATGGCGTTTTATCTGGAGAAGAACAACTTCGTGCTGTTCTCCTCGCCGAATCTGAAACAGTGGACGCGCCTGTGCGACGTCCCGTTGCCTGGTTCGCGTGAATGTCCCGATTTCTTCCCGTTACCGGTCGACGGCGATGCGAACAACGTGAAGTGGGTCTTCTGGGGCGCTAACGGGAACTACCTGCTCGGCTCGTTCGACGGCCGCGACTTCACTAAGGAAAGCGGTCCCCACCGCTCCGAGTGGGGCGGTAACTGCTACGCGGCACAGACCTGGAGCGACGTCACAGAATCCGACGGCCGCCGTCTGCAGATTGCCTGGATGGCCGGTGGCCGCTACCCCGGCATGCCGTTCAACCAGCAAATGTGCTTTCCCCGCGTGCTGACGTTGCGGACCACGGCTGACGGCATCCGGCTGTGCCGCAAGCCGGTCCGGGAAATCGAAAACATCCATGGCAAGAAGCATTCCTGGACCAACCGGGCGCTCAAACCGGGCGAAAACCTGTTGGCCCCTCTCCGCGGTGAGCTGTTCGACATTCGGGCGGAGATCGAACCGCTCGACGCCGCAGCGTTCGGGTTCGACGTCCGCGGCCACAAGATCGAATACTCGGCGCCCGGCAAGAAAGTCTCGTGCCTCGGTAAAGACGCCCCGCTGACGCCGGACAACGGCCGCATCAGACTGCAGGTTCTGGTCGACCGGACCTCGCTGGAGGTGTTCGCAGGCGACGGCCACGTCTCCCTGTCCTCGTGCTTCCTGCCCAGCCCGGCAAACAAGCACTTGGCTGTTTACACGACCGGCGGCGAGATCAAAATCGTTTCGCTCGAAGTCTACGAGCTGCGCCCGATCTGGCCACACTTCCGCGCGGAGCGGGCTCCGCGGCTAAATTGACTCGCGGTCATCCAAGTTTGAATGACCGCAACACATCGAATTCTGCGGTTTCACGACGTTTCGGTCCTTGGTTCACAAACCGATGTTGAGCCCCCGCAGGTCTTCCGGGACAAAGCGGCCGTCCCGGCGGATCAGCTCTTCGTCGAAGAAGATTTCACCGCCGCCGTATTCGGGGGTCTGGATCAGCACCAGGTCCCAGTGGACGCGGCTGCGATTGCCGTTGTCGGCTTCGTCGTAGGCGTTGCCGGGTGTGAAGTGAAACGAGCCGCCGATTTTTTCGTCGAACAGCGTATCGAGCATCGGGCCGCGAATCCGGTTGTTGCAGCCCAGCGCCCATTCGCCGATATAGCGGGCGCCTTCGTCGGAGTCGAGAATGGCGTTGAGCTTGTCCGGCTCGTTGCGGCAATCGGCGGTGACGATTTTTCCGTCCTGAAACTCGAGTCGAATGCCTTCAAACACCGTTCCCTGATACCGCGACGGTGTGTTGAACATAATGGCGCCGTTCACGCTATCGCGAACCGGCGCCGTGAACACTTCGCCGTCGGGGATGTTTCGGCCGCCGGCACAGGCGACGACGGGAATGCCGAGAATGGAGAATTCGAGATCAGTCTTGTGTCCGGTGATGTGGACGCGGTCGGCGGCCAGCATCCGTTCTTTTAGCGGTTGTTGGTCTTGCGCCATCCGCGCGTAGTCGGTCGTGCAGACGTCGAAGTAGAAATCTTCAAAAGCTTCCGTGCTCATGTTGGCTGCCTGCGCCATCGACGGCGTCGGGTAGCGCAGCACCACCCATTTGGTTTTCGGAACGCGGACCTCGATGTGCACCGGTTGCCACCAATGCTGTTGGTACAGGTACATTTGTTCGAGCGGCACGTCGGCGAACTCGTTGCTGTTGGCCGCACCGCGAATGCCGATGTACGCATCCATCTCGAGCATCCGCTCGCGCTCCAGTTTCCCGGCCAGCTGCATGCTTTCGACGGTGGCTGTGTTGTACAAGCTGCGCAGGATCGCGTTGTCCTTTCGGCTGACCAGCGGACGAGCCTCCCGAGCGGCTGCCAGTTCGACAAGTCGGCACACGAGCGTCGGGTCTGCCAGGTCAAAGGCCTCAATCAAGACGTTTTCGCCGGCACAGAGCGAACAGCTATGATCGATCAACACCTCAGCAAGGCGGGCAATTCGGGGATCATTCATTGGTTTCCCTGTTGAAGAAACTGTTTCCACGAGCCGCGACCGTTAGGGAGCGGTCGTTTCTCCGAAGTCTCTCCACCCGCTCGCTCACGCTCGCGGCTCGTACCAGGATTTTCAACAGGACGCCAAGCGTGTCAAGTCTACCAGGCTGTTGGAAATTGCTGCAGAGGTCTGCTTGAAAACGATTCCGCCTTGACCCATCATCTCCGATGGATATACTCCGCAAACTCATTTGCTGCTTGCAGCTTCGGCGTTTGTCGCCCCTGATGCCCTGCTGGGTCGATCGGCTCCAACGGAAACAGACCGAGCATGCTCAATCGGTTGACATGGGACGTGTTAGGGGTCGTCGCGGTTGCGATCGGGGCCAGTTACACGCTGACGGCTCTGGCCCGCGTGGTTTCTTATCGCATTGGTCTGCTGGACCGGCCGGACGGCTGCCGCAAGTCGCATACGGAACCGACTCCGCTGTTGGGGGGAATTGCTCTTTACGGTTCCCTGTTGATCGCTATCCGTTCGACGAACGCCATTCGTGATACGATGTCCCTGAGACTTTCTCGGTTTAGTGTCAAGGAAACGAAGAATGACAAGCAAGAATGGACGTCGTGATCTTGCGAAAGAGTGGCTCTGCCGAAAGACCATCCAGCGGCACCGAGAGAGTGATCTCCCAGTCCGCAAGTTCTGTGAGACGGAGGGTCTTAAGGATTGATCGTTCCCTTCCACAGGCCACCGTATTGTCGTCTCGGCGCCTCGGTCTGAGCACACCTTGCGGCGTTTTCGCGTCGAATCCCATCGACGCTTCGCTGAAGTCTCAGAAGTTATGCTGCCCCTCGGCAACACAGAAACACCCATCAATATTTGTAGATTCAGGTTTCAACCACTGAACGTCTATTGCTTCACGCGCAGAATTCACAACAATACTCGCCTTGAGGTGAATGCATCCGCGAAACCGCCGCTGGACCACGCGATAAAACCTCCACTTAGGGAACACAACATGCGGCTCCTCTTTCTCTCTTCGGTACTGCTGATGGCCGGCCTTCTGCTGCCCGCAAAGGTCCGGTTGTCGAGTTGGACATCCGACTGCTTCCTCTATGAGACGATGGGGAAGAACGTCTGCGCGGGAGATCTTTCCGGAGGTCTTTCCGGATACAACATCCCTCCCCTCTTCCCCTGGCTGATGGGAGCTGTCTCGCGATGTGGGATCGAAGCCGGCGTCGCGGGAATCTGGATTTCGATGATCGCTTTCCTGACGTCGATCGCGCTCATCGCGACAATCTCCGGCAAGGTCCACGACGGCAAATGGGCAATCCTGCCGTGTCTGGCCTTTGCCCTGCATCCGCGGTTTGTCGAGTACGCCGTGCTCCCTTTGCGAACCTCGGTTTACATCATGTTGGCGCTCTCGATTTTTGCCGTGACCCTCGATTCCCTCCGATCACGAAAAGTTTCTTTCTTCAGGCTTTGCGCGCTCGGTGGAGCCATTGCGATCCTCCGGCCCGAAGGAATCGAAGTCTCGTTGCTGTCCATCGGATTCATCGCCTGGCACTTCCTCAAAACAAAGAAGGGACTTCGTGCGATCCTCAAACAACATGCCCCCCGAGTTGCAGCAATTCTCGCCGTCGCATGTTGTATCGCATGGTTCTATCACGCTGACTGCAACGCCGACTGGGGGCCAACATCGTATGTCAGCCGCGCAGTTCAGACGTTCGAGAACCTCACGGCGGGACCCACCACGGACTCGATCTCCAAGAGAGCCGGGGGTGTCGTCGACGTAATCACCGAATTCGTCGAAGCGGTCTACTGGCCGTTCTTCGTGATTTCAGTGATTGGTGTCCTCAGCGTCGCCCGAAACCGAACAGCCGCCGATGAGAAATTCAAATACATCCTGTTCATGGTGGTAGCCTGTTTGGTTCTCCGCCTCGGTTCCGCGTTTCTCGGGGTTTCCATAGTAAGACGGCACTTGTGCTATCCCGCAGCACTATTCCTCCTGTTTTTGCCCTGTGGTTTGACGGCGATCTTCCATCTCTTCCGGAAAGCAGGTGTACGGCTGCAGTCGGGAAGCAGATTCTTTGCGTGCTGTGTGCTCTTGATTGTTGTCACCACTGTTCCCAAAACACTCAAAGATCGAACGCATCGCGAAGCCAGAGCTCCACTGGGAGTCGAAATCAGGAGGCAAGCCGTGGAAAGTAACTTCTTCCACGCATCAAGCCGTCTGGTACGAAAACGTTGACGCTTGATCTGAAGGCGGGAGTCCAAAACCCATATTCTTGAAAGCTTGTTCGAAGGCTTTTCGGGTATCATCTCTCATGGTTGGCTGCTCAGGTAATCATGGTGCGTGCTGGACCTATCAAGTCGGCTCTGCTCGACGATAACCTGTGAAAGGTTTCTGGAAAAGAGATCGCAGCCGGATGACCGAAAAGAAAAGGCCCGCGGCTCAGGGAATCGGTTCGACCGATCAGCCTCCCGAGCAAATGGACCAGGCACAAACTGGCGTTTGTGAAGGCCACACGGCCGCCGCGCCTGATCGGTGTCCGGCCATCCCGCCTGAGCATTCAGCGGGACAAACATCTAACAAAGTCCAGCCCGGAGTCCCGATACCGGTTGTGCCTGATGAGTAACAGCCAGCGGCCCCAGAGATTCGCACGCTTCCCTGAAGAACTAGTCTGCTCCGCAGCCGCCGCATTCGGCTGCACCGCCACCTGAACCCGGTGGTGAAGAGACGCCATAGCACTAGGCCTTGCCAATTTGCAGATCTCTTCACAAATGGGCTGGACACAGATTCCGCGATTCATTATTAACGCGGACCTCTCACTTCTCTATCCAAACAACCAAAAATAAAAAGCCGCGGGTTAATCCTTCCACGAAGGCACGGATGCGCCGGAAGCAACGGACGGCTTGCCCGGTTTCTTGCCCCTGGTGCCTCTGCTGGGGTGATTCGCTCCGACGGAAACAGACCGGGCATGCTCAATCGGTTGACATGGGACGTGTTAGGGGTCGTCGCGGTTGCGATCGGGGCCAGTTACACGCTGACGGCTCTGGCCCGCGTGGTTTCTTATCGCATTGGTCTGCTGGACCGGCCGGACGGCTGCCGCAAGTCGCATACGGAACCGACTCCGCTGTTGGGGGGAATTGCTCTTTACGGTTCCTTGTTGATCGCGTTCGTGGCGGCGTGGTGGATCGGGCTGGAATCTCTGGTGGATGACGCCGACGTCCTGACGTTGACACGGGCGCTGCTCGTCTCGGGGGGCCTGTTTTGCCTGGTGGGGCTGTGGGACGACAAATGCTCGCTGCGGCCGCGAACCAAGCTTCTACTGCAGATTGCTGCGAGCCTGCCGTTTGTCGTTTGGGGCCATTGTGTCGAGTCGCTTCAGTTCTTGGGGGCCGATCTGGTTCTCGGTCCGTTCGGAGCGCTGTTCACGATCTTCTGGCTGGTGGCTTGTGCAAACGTCATCAACCTGGTCGACGGGTTGGATGGGCTGGCTGGAACCATCGGGATGATCGTTTGCGTGGCGGTCGCGGTGCAGTCGGAGATGCAGGGAATGCTCGGCGTCGTTGCGATCGCTCTGATTGCGGCGGGTAGCCTATTTGGCTTCCTGCTGCACAACTGGCCGCCGGCAAAGATTTTTCTGGGCGACTCCGGAAGTTTGCTGGTCGGTTTTCTGGTCGGCGCGCTGTCGATCGAAGGGTCGCTGAAAACGGCGACCGGTTTCGCGTTGGCTGTTCCGGTGGTCCTCATCAGCGTGCCGGTGTTCGATACATTCATAGCCATCCTCCGCCGCAAGCTGAACGGCCGCAGTATCGGCCAGCCCGATCGCGGCCACATCCATCACTGTCTGCAGGATCGCGGTTTGACGCGATTTCAGTCGTTGGCGGCGATTGTGGGGCTGTGCCTGGTGATGGCGGCCGCGGCCCTTGTTTCCGCCTATTTCCAGAACGACCTGCTGGCGCTGGGGATGTGCGCCGGGCTGCTGTTGTTGCTCATCGCGGGCCGTGTGTTCGGCACCGACGAGACGCTGCTCCTGTTTCGGTATTTGCAGCAGATCGGTCTGGTTTTCGTCGATGCGTCCGGCGCGCTGCGCACGAGGCTGCTATTGACCCGCTTGCGTCACGACGCACCCCAAAAGCAGGCAATCACCTATTGGGAGCGAATCACGAGGCAGGTCGAACAGTTGGGCGGCACGCGGCTGGAATTTGCCTGCAGACGCCGCCAAGCGGAGGACGTCATTTTCCGGCTGACCTGGTCCAGCGAAGAAACACCGGCTGAGGACGCCGCCCGTTGGGAGATCGATTATTCGGTTCCTCAGAAGGCAGAGGTCCGATTGATTCTGAGAGCTTCGGGGCATTGTTCGGAACGAACAAATCAGCAACGGCCGGATGAACTGTTCCGCACCTTCGACGCCTTCTGCCGATGCTGGCCGCTTGAGGAGAACCTCGGTCCTGTTCCCCAGCAGCTCCGCAGTCCGTCGGCAGCTTCCATCGCTGGGCGCCCGCCGCGAGCGGCCGAAATTTCGGCGACCCAAGCCCCATCACGCGACAGTCTCGTTGATGCTCGGCGAGCGGCTTAATTCTTTCCGACCAGTCTGTCGCAAAAAGCGCTTCCCGCAGCCGCGACCGTCAGGGAGCGGACGTTTTTCGAAGAACTTCAGTAGTTCCAAATTTCGGTCACAATGTTGTGGGGGTGGCCGGGTCTGACCAACGGAAAAGCCCGGAATTCGTGGATCTGGGCCATCGCTACCGCTCTGACCCAGCCACCCACCGCAATTTGGAACTACTGAATTTGTCGTTCGCTCGCTCACGCTCGCGGCTCGGACAAGCGGCGCTATCGACGGCGGATGTCCGCGAGCCGTGCGAGGATCGCTTGGTTCAGCTTGCCGTCAGCTCGACGGGCTGCCAGGCGGTAGTAGTGTTTGGCGACAAGTGGCTTGCCCTTTGCTTCGGCCTCGCGTCCCCGCTTGAAGTATCTCCGCGCCCGTTCGAGATTCTCCGTTTGCTCGGCCTGCCGCCTGAGTCGCAGCGTGCTCGGACTCGGCGGGGCCGTGATCACCAATCGCGGCTGCGACCGCTGCACTCGGCCGGCCGGATCGTTCGACGCTCCCGTCGGCTGCCGGGCTGCTCCCCGCTTGCTGCCGGGAAGCTTCAATTCGCCCCGCAACACGCGGGCTGCGACCGTGTTGGAAAGTCCGTTGTCCATCAGCGGCAGCCCGCCGCCGGAACCGAGCACCGGAACGACGCCTGTCACGAACGGCGCCTGCCGGCCGTTGAACAGAAACCCCGGCTGACCGTTCATCAGCGTGATCTTCGGCGCGGTGGTGGTAAATGTGCGCTGAGAGCCTTGCGCGAAATTGAAACCGAATCGGCCGCCGAAATCTCCGTTGCGCACTGCGAACCCGCCTCGGATGCCCGCGTTCGGATTGAAACCGCCAAACGGTGGAGGCGCCGGAGCAGGACTACCAAACCGCGCAAACGTTTTCACCCGCGGTCCCGACCGTACGCCGAAGGACCAGTGGACGTTGCTGCTCTCGAAGAACCGGTCGCTCACACTCTGCATCGGAGTAGTCACGGTCACCTGCTGGGCAAGCGCGTTGCCTGCCGTCCAGGTCAACCCACTGGTGACCACAATCACCAACCAGAGATTGCGAGAACGCATCGCGCAGGTCCCCAACTCGGGAACAGAAGTGCCGATCGGAGGGGTCCACTATGGTCAATTCCGCCGTGATTTGCAAGAGACGACAAACCGTTTAGCCGCCGGGCTTGCCCGGCGCGCGGCCCGCAAGCGGGCC
>CAZGYE010000177.1:0-12405 GCA_964530165.1 uncultured Planctomycetaceae bacterium
CAGCCTGAAACTTGACTCATTCACAACAAGTTTTGACCTTCAAGCCTTCTAGTCCTGAAATGGGAAGACGTGGATTTGGACGTTGGCGTCGGCGTCAGCCGAGCCGAAGACAACAAGGGGCGACGAGATGTTAAGGTTCCGTTGCACCCCGTCATCGTTCAACATCTTCGAGAGTTGTCAGCAAGCTTCGCCCCACATGTCTTTCCGTGGATGCACAATCGACGAACGCTGTGGACTCCATTCCACCGCATCCAACAGGCAGCACGAGTGGCCGACGGCTCTCCGATGCCCCAATGCGGGAAAGAGGGCTGGTACGGCTTCCACGACCTCCGTCGGGGCTTCGCAACGGAAAACGCCACGGCAATGGACCTGTTTGAGTTACAGGCCCTGATGCAGCACAAGAGCCTTGAGACGACTCGCGGTTACGTCAGCATGACAAACCGGTTGAACACGGCGGTCGAAGGGTTGTACGTACCAGATGTGCTGCGGGGTGCGATGTAGAATGAGTGTAGAACGGCGATACCGTTGGACCGACAAGTTGCCGTAAGTCGTTTGGTATCAAGTGGGCAGGGGCGGAATCGAACCGCCGACACCAGGATTTTCAGTCCTGTGCTCTACCAACTGAGCTACCTGCCCGAAAGCGCAAGCCACCCGGACGACCGCCGATTGTGCGATGAGCACTTTCGACAAGATCGCTCGCACGACTATACGCGATGTCGTGGTTGGCTGCAAGACGGCCGGCGGGGAACGTCGGAAGTGGGCGGTTGAATGGATTGCTGATGCCGATCGAGCCGGATTTTGCCGGGCAGTTCGGGCTGGGTTAAGACCTGGCGCGAACGATCAGAGCGGGATTCAGGGCAATCTCGTCTCGGCCGGGCGTCGGCAACGCCTGCACGATTTCTAGATCACTGTCGGTGAGATCGACAATCGCGGACTCATCGCTCGGATCGACCGGACGTCCCTGGTGATCTTGGACGATCTGAACGATGGGAGACGTATAGTTGCTGCCGGCGGGCCGCAGCACGCGAGCGACGCTGGCATCGGTAAGGTTGACAAAGCTGCCCACCGGGAATAACGAGAGGACGTTGAGCAGATGGCGGACGGTCTTCGGATCAAAGTCATTCTGCCCAGCCAGTCGCAGCAGGCATTCCATGGCTGCGTACGGCATCAGCGGTTTGCGGTAGGGACGCGGCGAGGTCAGGCCGACATACGCATCGGCTGCCTGAAGAACACGTGCAAACAGGTGAATCGCGTTCCCTCGCCGGCCTCGCGGATATCCCGCACCGTTCGGCTTTTCGTGCACCTGATAGCACACCAGCGGGACCACGCTGGGAATGCCGGCCATGCCCTGGAGTAACTCCAGGACGTAGATGGAATGCTTTTTAATTTCAAGGAACTCGGCATCGGTAAGCGTTCGCTTGGCGTCGCGGATGCGCTCGGGGACTTTGATCATTCCCCAATCGTGCACCAGGCCACACAAGCCGATGGTCCGCACGTTGTCTTCGTCCAGCCCCATTTCGATACCGATTGCCATACCCAAAAGCGCCATCTGCAGGCAGTGCTCTGAAAGGACTTCGTCGCGGCGAACCTCGGCCGCCACGGACAGAACGTGCTCGGCATCCGCGGTCAAGTGCGCCAGAGAAACGGCCGTCACGTTGGTAATCTGACTCGCATTGAAGTTTCCGCCTTGCACGGCCTCACGCATCATGTTGTCAAGCGATTCACCGGCAGCTTGATGTTGCTCCAGCAGCGATTCTCTCATCTGTGGGTCGTAACCCTTGAGTCCGTGCATGACCATTCGGTCACGAACCGCTGCGCCGGTATTGGCCACGAACAGCGAGCCGGATTCGATCAACGCATCGAGCTTTTTCGTCAGCTCGGAATCGAAGCCAAACACCGTGGTGTTGTCTTCGACGACAGTGTCCCTCAGAGTAATTCGGGCTGCATCGTCCTGATGCACCTGCAGATTGTCAATCTTTCGGTCGTTGAGCAGTTGTTTGAACCGGGCGGTAATGACCGATCCCTCAACCAGCAGCAACAGCCCCTTGGAGTCATAGATGGGACGGCGCAGCTCGCGGCCAACAATGATCTCAGCGGCGCGGATGGAGAGCGTCTCATTCGTTTCCACAGCACATCAACCGATCTTCGTGCGCAGCTCTTCGAGCAGCCGGACCGCATGGCCGATGTCGGCCCTCTGACGTTCGCGGTCGTGGGCGATTTCGCGTTCGATGGTCAGCGGACCGGTGTAGCCCAGATCGTTCAACGTACGCAGGTAGGTCTCGATGCCGACGTCGCCTTCGCCGAGCGGGACTTCAGCACCCCACTCTTGGCCGCGCTTGCCGGACTCGGCCCACGTGGCGTCTTTGCAGTGCACGCTGCGCACTAAGTGGCCAACCTGTTTCAGCGCTTCGATCGGATCGCCGGTCCCGTACAGAATCATGTTGGCTGGATCGAAGTTGATGAACAGGTTGTCGCGGCCGACGTCGGAGAGGAACGCCAACAAATGATCGGCCGTTTCCTGACCGGTTTCGAGATTCAGGCACTGATCGTTGCCAGCCACATGGTCAAGCAAGTCCCGCGTGACGTCGAGAAGCCCCTTGTAGTTGTCGCTCTCAGGCGTCTCGGGCACGAAGCCAATGTGCAGCGCCACCGTCGAGCAGCCGAGCAGCTTGGCGAAATCGGAGATTTCCTTCATCTCCTTCACGCGGGCGGCACGGAGCGCTTCGGGAACCAGCCCAATGGTGCGCTTCGTGGTGGGAATGTCTGCGTAGCTTTCCCCCTCGAATCCGCCGAACACCGCGGTGATCGTAATCCCCGCGTCCCCACAGCGCTTCAGAAAGTCTTCGGCGGCCTGAGGGGTTCGCGATTGCTGGTGCGGCGCGTGAATTTGGACGGTCGGAATGCCCAATTCCTGAGCCACTCCCAGATGCACCCCCAGTCCCGCGTCAACGGATGTAAACACGCCAATCGGCCATTTCACCATTTTTCAGCTCCCGGTTGCTTTTCTAGGCTGGCTGCTTGTGTTGAATTGAGTGATAAGGAAATTAGGAAAACAAGAAAAAGACGATTCTTGACATTCCTACTTTCCTGCTTTCTTTATAATCCCGTGTCGTGGGGCAGGCTTTCCAGCCTGCCGATTGGCCGTGGCAGGCTAGAAAGCCTGCCCCACACTCGGCAATCGGCCATTTCACCATTTTTCAGCTCCCGATTGTTTTTCTAGGTTGGTGCTTGTGCCGAATTGAGTGATAAGGAAATTAGGAAAACAAGAAAAAGACATTCTTGACATTCCTGCTTTCCTGCTTTCTTTATAATCCCGTTGAACTTCAGGATTGGTCTTGATCGCCAGCATCATAGCGGGTCGCGCAGTGATTCTCCAGTCTGCGCACGAGCGGTAGGCGAGCGGTGGGCGTCAGCCCACTGATTTGCACTTATTGATTTCCGCAAATTCATCAGTGGGCTAACGCCCACCGCTCGCCTGTTGCTCAGTCACACGAGGGCCGAAGCTTCCCACAGGCGGGTCACGAAGGGCTTCAGCTTCTCGGCCGGGTAGAGGCAGAACGAGAACTCGCGATCCTGCAGAACGGCGTTCGCGCCGAGCTGTCGGCGGACGTCGGCCAGTTCGTCCTCGATGCGGCGGCGCTGGCCGGCGCTCAGCTCAGCCAGACGGCGGTTGACGTGCTGCAATCGCCGAAAGCGGTCGTGGTTGACCCGCTGCCGAGTGCGACGCTCACGACGAGTCAGTCCCGTGGCGGCCGCAGCGTGTTGCTCGGCGATCAACTGCTGTTTCTCGGTGACGAGCGATTCGATCTTCGGATCAGAATCGTGTGGGAGATGGCGGTCGGAGTGATGATCCAAATCCCGCAGCAGTGTCGTGAGTCGTGTCTGATCGCTCTGTTGAACGTCGAACGGTTCGGTCAGCGGCACATGCAGCGTGGCAGAGAGCGTCATGAATTCCGGCGGCGGCAACTGGAAGAACCTGGCGGTGATGTGGTCGGTCATTTCGTCGTACTTGGCCCCGCCGATGCCATGCACGAACAGATCGGCCAGACACAGCCGTGTGAACAGAGTCGTCGTCAGCGCCCGCGTCCGCAGGCGGATGCCCTCTACCGACAGCTCTCGCAGCACGTCGACGGCGCAGCAGGCATCCGTTTCCAGCGAGAGCGGCAGTTTTGCGAACACGTCTGTCCCATCCGAGAGCCACACCTCACGGGCAACTTGCTTGGTGAACAGACGGCTGCGCCGCCGGTCCCCTTTGCGCCAGACCCAGAACGGAGCCTCGAGCCAACTGTCGGTTTCACTCAAATCGGGCACCGGATGAGTCCGACTGCGGATCTTGTTCGCCTGCCGGTATTCAACGAGCACGTTGTTGTAGACGTCGCGGAATCGGGGCAGGTGCGCGAGCAAATGGCCGGCAAACCACAGGAACGGATCGAGAGTGCACAATCGGCTGATCGGCAGTTCGAGATTTGCGACGCCCCACCGGCGCTCCAGCCGGGCCCGTGCCGCGGTCAGACAATCAGCGAGCCGCGACGATGCGGTCCTGTGCGCCACCGCGTCCGGCCACAGTTCTCTCGCCAACGGGACGATGTTCCAACCCGCCATCGCCCCCGCCAAGCGGTCGCCGAACGTCCGAAACAGGTGCGGATTGAGAATACGCGCATCTTCCCACGGTTCGGTCGGACGGTCCGCGTCGAACGGGACGGTTTCGATCCGCGGACGGTTGCGGTCGCCGTGGGGCACGCGGATGCGGGTCGTCGAAAACGTGTCGTTGTCGATCACCAAGTTCAGCGAGAGGCCGTTCGTCCGGGCTGCCATTTCACCGATTGCGAAGTTCTTCACCCACACGCCGGGATGAAACAGCGACGGTTGATGCCCGCCTGCAAACAACAAATCGAACGGTTGGTCGGGGATGCTCTCGCCAACCAGACCGGACGTGTATTCACGAGCCGCCTGCACGATCTTCTCGCGCGACCAACGCCGCAGAGTTGCGAGCGTATGTCCTTGGAGGTTCGTCCGCACGCATTCGAGTGAGTCGTGGTTGTGGCGGGCTAGTTCGACGGCGGCTGGCAACGACGGTCGGGCCAGCAACATCTCGTCCTCTCGCGGGACGCGCAGACGCTGCCGTTGCCAGGGCTGTTCAGGGACGGTAGTTTGCGGTTCGAACATAGCAGAGCGGTCTACCTGGATGCGGGCGATGGCCTGATTCATCGAGCCGTCCGACAAGTTTCGCTGATGCACGAAACGGCTGCGATCTCCCGCTCGATCACTTCCATGTAGTATGCCATCCTCTGCCGAGCGTCGTCGAGTGAACCGCCGAAAGAACGTTCCTCCTCCAGGTAAATCAGCGGCACCGGAAACTCAGAGATCCGCAATCCCAACACCGCGGCTTGCACCCACACTTCGAGCGGCATGGCATAACCCAGTTCGGTGATTCTGAGTTTTCGCAGCGACTCGACCCGGTAAGCCTTGAAGCCGCAAAAGGAATCGGTCAGTTCGAGCTTCAACCGATCGTTCAACGCCTGCGTGACGGCGACGTTGATCCGGTGACGATCCTCCGGCGGCCGGCTATCGCCGGGAAATTCGCGCAGATAGCGACTGCCGGAAACAATGTCCACAGGTGGTCCGTTTGGCGGGAACACAGCAGCGGCAAGCGCCGGAATCAACCGCGGTTCGTGTTGTCCGTCGCAGTCGATGGTGATCAGCACGTCGTACTCGGCGTCGGCGGCGTAATCAAACGCACTGCGCAGAGCTGCTCCGTAACCTTGGTTGGCTTCGTGCGTGATGAGATGCACGTCGGTCTGAGTCGCCAGAAGCTCCGGCGTCCGGTCGGTGGACCCGTCGTCGATGACAACGATGTGGGAACTGTACCGGCGCACTTCATCGAGGACACCGGCAATGTGTGTCGCCTCGTTGAAAACCGGCAGGGCGGTTAAAAATCGTGGGTTCATGGCTGCCATTCTAGATTGGCCGTTGCGCAAGTCAACCGGTGGGAAACTCACAAGCCCCATCGCGAACAAATCGGAAAACTCCGTTGCGATTTGGTTGTGAGCCGAGCCGGAACGCCTAGAATTCCTTTGCGTTATGGCACGAGGCGGACGATTTCCTCACTGGCGCCCGCCGTCCGCTAGCAAACGACGTACACGGCCCGACCAAAGCTGTAGGAGATCACTTTCGATGGCATTTACTCTTCCCAACCTGCCCTATCCGAATGACGCGCTGGAACCACACATCGACGCTCGGACGATGGAGATTCACCACACCAAACACCATCAGGCATACATCACCAAGGTGAACGACGCGCTGGAAGCACATCCCGATCTGGCCGGCAAGTCGGCCGAAGACCTCGTCAGCGATCTGTCGGCGGTCCCTGAAGAGATTCGTACCGCGGTCCGCAACAACGGGGGTGGCCATGCCAACCACTCGCTGTTCTGGACGATCATGGGGCCCAACGGTGGCGGCGAGCCGAGCGGTGACTTGAGTGCGGCAATCTCGGCAACTTTCGGAAGTCTCGACAATTTTCAGGGCCAGTTCAGCAAAGCGGGAGCCACGCGGTTCGGCAGCGGATGGGCCTGGCTGTCGGTCGACAACGGATCGCTCGTGGTGGAGAGCACGCCGAATCAAGACACGCCGCTCTCGGAAGGCCGCACTCCCATCCTCGGCCTGGACGTGTGGGAGCACGCCTACTACCTCAAGTACCAGAACCGCCGGCCCGACTACATTGCCGCGTTTTGGAACGTCGTCAATTGGGACGAGGTCGCTCGGCGATTCGCCGCGGCGAAGGGATAAGCGGTTCGGTTCACAAACAGCGATCAGGGTGCACGCGCTCATTTAGCCGCCCCGCTTGCGGGGCGCGGCGGGCAAGTCCGTCGACGAAATGACTTCAGGAACCCACTTTCGGGGACCTCGTGCGCAATACGAGCCCCATTTTTCGCCATGTCCGGCCAAACCGATTGCCGATAAAGGTTAAGGTGGATGATTCAGAGGCTGTCGTCGTGGCACCCAAACCGACAATTCGTTGTCGACCTGTCCATCCGTTACTTCATGGAGGAAGAGGGAAAGTGAATACGACTGCCAAGCGGGTGGTGTTGCTTTTCTGTGTCATTGCGTCGACGGTCGGCTGCATGCTGCCGGTCTATCGTCTGCCGGCCGGTTACAGCAGCAGCTACCGCGACCGGCTCTCACCGCAGCCGGTGACCACGATGGAAGGTCTTTCGCCGGCAGCGGTTCGGTCGGATGGCACCGCTCACCCTGCGGCAAATTCGGCCGACGATCGCCGGGGGTTTTTTCTCCCATCCACAATCCGGGTTTCGCCCAATTCCTTTTGACACGTATCGTGAATCTCGCTATTCTCCCGCCTCTGATCCGGGGGGCCACGATTACGTGATCCAGGGAAGGAACCTCGCGTGGCAAACGGACGACGCGTCTTAGTGGTGGACGGGCTGGCGGAAACCGAAGAAGTGCTCAAAGCGGTCCTCGAGCCGCGAGGCTTGCGGGTCGACCGAGTTCGGGCGGACCGAACCGGCCAGGCGCTGCGTGATTCCGGCCGTCCGACCGTTGTGGTCCTCCACGAGGATGACGCGTCTCTCGATGCAGCCGACCTGGAAGGGTTGAGCCGCATTCCACGTGTGGTGATCGGCTCGGCGAACCTTTCCTCGCACGGCCGCCCGGGCGGCAACGGGCAACATTACTTGCGGCAGCCGTTTCAATACCGCGAGCTGATCCAGACCATCGAGCGACTGCTCGACGGCCGGCTGAACTGAGCGGCAAAGCGAATCTTCCACTTTTCGCCAACCGAGAGTGGAGTCCGTTCGTCGGCTTGTTATCATAAATACGGACAGGACAAGTCCTGCGTTGACCCGCTGTTGAGCAATTCCGTCTACTGGTCTTCACTCGGGGAAGTTTCGTGACCAAAGCGACGCTGCTGGTCATTCAAGGTCCCGATCAGGGAACCCGCTTTGAGATCGGCGAACAACCAGTCGACATTGGCCGCGGGGCCCGCAACGAAGTTCGCATTCTCGACACCGAAGTCTCGCGGCAGCACGCATCGATCGAATTTGCGAATGGTTCGTTTCGCATTACCGACCAGGACAGTTCCAACGGCACGCACGTCAACGGCGTGGCGATTCGCTCGTGCGATTTGTCCGCCGGCGATCAGTTGCAGATCGGCCGCAGCGTGCTGTTATTCAGCCAGGCTGCCGCGGACGAACGACAAGTCGTGGCCGACAAAATCGATCTGGTCGGCCGGCACGATCCGAGCGATCGTTCCGCCATCGTCGCAGAGGTCGGACAGGACGTCGAGCGGACATTGCTGAAAGAATCGGCCGCCCCGGGCGCCGGGGAGCTCGCGCAGACGTTGGCCAACCTGCAGGTCTTGTATCGAATATCCGAAGAAGCCGTCAGTCCGTCGATCTCGCTGGACCAGTTGCTGAGACGAATCCTCGACCTGACCATCGAGGCGGTCGCCGCCGATCGGGGCTGCATGCTGCTCACCCGCCCGGAAGACTCCGAGCTTGTTCCGCAGGTCTTCAGTCTTCGCCGCGGGGGCGATGACACGTCGAAGATGCCGGTCTCCCGAAGCATCGTCGATTACGTGCTCAGAAAAGGACAGGGGGTCCGCACGTCCGACGCGCGCGCCGACCGCCGATTCGAACCGGGACAGAGCATTCTCCAGGCCGGTATTCGCGAAGCGTTGTGTGTCCCCATGCAAGGCCGCTTCGAGCTGATGGGGGTCATCTATGTCGACACCACGACGCCGCCGGAACGCGTGATCCTGGAAGCTGACTCGGTCGACAAATTCAGCGAGGAGCAGTTACGGCTGTTGGTCGCCATCGGTCGCGAGTCGGCACTGGCCGTCGAGAACAACCGCTATCAGCAGGCGCTGGTCAAGGCGGAACGCTTGGCCGCCGTGGGGCAGACCATCGCGATGCTCAGCCACAACATCAAGAATATTTTGCAGGGCGTACGGGGAGGCAGTTACCTGATCGACCTGGGCCTGGGCGACCACAGTGAAGAGTTGGTTCGCAAAGGCTGGAACATCGTCGAAAAAAATCAGGGCAAGATCTATCACATGGTGATGGACATGTTGACCTTTAGCAAGGAACGCCAGCCGGCGCTGGAAACAGCGGCACTCAACGAGATCGTCTCGGAAGTTTGTGAGCTCATGCAGGCGCGCGCCGAGGAATGTGACGTCACATTTGAGTCGCAGCTTGCTGAGAATGTGCCAACGACGACCTTCGACCCCGAAGGCATTCACCGCGCCGTGCTCAACATTCTCATCAATGCGCTGGATGCCGTCGAAGACATCGGGGGCGGCGCGGTCCGCGTGGAAACTGGTTATGACGAAGCATCGGATACGCTTTTCGTCACCGTCAGCGACAACGGGCCGGGCATCCCCAAGGACCAGCTCACCCGCATCTTCAACATCTTCGAATCGACGAAAGGCGCCCGGGGAACCGGACTGGGCCTGGCGGTCAGCCAAAAGATCGTCCGCGAACACGGCGGAGACATCCTCGTCGAGAGCGAACCGGGCAAAGGCAGCCGATTCACCCTCTCCTGGCCGCGGACCGACGACGAACAGCAACTTGCCGAAGGTCAAACGATCTCGTGACCGGGACGATCCGAGCATCCATCCAATTGGAACAACCATCATGAAACGCATCCACACCGTCTTGCGCACCTTCCTTGCTGGTTGCCTTGTATTCGGGACAATCCCGGCCGCCGCGCGGTCGCAAGGCTTGCGATTGTCTGCCGGTGGCAAAGCACAATTGCCGATCGCGATCTCGAAGAATGCATCCGATCGGACGCGGCAAGTCGCAGCGGAATTGGCGGACTATCTCGGCCGAATCACCGGCGCGAAATTTCAGGTGGCCGAAAGCGACGGTTCTCGCGGCATCGTGCTCGGCACTCTGGATGAGTTTCCCGATCCGAGCTTGAGCGATGCGCTGGCGATTCGCAACCTGTTCGACGGCAGAGAAGCGTTTGCCATTCGGACGGAACCAAAACGGCTGCGCCTCATCGGAGCAACCGAGGTTGGTGCGTCGCATGCGGCGTTTCGGTTTCTGGAGCACGTGGGTTGTCGTTGGTTCTTCCCGGCAAAAGAATGGGAAGTCGTGCCCGCAACGCCCGAGCTGATCGTGCAGCTCAACGAGACGGACCGGCCGGCCATTTGGTCGCGCCGCATCTGGTGGGGATACGGATTTTTCGACCGGCGCGAAGGTCGGTGCCAAAAGGATTACGAAGCCTGGGCCCGGCACAACCGCATGGCCATGTCTCGCCGAATTTGGTGCGGACATGCGTGGCAGTCGATCATCGCGGCCAACAAGCAGACGTTCGAAGCGCACCCCGAATACCTGGCGCTGGTCAAAGGGGAACGTCGCGGTCCCCAGTTCTGCGTCAGCAACCCCACCGTCCGCAAGCTAGCGACCGAGTGGGCGCTCAAGCAGCTACGGCGGCGGCCGGAACTCGACATGGTTTCTTTGGAGACGTCCGACGGCAGCAATCACTGCCAGTGCGAGGCGTGCGAGAAGCTGGGCAGTATCTCCGATCGCGCCTTCGGTTTGGCCAACGAAGTGGCCCGCGCCGTAGCCAAAAAGTTTCCCGGAAAGATGGTCGGCGTCCTCGCGTATAACGACCACTGCGAGCCGCCGTCGTTTCCGCTCGAGCCGAATGTGTACGTCCAGTTGACGGCCGGATTCATCCGGGGCAAGTACACGTTCGACGAATTGACTCGGCTCTGGCCTAAACATTGCCGCGACATGGGCTTCTACGAGTATTTCTCGGTTTGGTTGTGGGACTGGGACATGCCGCCCGGTGGCCGTGGAGCCAACATCAAGTACATCCGCGAGCAGATTCCCCGGTACGCCGCCCTCGGCGCAACCAGCATCGACTGCGAAAGCGGAAACAACTGGGGACTGCACGGTCGCGGCTACTACGTCGCCAACAAGCTGATGTGGAATCCCAAGGCCGACGTTGACCAGATACTGGATGATTTCTACCAAAAAGCGTTCGGTCCCGCGGCGAAGGTAGTGCAGAGATATTATGACCGGCTTGACGCGGGCAACGAGCCGTTGATGAGCGAACATCTATTGGCACTTGCGCTCCGCGATTTGGACGAAGCGACCAAGCTTGCCAAAGACCGGCCCGACGTGCTTGCCCGCATCGAGCAGTTGAAGCAGTACCAGCATTACGTTCGGCTGCGTTGGGACCACGACCAGACGACCGACAGCCAGACCAAGCGGAAGCTGGCGCTGGCAGCGCTGACGCACGTTTACCGCACCCGTTACAGTTACATGAATCATTGGGAGGCGATGCGGCAATCCTGGACGCGGCGGGCGGCACGCGAATTCAACGAACCCACCTGGGCGTTCAACGAACCTTCTTCACCAAAGCCCTGGCAGGTTGAAGAACCGTATGCGCACGGAGTCACCGAGCGGCTCTTCCAAGACGATCTGCTCCGCTTCCAGCCGCATCCGGTCGATGAGCTGACCTTTTCGACCGCTCTCGTCCCGGCCGGTTTCCACACGAAATCACCGGCCGAATCGTTCCAGCGCTACCAGAAGGGAGTCCGCTACGCGCTCTACAGCCGTCGCGGAGAACCTCTCGAAATCGCAATCACCACGGGTATCATTGCCTGGTACCGCGATCGGGCCGATGCGTCCTATGTGGTCATCGATACCGCCGGCAACGAAATTACCAAGGGACGCTTGCCGCAAGACGGCCGTGTGCACGATCTGAACGTGACCGTTCCCGCCGCCGGTCTCTACTGGTTGGACTTCAACGATCAAGCGGCCGGTTGGGGACTGAAGGCGCAAGCGGGTCGTCCGGTTTCGCTGGTACTGAAGCGGGCTTCTCATCCGCTGCACATGGGGCACATGCAACGCATGTACTTTTACGTCCCGAAAGGAACAAAACAGATCGGGTACTTCTGGAAAGGGGGGCCCCACGAAGTCCGCGGCCCCGACGGAAACATTGTGGCCAAGGTGACCAGCAAGGGTCAGTTCGTCAGCATCGACGTGCCGGCCGGCGCGGACGGCGCCGCCTGGTCGTTTACGAAATTGGCGATCGGGCATCTGTGGTTCTTCAATGTTCCCAACTACCTGGCCGCGTCGCCCGATGCTTTGCTCGTGCCACGCGAAATCGCCGAGAAAGACGGTCTGCTCACCTCGGCTGCCCAAGCGGAGGCGAAAGACAACATCGTCTTTCTCTTCGCCGACGACCTGGGCTACGGCGATATTGCCTGCTACGGCGCCCCCGACGTCCGCACGCCGAACCTCGACCGGCTGGCCGAGCAAGGCGTTCGGTTTACACATCATTACTCCAACGGCACGGAATGTTCGCCGACTCGCACGGCACTTTTGTCGGGCCGATACCAGCAGCGTATTGGGGGGCTGGAATGTGCGATCGGCA
>CAZGYE010000178.1:0-12370 GCA_964530165.1 uncultured Planctomycetaceae bacterium
TGCTCGTACTCTGCGCAGACTTTGCTCAGCCTGACGATCAAGCTGTCGTCAACATTCTCCAGAAGAAAGTCCTCCACAATCGTTTTCTGGCGGCCGTACTCATTGACGGGATGCTTGCTCTGTGACTCCGAGTAGTTTCCCTTTTTGCCGTCAAATACGTGGTCTGTTGACACAAAGACAATCTTGCAACTGCGCTCATCGAGCCGTCTTATCAGTTCGATGGTGTTCGTGACGTTGACTTTGTCGCTGAGTGATCTCTCTTTCGCGCAAACATCGATGGAAGACATGCACGCGCAGATGACGGCGATCTTGCTCCCCCCAGCATCAAAGTGACTGGGAAGCTCAACCTGGACTCGATCCGCGCTCAAATCCAACTTCAGCATGTTTTTTCCGGGAACGCAATTCCTGTTGTACGTGCCCAGAACGTCCCACGAACACCTGAGGGCCGCCTCATAGATCGCTGCCCCGACAAAACCGGACGCCCCCACAACCAACAGCCCCGTCTTGGCATCTCTTGCGATGTTCACGTGACCGCCTTCCTGTCCCAAATATCACAGCCCGCACATGACCACATCCCCATTGAAATGGATGACACGCATGTTGAAGGGGGCGGGGCATGGCAGGTGCTCGACGAGAGCGTGATCGTATTGTAAGCCGCGCACCGGTCTGATTCCAGAAGCGGGATGCCGACGCTTTCCGTGCGTCCCACGTTGGTCAATGTCGCCGGTGTCCACAGATTCGGTTTGACCCATTCGGCGAAAGATGCGAGCATTCTGCCAGCCTACGAATGGGACCGCATCAATCCGATTTGGATGAATCAAAAACGTGATTTTGAACACTTGAATTCTCTGGGCCGTAACATACAATAGAATAGAATCATGGAGCGTTGTTTGTGGGGAAGACCTCCGGGCGGGTTACAGGAGTCCTCCATCGGTATACGGCCGATCGTTGGGGGTTTCTTTCTTGCGTCTCGTTCGTAGTGACACGATTCATCGGGTCCAAACAGTTCAGGATCGCATGAATGCGGTCACTACGAACCCGTCAGCGTTGACTTGACAAGATCCCAGGAAAACCATTTGCTTGCAGGCGGATTCGCGCAACGGACGTTTCGATCACTTCGTGGCTTCGGTGCGGTGACCATGACCTCTTCTGCCTTATTGATTGTGTTCGGCACCGTCCTCTTGACGGTTCTGGTGCTGTTTCTACCCAAGCACGGACTCATTCGTCAGCTTTTCCAGTGGCGGCAGTACCAAGATCGCGTGTTGATCGAGGACGCGCTGAAACACCTGCACGACTATGAATACCGCGGCCGTTGGGCGACGGTGGAAAGTCTGGCCGGCTCTTTGGCGCTCTCAGCCGCCCGTTCGACGCGCCTGCTGACGGACCTCGAACGCCTCGGTCTGATCGAGTCTGCGTCTGGTGGTCCGCGATTAACGCCGTCAGGTCGGCGCGACGCGTTGAAGGTAATCCGCATCCACCGGCTGTGGGAGCAGTACCTCTCGGAGCAAACCGGGCTGTCGGAGTCATACTGGCACCCGGAGGCAGATCGCCGCGAGCACCAGCTCTCACCGGGTGAAGTTCAAGATCTCGCGACACGTTTAGGAGAACCGCGATACGATCCACACGGCGACCCGATTCCCACCGCCGACGGAACGATTCCGAGCGAGCGTGGCGGGCCGCTGAGCTCATTGAAAGCCGGCGAGACGGCCTCGATCGTCCACATTGAAGATGAGCCCGCGGCCCTTTACGCTCAGATCCTGGCGTTGCGGCTCACTCGCGGCATGGTGGTCGAGGTGGTCGAGGCGTCCAACGAACGAATTGTTTTCGATCTCGACGGCGAGGAGCATGTACTGGCCCCGGTCGTGGCGGCGAACATCTCCGTGGTGAAGTTGCCTGCCGAGCGTGCGCCGCGGATCGAAAAAGATCGCCTGTCATCGTTGCACGTGGGCGAGAGCGCGAAGGTGGTGGCCCTTTCGCCGGCTTGTCGCGGAATGCAGCGTCGCAGGCTGCTCGACCTGGGGCTGGTGCCGGATACAATCGTTCGCGCCGAGTTGCAGAGCCCCGGCGGCGACCCGACGGCGTATCGCATTCGCGGCGCGTTGATCGCGTTACGCAGAGACCAAGCCGACCTGATCCACGTTGGCGACAAGACCAACGGAGCGTAACCATGTTTCGGATCGTCCGCTCACACTGCGCGAACTGTCCAGCGGCGCAAGATCAATCGCCGCTGGTCCAGTTAGGCGTCGACATGCAGCGATTCGATCATGTGATCGCGCTGGCCGGCAATCCCAACGTGGGCAAGAGCACGCTGTTCAATGCGCTGACCGGGCTCCGGCAGCACACCGGCAATTGGCCCGGCAAGACGGTCACCCGGGCCGAAGGCACGGTCTCCTACGATGGAAAACAGTACAAGCTGGTCGACTTGCCGGGCACGTATTCCCTGCTGGCGACCAGTTACGACGAAGAAGTCGCCCGCGACTTCATCCTCTTCGGCCAGCCTGACGTGACGCTCGTCGTCGCTGATGCCGGCCGATTGGAACGAAACCTGAATCTCGCGCTGCAGGTCATGGAGATCACCGATCGAGTCGTCGTCTGCTTAAATCTAATGGACGAAGCCCGGCGGCATCGCCTGACGGTCGACGACAAGAAGCTGGCCGACGAATTGGGCGTGCCTGTCGTTCCGGCATCGGCCCGCTACGACAAGGGCGTCGACCGTGTTCTTCAGACGATTCACCAGATGGCCGCCGGGGAGATCGTCAGCCGGCCGAAGCGAATCGTTGAAATGCCGCCGCAGTTCGAGCGCCCCGTGTCGCGGCTTTCCGAACAGGTCGAAGCCGCGTATCCGAGATTACCCAACAGCCGCTGGGTTGCGGTGCGGCTGCTGGACGGCGACGAGCGCATTGCTCAAGCCGTGCGCAGCGGTGAGTTGGGTGACCTGTCGCAGGGCCGCGTGCTCGGGGGCGACCAGGACACTTCTCGTGGGGCAGGCTTTCCAGCCTGTCACGACCAATCGGCGGACTTTCCAGCCTCCCACGACCAATCGGCGGACTTTCCAGCCTGCCACGACCAATCGGCGGACTTTCCAACATCCCACGACCAATCGGCAGGCTGGAAAGCCTGCCCCACACCCGAGGGGAAACTCCGCGACGAATTGCTCGAGACGGCCTCGGATCTCCGCTGGGAAGTCGGTCCTGATTTTCACCAAACGCTGGTGGAAAGCATCTACGCGCACGCGGCACGCATCGCCGACCGAACCGTGACCCGCAAGGAAACGCGTTGGAATGTGGGGCTCGATTACAAACTCGACCGGATTCTGACCGGCCGCTGGCTCGGCTTTCCGGCGATGATCGTGCTGTTGACTTTCGTGTTGTGGCTCACGGTGGCCGGGGCCAATGTGCCCTCGGCGATGATCTCCTCGCTGTTAATCGACACGATTCACCCCGCGCTGAAGGCGGCCGCCTCGAGCATCGGCATGCCCTGGTGGTTGGACGGTGTGCTGATCGACGGGATGTACCTGGCCACGGCTTGGGTGATCTCCGTCATGCTGCCGCCGATGGCCATCTTCTTCCCGCTGTTCACGCTGCTGGAGGATTTCGGCTATCTGCCGCGCGTTGCGTTCAATCTCGACCGAATGTTCAAGCGGGTCGGCGGACACGGCAAGCAGTCGCTCAGCATGTGCATGGGCCTGGGCTGCAATGCCGCCGGCGTCGTCGCCACCCGAATCATCGACAGCCCTCGGGAACGGCTTGTTGCCATCATCACCAACAACTTTGCCTTGTGCAACGGCCGATGGCCGACGCAAATTCTGCTGGCGACAATTTTCCTCGGGGCGTTGGCGCCGGCGTATCTTGCCGGCTTCGTCTCAGCCGTGGCCGTCGTGTCGGTGGCGCTTCTCGGGGTGGCGTTTACGTTTCTCACGTCCTGGGGACTGTCGAGAACCGTGCTGCGCGGCGAGCCGTCCACGTTTCAGTTGGAACTGCCACCCTATCGGCCGCCGCGGTTGTTGCAGACCCTGTATACCTCGTTGATCGACCGTACGATCTTCGTGCTCTGGCGGGCCATCGTGTTCGCTTTGCCCGCTGGTGCGGTCATCTGGCTGGTGTCCAATATCTCGATCGGCGGTTCATCACTCGCCGAACACCTGATCCACTTTCTCAATCCCCTCGGCATGCTGATCGGCTTGAACGGCGTGATCCTGCTGGCCTACGTCGTCGCCATCCCGGCCAACGAAATCGTTATTCCCACAATCCTCATGCTGACCGTGGTCACGACGGGGATGACGGGCGTCGGCGAGGGCGCCGGCGTGATGTTCGATCTCACATCGACAAAGGCCACGGCCCGCGTACTCCACGCCGGCGGCTGGACGGTGCTGACCGGCGTGTGCGTGATGCTCTTTAGCCTGTTGCACAATCCCTGCTCGACAACAATCTACACGACGTGGAAGGAGACCGGCAGCGCGAAATGGACCGCCGTCGCAGCACTGCTTCCACTGGCCATGGGATTTGTTCTCTGCTTCCTCATCGCCCAGTTATGGCCCCTAATTGCCGGTGGCTAATTCCTGCGGTAGTCTTCGCCGTTCAGACTCCGCACGACCGATTTTAGCCACGCTTCCAACTTGCCGCGCATCGCAAGCAGACGCGGACTTGTGTTCTGAGCGAGGTCCGTCTCTTCCCCCGGATCGTTGGCCAGGTTGTAGAGCTCCCAAGTGACGTCCCCCGTTTTGTTGGCAATCCGGTGCAACTTCCAATCTCCGTCCACCCACGCCGCATGGCCGGGAAATTCATCCAGTGGATAGGGGGGGTCCGGAAGTTGGGCGGCCTTTTGGCTCGATGCGTGTGGCTCGAGATCGCCGCCGGCCTGCTGCGCCTTCAAGAGATCGCTCATCCATTTTGCGGAAGGCGTGCTGATGCCCTTGATGGGATAATCCCAGAACCCCATCGGTCGCGGGCGGGCGTCCATCTTTCCGTCAATGAGCGGCACGAGACTGACGCCGTCCAGTACCGGTTGGTCCTTCACCCTCACGCCGGCGATTTCCAGAAGCGTCGGATAAATGTCGCAGGTATTGCAGCGGACGGTCGTGACGCGCGGCGCTGAAAGTCGCGCCGGCCACTCCAGGATCGCAGGAACCAGCAGTCCTCCCTCGTAAACCTGGCCCTTGTGTCCGCGGTGTCCGCCGGTCGAGCCAACACGTGGCAAGGCGCCGTTGTCGCTGCAATACCAAAGCAGGGTGTTGTTCCGCACGGCGAACTCTCCGAGCGCGTCTCGCAACCGGCCAAAGGCGCGGTCCATTCCGGTGATCTCACCATAGAAATGCTGAAGGTTCTTGGGCTGAAGGTTGTAAAGGGCGCGGTCCCGTTCGATAGCCCGGTGCGGTCCGTGAGGCGAGCCGAACCAAACAACCGCCAGGAACGGCCGGTCTTTTTTGACCTCGGCTCCAATCCATTCCAGCGCGGCCTCGACGATCACCATCGAGCTTTCGCCCTTTGTTTGGACGGCCTGACCGCGGCGGCTGAGGATGGGATCGTTGTCGAAGAAATTCGGCGCGCTGAGCCATTCATCAAAACCGTTCCGTCCCGGATTCGCCGGGCTGGCGTTCCGCACCGACCCGAGGTGCCATTTGCCAAAATGTGCAGTCGCATACCCTGCCCTCTTCAGGGCTTCGGCCACCGTGATCTCCTGTGGCCGGATTGGGTATCCCCATTTGAACACGCCCATCCGGTTCGGATGACGTCCGGTCATCACGCTGGCTCGTGTGGGAGAACAGACGGGTGCAGCGGCGTAGAAACGGTCGAATCGCAGCCCGGCGGCGGCGGCGGCGTCAAAGTTCGGCGTCTTGAGCGTGGGATGACCGTTGTAAGCCATGTCTCCCCAGCCCTGATCGTCGGCCATCACCAGGACAATGTTCGGCTTGTCGGCCGCGGAGGTCAACGCCGCCCCGGTGAACACGAAAGCAACCACACAGACAAAGGTTCTCATGCTGGCAACTCCAATCCAAGTGCAATCACGATGTGAAACGCGCGGTCAAGACAGCAAGCGGAGAGGGGGGGATTCGAACCCCCGGTGACGTTATCCGCCACGCCGGTTTTCAAGACCGGTGCATTCGGCCACTCTGCCACCTCTCCGAACGGTCCGGGAAGTCCCGCACGGCTCGGCGGGCAACTCATTTCCCCGTCTTCTTCTGCTTCTTCGGCTGTTTCTGCTTCTTCTGCCGTTTCTGCTGCGGCTCTTCTTCGCTGCCGGCGACGGCTTTCTCGGCCTTGCGGCGGTCGGCTTCTGCGTTGAGGGTCTCGGTTTCCGCGACGCGGCCGAGGCGCGCCCTGAGTTGCCGGCAGGTTGCGTTCAGCGTACGCCACTTCGGGTCTCGGCGGCGGTCTTTCTGCGAGACGCCGTTCTCTTCAAGGACTTTCGCCCACGCTGCTAATGCTTCGCCGGCCTGCGTGAGTTGCCGTTGGAGGTTGGGTCGCTTGTGAGGCATGGTCGATCGTCTCGCTTTCCTTGTTTTTTTCCGACAGCGAGCTGTCGGTTTGGAATTAGCTGTCGGTTTGGAATTAGCTGTCGGTTTGGGATCCATTGTACGTCCGTCAGACCCCTGCCCCGCCAAGACACGTTGACGGCGGCCGCTGCGCATTCGGCCGGGGCCGAGCCGGGTTATTCTTGCACGCGAGCCCGTTTTCTTCAACGTTCATTTCGATCGAAGTCGACAAGTTGACGTAAGTCGTGACGAGAGTGGAGATAACGGTGCTGTCGCAACATTGGCGAAACCGGTCTGGACACACTCGCCCCGATCCGTAAAATTCCGTCACTTTCCCATCGGTGGGAAGAGGCTCACGTCACGCTGCATTTCCGTTTCCCATACCTCGCAGAGGCGATGACGGCCAATGCAGGACCCCGCAAAAACGGGACGAGGACCCCGCTTCGTTCCCGGAATGAAAAACGCTGAAATGGTAGAGAGGACCCGTCGTATGCAATCGAAGCGCTGGAAAATCCGTCTTGCTTGCGGACTGATCCTGTTGCCCCTGGCCGGATGTTTTCCGCACTATCCGTACGGTCCGTATGGACCGGGAGCGTATCCGGGCGTCTATAACACGCCGCCAGCCGGCGCGACCGTTCCCAACGGCGCCACCATACTGCCTCCAACGACGCTGACACCACCCGCCGGCCAGGCGCCCGAGTGGCGGCAGTCTCAGGACGTCGTCTCGCCCGAACTTGACGCACCGGCCTTCAATCCGAACACGGACGGGATCAGCAATCCGGACGGGGCCAACACGGTTCCCGACTACAACGATCCCGGTGATCTCAACGGCGGTCAGGACGACTTGAAACTCAACGAGAGCGACGCCCCAACGCCGTTCGGCTACAAACAGGACCCGCAGCGCGATGCCAACCAAAACGCGCCGCAGGAAAAGATGGCCTCACATTCGTCCGGAGAGAAAGCCGACTCGTTCGTCGACCCCATTCCAACCACGCCAGCCTCATCGACGCCCACGTTAGTCAAATCTAATGAAACAGCCGGTCGCCGCCGTCCGAATCCGTTCGACCACGATCCCGAGAAGTATCGTTGGCTGCGCGGCGTCGTCGACTACGACGAAGCGGACAAAACGTGGAACATCATCTATGACATGAAACCCGATCAGGCGGATCGTTTCGGCGGCAGCATCACGCTGATCGGCGATGCGCGTCTCAACGTGCTCCGCGCAGGCGACGTCGTGCTGGTGGAAGGCCGGGTCGATTCGAACGCTCACGACCGGTTGGGCAAGCCGCAATATCGAGTCGACCACCTGGCCCGCCTGGTTCCCAAGAAGCACCTGGCGCAAAGCAGCCAGTGACGGGGCGCACCCGGGCAGTGCGTCGCTGGCGCTTGACAAGGCGGCGTCAAATGGCCTAAATCGAGAGAGCGAAACGTGGCCGCGCGGGAATCGGCTGCGCCATTGTCACGGAATTCTCTCGCAAAGCGGCCTGTCGAGTGTACAACAAGATCCTTTTCACCATGGCCTGTCTCATTCTCCCCGTTGTCTGGGGCGTGCTGGTGAATTGGCTATTCGACCTCTGGCACGAGCGAGCCGCCGAGAAGTCTTCCGACGATCCGATCTTCCCCGATTACCAGATTTGAGGTGTGGCCGGCATGGAATCGCACATGCTGGACTTGGCACTGGTGACTCTGGCCGGCGGCGGTGTCGGGTTTCTCTCGGGGGTGTTCGGCGTCGGTGGTGGTTTCTTGATCGTTCCGGTTCTGAACATCGCACTGGGGATCCGCATGGATCTGGCCGTCGGCGCCGGAGCTTGTCAAGGGCTGGGTCCGGCGACCACGTCGCTTTTGGCTCGACGCATTGCGCTCTCCCATGTGCGATTGCCGTTAACGATCGCCGGCGGTTTGTTCGTCGGAGTTTTCTCCGGCACGAATGTCCTGCAACTGGCCAAACAGCACGAAGCGATCACGATCCCATGGACCGGCAACTCTGTGCCGCCGGCCGAATTGGTGGTGTTGGTCACCTATTTCTTTCTTCTTTTGGGCGTCGGCCTCTTCGCGCTGTGGGAAGTCAGTCGGCCTCACAAGCCGGAGCTGGCGAAGACGGTCCTGACGACCCTTCGGCGGATCCCTCCGTGTGCCGAGTTTCCGGAGTTTGAGCAGCCGCGAATGTCGATACCGGTCTTATCGTGGTTCGGCCTGGTAATCGGGTTTCTGGCGGGACTGCTGGGTATGAGCGGCGGACTGATCCTGTTGCCGGGACTGATTTACCTGTTCGGAATCCGAACCCACCAGGCGATATTCAGCTCTTTGGTCATTGTTTGGCTTGTGGCCGCCCAGTCTACGATTGCTCATGCCTGGTACGGTCACGTCAAGCTGCCGCTCGTGGTGGCGCTGTTGTTCGGCGGGACCGTGGGGGCGAGGCTTGGTTCGGAAGTGAGCGAGAAACTGGGCGGCCGGCAGTTGCGGCAAAGCTTTGGTTGGCTGCTGCTTGCCGCAGCCGCCTTAATCGGCGGCCGTCTGGGACGACTGATGTTCGATTGATTGCCTGGCACTTTCGCGATTGCCCGCTTCGCCTTAGAATCGCTCTTCTGTCCGCGACACGGTTGAGTGGGGCAGGCTTTCCAGGGCGCCCTCCGCATCGACGTCCCGAATTGATGCGTGCCGGATGATGAATTCAACGACTCGTTCTGGATCGGGATGGTCGAAGTGATGCCCGTTGGATTTCGCGGTCCCCTTGGCGACGGAGATGATCTGCATCTTCAGGCCGAGCCGATTGAGCCGTTGCTGCAGCAGATAGGTGTTTTCCTTGGGCGGCACGACGCGGTCGTTCTCCGAAACGATGTGCAGGATTGGAATCCTGGCCTGCGTGATCGGGGAGACGTTGTCGATGGGATTCTTGCCGTAGTGGAGGGCTTCCTGTTCGGTCAGATCGTAGGCCTTCAGGCAGGCTGCCCATGCCTGGGCCGATCCAAGCCCGCCGCCCTTGCCGCCCGGCCAGCTCCCGAAATCGCAAACCGGCGTATCGGCGTAGATGCAAGCGACCTTCTCCGGGTTCTTTACCGCCCAGTTGTAGACGAACAACCCGCCGCGACTGACACCTTCCAACGCCGGCTTCTTCGCAAAGCCGCGCTTCGTCGTGAGGTACTCGTAGAACTTGTCTCCGTAAGCCACCGCCTGCGGGCTTCCGAACAGGCCCGCCACGTCGAGATAGGCGATGTGGAAACCCTTGCCAAGCAGCGCGACGTCCATCTCCGCGTGGTAGCCGGGGAATCGGGCCCGCCACACCCATGGTTTGCCGGGAGCCGGCTTCTTCGGCACGACGATATATGCACCGCGCCGCGCCACCGAAAAGTGAAGCTGATCGTAGCCGTGCCAAGTTGTCTTGCGGTCGAACCACTGTTGACCGGTTTCTGCACCCCACGCGGTCATGCCGGATGCGAGCAATATGAAAACACCGAACCAGTGTAGGCGATGCGGTGTCATCGTTCTGTATTTCCTCGCCACTTCACACCCAGCCATCCAATACCCGCCCGCGACGCCCGACGGGTGGCAGAGTCAGAGCGCCAGCGATGGCCCTGACGTGCGGCGACAAACGGGGCCAACGCTTCGCTATGACCCCGCCACCCGGCCGGTAATGAAATCTGTTTCTGCCTAGTCTCACGGCTTCAACTGGTGCTTTCCCTTGGCGAATTTCTTGTGGCAAGCATTGCATTTCTCAAGCATCGCGGTGTAGTGCTGATGAGCCGCTTTGTAGTCCCGTTTTCTCGAGGCCAGGTAAAGCTGTCCGCCAAGGTCACGAATCACAGTGCTGAGGTTGTTCCACTCCTGGGCGTCTTCCTTGGGTGTTCGGATCAACAACAAGTTTCCACCCTCGGCGAGAATGAGAGAGCTTGATTTCACTTCCTTCCACGCATTCTTATCTTCCGGCGCCTGAGCCATCTGCATCTTGAGTCGTTTGTAAGTCGGTTCGAACACATACTCCATGAACTGGTGCATGCTGTCCACCACCGGCTGTGGCTTCAGTTGTTCCGATCCAGCCTCGTCAGCACGAGCGACTGCGTGCTGGGTGAGTGGCAAGTCGAACTGACTCAACCAACCGGCAATACCGAATAACACGCTCGCTGCAATCAAGAAACAGACATTCTTTCGCATTATTGCCCTCCACGTTTTGAGTGTTTTCGCAGGGTATACTAGTTCGTGGCAAGTGGCGTGTCAACGTAAAGGATTCCTCATCCCAACAATGCCTTCACGCGAAGCGCCCGTTCTCCTCGTCAATGATGAGAATGATTCTGTGGGGCAACCGCCGGAACGTTTGCGTGCGCTCACAGGCTCCAGCCCTTCCGATACGGCGGATTGAATAGCTGGTTGGCCGCTTCGGAGTTCTTGAACTGCAGCTTCTCGGCATTCCAATAGAGCTTCTCCTGAGTGCGGATGGCGATGTTGCCCATCAAGACGACTGCCGCCAGCCGGCCCGCATGGTCGACGAAGTTGCTGCCCGCGGGTTTTCCGCCCTTACAGGCGTCGATCCACTCCTGATAATGTCCCGGCGATCTCGGCAGCACTTGCGGAGGTTTGCCGAACTCTTTCATCTTGGCGTCCGGCAGGAGCTGGTGGTTGAGTATCATTCCCTTCTCGCCGACAATGAGCGTACCGTCGCCCGTGAAAATATTGCGGCCAGGCTCCACTTCCTCCGGGAGCGGAGGCATCATGCCGCCGTCGTACCAGCGGAGCATGATCTCCGGCCGGTCGCCCTCGGCCGCGAAGCGGTAGGTCACGGTCGATGCCAGCGGCGCGGTTTCGTTCTTGATCTCCGGCGGCGCGTTCCAGTGTGTCGAGCACGCCTCCACGCTCTTCGGCCAGCCGAGTTTCAGGGCCTTGAACGCGGCCGACAGGTTGTGGCAGCCGATGTCGCCTAACACACCCGTGCCGAAATCCCACCAGCCGCGCCACGCAAACGGATGGTAACTCGGATGGTACGGCCGTTGGGGCGACGGGCCGAGCCAGAGGTCCCAATCGAGTTGCGGGGGCACGGGCGGCGTGTCCTTCGGCCGCGGTATGCCGCGCGGCGAGATGTCCGGCCGCCGGTTCGACCAGGAGTGGATCTCGCGGACCTTGCCGATCGCGTCCGCCCAGATCAGCTCACACACCAGCCGCGCCCCTTCGCTGGCTTGGCCTTGGTTGCCCATCTGGGTCGCCACCTTCGCCCGCTTGGCCGCCTTGGCAATCTCGAGGGCCTCGTGCACGCTGTGCGTCAAGGGCTTCTGGCAGAAGACGTGCTTGCCCATCTTCAGCGCCGCCATTGTGACCACCGCGTGGTTGTGGTCGGGCGTGGCGACCATGACCGCGTCGATGTCTTTCTGGGTCTCGATCATCTTGCGGAAGTCACTGTAGACCTTCGCCCGGGGGAAGCGTTTGGCCGAATGGGCCGCGTGGTGGGCGTCCACGTCGCAGATGGCTACGATGTTCTCGGTGGGCACGCTGCGAATATCGCCCGACCCCTTCCCGCCGACGCCCACGCCGGCAATGTTCAGTTTGTTGTTGGCCGACGGCTGTCCGGGCGCGCCCAGTACGTGGCGAGGAATGATGGTGAACGTGGCCGCGGCAGCCGTGCCAGCCAGAAGCTGACGCCGACTGAACGTCTTTGTCGCACTCTTCGTACTCATCGGTCAACCTCCGTCTTGCGGTGTGATTGGATTGGTCAAAGTGGTCCGTACACTCAGCGACGACAAGTCGTCGGTTTGGCAGCGACGACAAGTCGTCGGTTTGGCAGCGACGACAAGTCGTTGGTTTGGCAGCGACGACAAGTCGTTGGTTTGGCCGCGACGACAAGTCGTCGGTTTGGGTTTCTAGGAATGATCTGGGCTAGTCGAAACCAGCTCTGGAGTGTGCGGCTACTCGATG
>CAZGYE010000179.1:0-12361 GCA_964530165.1 uncultured Planctomycetaceae bacterium
GTGGCAGGCTGGAAAGCCTGCCCCACACTCGGCTGTACATGTCATTTCAGCTTTGACAGATTGCTAATGGAGAGTCGAAAGGAAATAGTCGAGAGCACTCCACTTTGAATCAACTCTCGGCTCTCAACTCTCAACTCCTTGGTCCGCCGCGGGCGTCCACTTCAGTAGTGGTTGCCGGGCGGCTTGGACTTCGTCGGGACGGCTGATCGGCAGTGTGTGCGGTGCGTTGTGCAGAAACTCCGGATCTTCCTGGACGATTTCGCAGAGCGCCTCGACGAAAGCGTCGAGGGTTTCTTTCGACTCGGTCTCTGTCGGCTCGATCATCATCGCCTCGGCGACGACCAGTGGAAAATAGACAGTCGGTGCGTGGAATCCGTAGTCGAGTAGCCGCTTGGCAATATCCATCGCGGAGATTCCCCGCCGATCGTGAATCTGTTTGGCCGACGCCACAAACTCGTGCATGCAGAACTTGCCGTGCGGGACCGGGAGCACACTACTCAGCCGGGCCATCAGGTAGTTCGCATTGAGCACGGCGTCTTGCGAAGCGGCGCGAAGTCCTTCAGCACCGAGTGTTCGCAGATAGAAATATCCTCGCAGCAGAATTCCCACGTTGCCGAAGAAGCTTCGCATTCGCCCGATCGTTTTCGCCGGCGTCGTGAGCGTGTAGGTTGTTGGTCCTGCGTCGTTGTTCGATGCACAGACCACGGGACCAGGCAGAAAATCGGCCAGAAAGCGGCGTACGGCGATCGGCCCGGCCCCCGGCCCACCCGCGCCGTGCGGCCCGGTGAACGTCTTGTGCACGTTGAAATGCATCATATCGCCGCCGAAGTCTCCCGGCCGGGTGACGCCTAGGATCGCGTTCATGTTCGCCCCGTCGATGTACACCAAGGCCCCCACGTCGTGCAACAGGTGTGCGGCATCGGCAATGTCGCGCTCGAACAGGCCCAGCGTGTTCGGATTGGTAATCATGAACACGGCGGTCTGCCGGTCGAGGTGCGATCTCAACTCGTCGAGATCGACCATTCCGCTTTCCGAACCCTTCAGTTGCACGCATTCGAATCCCGCGGTCGCGGCACTGGCGGAATTCGTCCCGTGTGCGCTGGCGGGAAGCAGGACTTTGGTTCGCTGCTCGCCGCGGTCGCGGAAGTAAGCCGACGCCACCAAAAGGGCGGTAAGCTCTCCCTGCGCCCCGGCAGCCGGCTGGAGCGAAATGGCCGGCAATCCGGAAATCTCGGCCAGCATTTGCTGCAGTTCGTACAGCATCTGCAGCATGCCCTGCGAGTCCGCTTCCGACTGGTAAGGATGCACGTCGACGAGTCCGGGCAAGCCGGCCAGACGTTCGTGCCGTTTCGGGTTGTACTTCATCGTGCAGCTACCCAGCGGGTAGAAATGCGTGTCGACCGACATGTTGAGCGTCGAGAGATTGATGAAGTGCCGAATGACGTCCGGCTCGGTGAGTTCCGGCAACTCGGGCGCGGTCGGAGACATTTGGTCCGCCGGTACGAGCTCCTCGAGCGGCCGCCCGGGAACGTCGCTCTCCGGAAAAAGGGCGGCCCGCCGGCCCGGTTTCGAAAGTTCGAACAGCAATCGTGACGCCAACGGCTTCTGCATGGATTGTGGCAATCCCCTTTGAGACCATTCTTTCTGGGCTGACACTTTGCGTGGCAGCGCCCTCGGTGATGCTCCACGTCGTGCTCGCCAGCCGGCCAGACGCCCAGCGACCCTGCGAGAGACGCGACACAGGGCGTCCCACACAACGGCTCCCAGCGAGAGCGCGGGAAGCAGAATCGCTCCTAGCCGCCCAGTATGTTGACCAATTGATCGATCTCCTCGCGAGTTCGCTTTTCTGTGACAGCAACCAGCAATCCGTTTTTCATTTCCGGGCCGCCCGCTCCGTCCGGAACGGGAAACCGTTTCAACTCCGGGCCCAGGTCGAAACCGGCCTCGCGCGCCTTGTGGAGCAAACCGGCAACTTCTCCGCCGCAGCGGAGCGTGAATTCCTTGAAGAAGGGGCGATCGAACATAAGCTCCACCCCGTTGATCTGCGACAACCGGTCCGCCGCGTAATGGGCCTTCCGGCAGCAAAGCTCGGCAACTTCCCGCAAGCCGGCCGGACCGAGCAGTGACAAATAGACCGTCGCTCGCAAAGCCAGCAGGCCGTGGTTGGTGCAGATGTTGCTGGTCGCCTTTTCACGGCGAATGTGCTGTTCGCGGGTTTGCAGATTGAGCACATAACAGGTTTTGCCGTTGCGATCGGTTGTTTGACCGATCAGGCGTCCCGGCATCTTGCGCACGTATTCTTGCCGGCACGCGAGAATACCCAGAAGCGGGCCGCCGTATTGCATGGGAATTCCGAGCGGCTGTCCCTCGGCCACCACAATGTCGGCGCCGTACCCGCCGGGGCGCTTCAACAGACCGAGACTGATGGGGTCGCACGAAATGACTGACAGGGCGCCAGAGCGGTGCGCCAATTCGGTCAATCGCTCGGCGTCTTCCAGGCATCCGAAGAAATTGGGATGTCCCACGATCAGACAGGCCACACGTTCATCCAGAGCGGCATCGACTTTCTCCAGGTCGGCGGTACCCGCGGGTGTCGGAACCACGCTGACTTCACAGTCGAGGTGTCTCAGGTACGTTTCGAGCACCTGCCGATATTCCGGATGCAGCGATCCCAAAACAACGACCTTGCCGTGCCGGCGCGTGATGCGCATCGCCATGAAAGCCGCTTCGCTGACGCTGGTGCCCCCTTCGTACAAACTGGCGTTGGAGACGTCCATGCCGGTCAGTTGGCAAATGAGCGTTTGGTACTCGAAGAACGCTTGCAGGCTGCCTTGACTGGCTTCCGCCTGGTACGGTGTGTAGGCGGTGTAGAATTCGCCGCGTGCGGCAATCTCGTCGACGGCGGCGGGGATGAAGTGATCGTAAACACCGCCTCCCTGCAGGCAGACGCGCGAGGAGCCACCGACGTTTCTTCCGGCCAGGCAGCGCACCTGCGCTTCCAGCTCGATCTCGCTCAGCGGATCGGGCAGGTCGAGCGGCCGCTCGAGTCGCAGCCGGTCCGGAATCTGCGCGAACAAGTCGTCGATCGATCGGGTGCCAATGGTTTCGAGCATCTCGCGCCGCTCGTCCGGCGTGTTGAAACGGTACGTCACACGGAAACCTTCTTTCGTCACTGTTCTTCCGACGCGCAGTGCTGTTCGTAACGCGCGCGGTCGAACAGGCCGCCCAGAGCGGCGGCGTCGGTCACCTTGACCTTGAGGATCCATCCCTTACCGAACGGATCGTCGGAAAGCGCTGCCAGGTCATCGGCCAGCGATTCGTTGACTTCGACGACCTCACCGGCCAGTGGAGCAATCAGATCGCTGACGGCCTTGACACTTTCGACCTCGCCGAACACCTCGCCGGCGCTCAAGGACTTGCCGATGTCGGGCAAGTCGATGTAGACGAGGTCGGTAAGCTGCTTGACGGCAAAGTCGCTGATTCCAACGGTCGCCACGTCACCTTCCACGTGGATCCATTCGTGCGTCCTGGTGTATTTCAGTACTGCCGGGTCCATCAACCACACTCCTCCAAGACTGCAAAGGCGAACTGCTGCTTCCAAGGCAATCTGTCACGATACATCGAACCGCCGCCGAAGAAAAGCATCTCGCCGTTGGTTCTCAGGGCCGGTCACTTTTTCACAATGGCGAAGTGTGGCACGCCCAGACCGCAGGGATGGGCGTGGCGTAGGTCGTGACCACGCCGTTGCTTGCGTCACGGCGTGCCACTCGGCGGTTGCGGCAAGAACACGGCAGGCGAGAGATTTACGACGCGGTCGACTCGGTTGCCGTCGGGTTTTCGGCGCAGCCGGTCTGCGCTTCATATTCGGCGATCATGTCGACGCGCCGAGCGTGCCGGCCGCCTTCGAATTCGGTGTTGATCCAAATATCGACCATGCGGTTTACCAGCCGCTCGCCGAGCAGATCAGCCGATAGGCACAGCACGTTGGCGTCGTTGTGCAGCCGACTCATCTCTGCGGTCAAATCGTCGTGACACGGCGCCGCACGGACTTTCGGAAACTTGTTGGCGACGATACACATACCGATACCGGTGCCGCAGATCAGAATGCCGCGATCGACCTCGTGCTCAGAAACGGACTTGGCAACCTTGGCCGCGAATTCCGGGTAGTCGACGCTGTCGGAATTGTCGGGGCCGTAATCGAGTCCCTCGTGTCCTAGCTTTTCGAGCAAGGAAAGAATTTTCTCTTTGACCGAGAATCCACGATGATCGCTGGCGACGGCAATTCGCAGGGGACGAAACTTAGGCATTATTTTACTTTGATGTCTGTGAGAAGGGCGTGAACGTGGCGCTCAATTTCGCTTTGGCACTTTTCATACTCGGGCATCCCGCCGCCGATCGGGTCAGAAACATCCACACCGTCCGCAGACAGCAGACGAACACGATCCCAAAGCTCCGGACGCTCCGACAAAATTGTGTCTCGATGAGTGCGTGTCATGGTGTAGATGTGATCGGCCTGATCCAACAGGTGGTTGGACAGCGGCTGACTTTCGTGACTTCGAAGATCAATACCGTGTTTGTTCAATAGCTCAACCGATTCGGGACTCGCCGGAGCGCCGATGGCGGCGGCCAAACCCGCCGATGCCGCGACGAATCCCCGATCGACCAAATCCTCCTCACTACATTGTAGCTTCTCGGCCACAAATTTGCGAAACAAACCCTCGGCCATGGGGCTTCGACACGTATTTCCAGTGCAGACAAAGAGATACAGCTCGCTGGCCAGCCGGCCCAACGTGGTCTCGGTGACGACGCCCGGTTCGACGATGTTCCACGCGTCCTCGGAAATGTGAACCACCGTCGCCGGCTCTGCATAGCGGCAAGCGCCGTCGTCGATGATCAGCGCGACCTTGCCTCCGAAGCGCTCTTCAACCTGCCCGGCAGTCGTGGCGGCCGGTGCATCGGCGAGTGTTTCGCCCGACATCACGATGGGAGCCGGCATCAGCTTCAAAACATTGGTCAGCACCTGATGCACGGGAACACGCAACCGAATCTCGCCATGCGGAACGATCGCCGCGCGGGTCTCTGCCGGCAACGACTGCACAAGCCCTTCGTCCCGCGAGACGTCGAACTCCATCGTCACCGGTCCCGGCCAGCAGCGGCGGGCCAGCTTCCGTCCCAGCTTGGCCATTTGCGGTACGTAGTCGAGCGCCTCCTCCGCGCCTTTGATCGCCAACGCATACGGCGGGCCGCCGTGACTGTTCAATAGGCGTTGCAACTTGCCGACGGCCCCGGCATTCAAGCCGTAGGCGCACACCACGTAGACCGTCTCGGTCGGAAACGCGACCAGCTCTCCATCGGCGAGCAGCTGGACCGCTCGATGGATCACGTCCCGTGGGTCGTCGGCTTTCTGGATGTCGACTACCCTAGACATCACCCGAAGGACGCTCCCCTTGAATCAAACCGTGGTCAGCTCAGTCTGGCTGTGGCTCGCTGCGGCACCCTCGACACGGCCGCCAGACCGGCAACCGTCATGGCCGATCCTTCGATGATCAAAGAATTTATGAAACGGCACGTGATCGAATATAGTCTCCCCAACCCTCAGGTTCAAGCAGTTTCTCGCGTTCCGGACCGCTCGCCGGTCCCAGCGGCAGCCGTGACCCGAAACCAGCGACGGCAAGAATCCACGGAATTTCCGTTCAACAGTGCACTGGGAGGGGACTTTTCGTTGAAACTTGCGTATAACAGGAGTGTCATCAGGTCAAGGCCTCACCATGAACCCGACAACGCTGCGCCCGAGCAAACGCAAGTCGCCCAAAAAGGGCTTTCAAAGGCTGGTGGAATTCAAAGGAATTCGGCGGCTGAGCCTGCGACAATACCGCAATCACGTGCGCCACATGTACGACGGACCTGCTGGCGCGGTCCTGGCGCTCGGGAGCCTGATCTCGCTGCACGAGCCGCTGGTCGGACACATGCTGCGTCGAAAGAGATTCGACGTCACACAATTCCGGAACATCCTTGACGTCGGCGCCGGTGCCGGCCAGATTCTCGGCCATTTGCTCAGAGAATCGCAGCCGGAAGCACGCTTGATCGCCTACGATTTGTCCCGACAAATGCTCCGCCGAGCGCGCAGCCGGGTGAAAAGCGATCGGCCCTTCTACATCGCCGGTGATGTCGTGCGGTTGCCGTTCGTCGACGATGCGTTCGACTGCGTCACGTGCGGCTGGGTCATCGAGCACCTGCCCGATCCCAGGCCGGGCCTCTGCGAACTGGGCCGCGTGTTACGCCCCGGCGGAAGCCTGCTCCTGTTGGCGACCGAAGATACCTTCTCCGGGGCGCTCGTCAGTCGAACCTGGAAGTGCCGAACATACAACCGCCGAGAACTTCAAGCCGCCTGTGACGACGCGGGTTTGCCGTGGCAGGAACAACTCTGGTTCACCCGCGTGCACCGCTTCTTCAAAGTGGGCGGCATCCTGGTCGTCGCGACGAAACCCGCTGAAAAGTTGAGGGTTGAGAGACTTCCGTCTTGAACTCTCAACGTTCAACTCTCAACTCTCAACTCTCAACTACTCCGCGTACCGTACCGGATTCCAATCCCGCGCCAGCTCACACAGCGTGGCCAGCGTTTCGCGATTGTCGCTGCAAGCCACAATGCCCGGCAGACGCAGCATGTCGGCCCGGTCGTCATTCCACGTTTCGCGAAAGTGAACCGGCTCGCCGTTGTGGACCCACAGGCCCTCGCCGCCCAAAATGCGAGCTAAGTGCAAAGAAACCGGAAAATCGTACACGTTGGGTGTGTGAATCAGCGACCCGGTGAAATCACCGCGAGCCTGCAATTCATAAATGCTCCCCGGCATGTCGTCCGAGACGACCCCCTCCAGCCCGGCAGCCGTGATGAGCCGAGCCTTGACGGGATCGTCGGCTTGAAATCCGATGACGTAGACCTTCTTCGAATCAGGTCTTGTGGCCGGGTCGACCGGCGCGAGCGATCTCAGCGCCTCGGCGGCCGGCCGGCTCAGATCGTCCGGACCGCAGACGATTCGGCCATCGACCGCTTCCACCCACGTGCCGTGCTCGGCCGATTCGGGAAGATACACGAGCGAGTAATGCGTCGTCTCGGTCGAACGCAAATGCAGCATCACCGAGTAACCGTTGCCGGTCTTGTCGCGGTACTGTTTGGTGCAGTCGATGGGATCCAGCGAAATTGTGTACTGGCTCTCCGCAGCGAAGCGGGCCAGGTCGCCGGTCGACTCTTCCGCCTCGATGCAGCACTGACGAAAGAGTGAGTCCGTGTCGCGGAGAGCTGCCACCAGCAGTTCCTGAACCGTCAGATCGGCCAGCGTGAGCGCGTCGGTGTTGGGACTGCCCGACGACTTCCCCCCCACACTGATGTCGAAGTTCCGCAGCCGGCGGGCGATGGCTCCCCCCCAACGCAACGCCGCCGGCAACTGTTCTGACAAAGCATCGGTCAGCGACTGCAAATCCATGATGCAATTCATCCCCCGGTTTCGCCGATTAAACTGCCAACGGAGTCAACTTGCAACCTCGCGTCAACATACCGGCTCGAAAACCGGGGATGAAAAATAGGCAATCCGCCCTGAGCAGTTGGACGCGTAAAACACATCTCAATGTGAATATGTATTGCTGGGTGTATTTGACACACAGCATTCTTTTCCAATTCCAATTGACTGACCCGCCTGACTGTGATCTACTGAGATCAGCGCCTGACTGTTTCAAAGCGTCATGTTCTGATTTCGCGTTTTCTGTCTTCACATCTACCGACGCCCGTCGCAACCGGACGATCAGCGGTGCATCTACTTGGCCGTTTCCCGTTAGAAGTACTTCGACAGGAGGCAGAAGTCATGATTGCATGGAACGACGTACAAAGAAGTGCGGCACTCGTGACGGAGCATCTTGTGGCCGTCATCGTGGGCTTCATGCTGATGGCCGCCGGACTTGGCATGGGAGTGACCATTGTGCTGCTGCCCGTGGGAATCCCGGTCGGGATTCTTGGGCTGCTCGCGTTCGTTTGGGGCCTCCTCGCCTGGGACAGCCAGTAACAGCTCGCGTCGGTGGATTTCGCCGCCCCGCTTGCGGGGCGCGGCGGGCAAGCCCGCCGCTGGCTAAATGACGCTCGAAACGATGGCTGCTCAACCGCGTTCCAAACTCTCAATGACCATCCGGGCCACGTCGCAGCCGGTCGCTTTCGCGAAGGCCCGCCATCCGGGGACCGCGTTGACCTCGATGACGTGACCGCGTCCCTGCCGATCGTAGAGCAGGTCGACGCCGGCCAGCCGCGTACCGACGGCTTGGGCCGCCGAGAGCGCCCACTCGCTTTGGGCCTCGGAGAGCGTATATGCTTCCGCGCGCCCGCCCGTGGAGACGTTCGACCGAAAGTCACCATCGCAACAGTGCCGGCGAATGCCGCCGATGACGCGCCCGTCGAGCACCAGCGCTCGCAGGTCGAATCCCTCGTGTTCGACGTACGCTTGCACGTACAGGACCGCTTGGATCCGTTCCAGCGTGCGGAACGTGCGGAACGCCAGATCGGGATCGCTGAGGCGCACGATCCCACGGCCTTCCGACCCGAACAGCGGTTTCACCACGACGTCGCCGCCGAGCTGCTCGAACGCCTGCATCGCGGCTTGGGAGTTCTCGCAGACTGCCGTTTGGGGAACCGTCAATCCTGCGGCGGCCAGTCTTGACGTGGTGAGATACTTGTCGACTGCGCACTCGACGGCCTTCGGCGGGTTGACGACCGTGACACCGGCCGCCTCCAGCCGAGCCAGCGCGTCCATGCGGAAGACGACCTGCTCCAGCGAACCGGGCGGCATGGTGCGGACGAGCAGCGCGTCGACCGCCGCCAGATCAACCTCGTCCGCGCTCAGCAGTGAAGACGACGCTCCGACGTGTCCAGTCAGCCGGTGGAAATCGAGCCGGGTACAGCGATGCCCGCGCTCGCCGGCGGCCCGTCGGAGGTCGTGCCAGTACCAACTGTTCGCGTTGCCCAAGACCGCAATGTGCACGGTCGTCCTCGTTGCGTCCAGTGAGATCGCAATCAGCGGGCTGACGCGCCCCGCTCGCCAATGCCGTCAGTCTCTTCACACATCAGAGGCCGAACGATTTCCGCAAGACGTCCGGGGCCGTTTCGCCGAACTTGTGGACACGGCCCGTATCGAGGTTCTGAAAAACGATCTCGGCCGGGCTGAACAGATTCGGGTCGATTCCGTAGAAGTCGCGGCCCGCGTCTTCGAAGATTTCGAGAAACGGTTTTCCAAAACACTCCGAAGCGACAGCCGGGACTTTCGGACCGATTTCCGCCAGCGAGTCATCGTCGCCATTGACCCAGAGGGTCACTCGGCTCCCATACAGAATGGCGTCGTTGGTTCGGCCGATTCCCGCCAGGTCGTCCGCAGCGACGGGGGAGAGCGGGGCGGTTCCGTAACCGCCGGCAATGCGAGCCACGTCGAAGTTCAGCTCGAACAGCTTATGCAAAGCTGTTTCAACACTTCGGGCCACCACCTGCAGGTTGCCCGCCTGACTGGACGTCGGCGCGACCAGCAAGACCGTCATCCTCGGGGCGACTGCGGACTGCTCGGCGATGAGTTCAATCACCGCATCGTCCGGCAGCACACGGCTTTCGAGAACGCCAACTGTTTGCCGGGGGGTTTCTTTGTAATCCAGCTTGTCGAACAACTCTTCCCGAGCTGCGGCGGCCCGCATCGCTCCGCTGCCCATTGCGAAGAACTTCTCGACGCGAATCTGCCAACCGGCATACTGGCTGAGCAAACATGCCGCCACGGGGTGATCGGTGGTGACCAGCACGTGCGGCCAGCCGGTGCCGCCAATCTCGCCAGGCACGATGGAAACATCGCCGAAACCCGACATGCAAACCTTCGCCAGTTCCAACCCGGCCGTCAGACCTCCGGCAGCGTCGACGCCGAAGTCGAACACGCGACCGCCGCCGGGCAGCCGATGCACATCGATATCTAGCTCAGCCGCCCGGCCGCAAATCACCTCAACGAGTTCGAGCGCCCGCTGGTTCAGTTTATGGCTCATTATTCTTCCGACTGGCCGATTGCGACCAGCCGCAACGGGACTCGGACTTTTTTCTTCTTCTCCGTGCCGTTGCCGACAAGATGCAGAATCCAGAAATCCTTGTCCTCGTCGTGAGTCAGGGATGCTTGCTTGGGCGGTTCCTTCGACGGCGCCAGCAGTGAGAAGACGGCCGGGTGCGTGGTGTTGACGGCAGCGGCGCTCTTGTCGTTTAGCTGATCGAGGTCCTTGATGATCGCGGGATCTTCGTCGACCTTGGCCGAGATGGCCAACAGAAAATCGTACACGTCGCTGGTGCCGACGTGATCACCGTCTTCCGGCTGCACGGCGTAACGAAGCGTGTAGACGCCGGCGGCCATCTCTTGGCCACGAAAATCGGTGAACTCGGCTTTCTCAGCCACCCGGATCGCGCCGATGAGCTGGCCGGACGTAAATGGATACTTCACGTTCAAGGTCGGTTTGAAGCCAGGCTGAACAGCCAGCTCCTTGACGAGCCAAATCTCGCAGAGCGGGCCATCGGCTCCGACGACGCGATACCCGGCCGGATCCAGCAGGGCCGCAATTTCCTTCGAAACACCTTCCGGCGCCTTCGACGCCTTTTCCAGTTTGTGATCAGCTGTGGCGACGGAAAATAGGGCGGCAAAGAGTGTGACCGATACCAACGACATCAAGCGGACGTTCATACGATATCTCCGGTGATTTCAAGAGCACGCTGACACAAGGCTCGCGCACGTTTCAACCGACTATTTTTATTCTAAATCAGTCCAGGTGACAAAACCACCTGATCGGCAACAAAAACACGAAATCGAACGCGATGGGTTCCGCGCTCGGCATTTCGTCACTGGCTTCCGAACACGCGCGCAGGGAAATGAGATAAGCACAACCCGATCAAGCGGTTGCAGATTCGTTGAGGTCGCTCCGTTTCACGAAATCTCTTCGCCGGCCTCGCACGCTGGCGGCCAAACCGCTACGATGCGCGCTGAAGTCTCTTTTTGTTCGCGCGACTCCACCAAAGGGGATCGCTCACGTCACAGACAGAGAAAGGATGCATCGTGGCCCAGAATCGCCGAGCAGAGGTCGACGCCGCCCTACAGGACGTCGACTTCGAGAAGAACGACTACCAGATCGAATTTGACACCTCGATGGGGAAGATGACGGCCGATCTCTACCCCGACGTGGCACCCGGGCATTGCCAAAACATCATCGGCTTGACGAAGATCGGTTTTTACGACGGCATCATCTTCCATCGGGTGATTCAGGGCTTTATGATCCAGTGCGGCTGTCCGCAGGGGACCGGCACCGGCGGACCCGGATACACCATCGACGCCGAGTTCAACGACCGGCCGCACGAGCCCGGCGTGCTCTCGATGGCCCGGACCAATGATCCGAACTCGGCCGGTTCGCAGTTCTTCGTCTGCGTGGGTCGTGTCCCTCACCTCGACAATCAGTACACGGTCTTCGGCAAAACGGCCGACGATGCCAGCCGCGATGTCGCCATGCAGATCGGCAACGTGGAAACCGGCGCAAACGACAGACCGGTTGAGGACGTGACGATTCGATCGGCGCGCGTCGTCGAAACGGCCAAATGAAAGGGGCAAAGGCACAAAGGGGCAAAGGGACTCGGGTGCCACGGCCAGTGACCGCAGGGAGTCGGCCGTGACGAAGCATGCACGACTCGCAGGCTCGCTCTCGCGTGGCACCCGGCCTGGGGTTTTCGTGGAGAGTTTTGCTGGCAGGAATCGGCTCGTCGGCGTATGCTGAAAGGAGACACTCGCAGGCCCGTCTCACGTGCAGCAGGAGACGCAAAATGGTTCTGACGAACTTGATCGTTTCGGCCCGGATGCACCTTGTGGCAGGGGCAATGGTCGGCTGGCTGCTCAGCGGATCGGTTTGCTGGGCGCAGAACTTCAAGAACCGGCCGGTCGGGGGCACGAGTATTACGGTTCAGGGAGTCTACATCGACGCTCAGGGCGTGCTGCGACACCGTAAGATCCTCAAGGGCCGTCAGCCGGCGTTTCGAAAAGACCTCACGCAGGACCCATCGCTGTGCTACATCTCTCTGCCGCGACTCTTCGCCGAAGTTCAAAAGCTGACATCCGCCGGTGAGGAAATCCCCGAACGGATGCGATTCCTGGACGGGATGGTCCGGCTGAAGCACGTCTTTGTGCTGCCGGAAGAAAGGGACCTGGTGATCGCCGGGCCGGCCGAGCAGTGGGACGCTGCGAATCCGTTGCGTCCGCGGGGGACGCTAACAGGACGGCCGGTGTTGCAGTTGGACGATTTGGTCGTGGCGCTTCGGCACATTGGCCCC
>CAZGYE010000180.1:0-12256 GCA_964530165.1 uncultured Planctomycetaceae bacterium
GCCCGCCCGGCAGAACAAGGGGTTTCGCGGCAGCAACTGATCAACTTGGGCTAGCTTGTCACTTGATCCGGTCGCCAGATAGCGGCCATCGGGACTCAGGGCAGCGCAAGCAACTCTGCCTCCTTTTGTATGTCCGATCTGCAGGACAAGTTCAGGCTTGCCGTCGTTCGGCGACTGTTGTGATTTTTCTGGTCGAGCAGGTTGCGGGACACTCCGGGCCGGTTCCGGCGGGTCGGCCGATGGCGATGTGAATGTCTCGCTGACTATGCGGCCCCCTTCGAGAGAAATCTTGCGTTCTTCTTGCGTGCCGCCGGGGAAGCGGATTCGGATCGTCGAAATGTACGACTTCCCCGGCTCCAGCGGCTGGTACTCGAATTGCCGTTGGGTGCCGTAGTCACGCCCGTCGACTGTGACCGTGGCGCCGGCCGGCAGGTTCAGTTCCAGGACGCAGGTGTCGGCGGGGACTTTTTCGTTTTCCGATTCTTGCCTCGGCAGCGGGAGAGCCAGAAGAAAGCTGCCGAATGCGGTCATTACCGCAGCAGTCAGCCATAGCCTCACGGGGGCGGCAAGGAATCGACGCGAACAGACAGACCTGGACGTTTCCATCACAGCATTTCTCCAATCGCAAGACTGGGGGCCGGTCTATTTCAGCAGACCTTCGAGCACCTCCGGTTCGACGTAGTGGATATGCACCACGCCCACCAGCTTACCAGGAATCTCGTCCCCTTCGTATATGTCGAGCTGCTCGTCGTACTCCGGTCCGTAGGTCGTGCCGAGGCTGCGGCTGCCGCGCTTCGCCGTGGGCTGGTAGAAGGCGGCCGTGATCAGGCCAATCTGATCGGTGAACTGCTTCCGAGCGGCCAAAGACTGCTGCGCATCGGCGACTTTGAAAGCTCGATACTTCCCGTTCACATCGGCTTGGCTGAAGAACCCGCGGACAGCGTAGACTTGCGGACTGGTTTTGCCCTGTTTGTCCTGCGTTGCGTGGTCCAGCCACCATGCCCGGGCTTCGGCCAGATTGACCCGTTGGGCAGGCCGATAGACGGGCTCTTGCTTGGTCGGCTCGACGGTGACAGCCTTTGTCGACAGCTTTTCCGGCAGCGTATTCAGGCCGTCGACCAGCAATCGCATGAACACCGGATGTGTACCGTGATTTTCAATCCCCACCTCATAGACTTCGCCCTTGCGGAGAGGCACATACATGTTGTTGCCACGAAAGACAGCTTTCCGCTCCTGAAGATCGACGGCGATCTTTACGCGGTAGGGGAACTTGGGATCCAGCATCGGGTGTGGTCCCTGGGACCGTCGATCCAGCCGTTCGATGACGGTCTCGCCGACTTCGGGGGTGGCAACATCTTCCTGGGGCGCCTGCGGCCGATAGTCCTCTGGCTTCACCACTGTGCTGCGTCCCACCATGGCCCATTCCGACTCGTTAAGCATGGCTGTCCCCGCGGCAACGCCTGCCAGTTCGCCAGTGGCGGTTTCGACCAGTCTGCATTGCAGCGTCACCGTGCGACCGACCCGATTACGGAGCGTGCCCAGAACGATCACAGGCATTCCGCCCACCTTCTGGGAAAGTTCATTCAGGGCGTCGGGCGCTCCCAGATCGTCCAAGCCGAAATGCTGGACTTTCAGTTGGTCTTGCAGTCGGCGGCGATCCACCACGGCGAACTTGCCGGCGCTGCGGTCGATCAACCGCCGCTCCAGCTCGACCGCGCAATAGCGACCCAGCAGGCCGAAATCGCCGCCCAGAATTTCCCCCACGGCAGTGTCGGTGCTGAATTCGAGCACGCCCACCTTCGAGAGTTTGCGGATCAGCATGGCGGTTGCCAACTGCTCGGAGACATCGGCCAGAAGCCCTTTCAACGTGTGCGGCTTCAAGCGAACCACTACCGGCACGCCCGGATTGCCGGGACGAATAATCCGCACCGGTGTCTGCTCTTTGGGAAAATGCAACTTGGCGGTCTTGGTCACGTAACGGTAAACGTAGTCGTAAAGCTCGTCGATACTGACTTCGCCGTTGCCGTCGCCATCCGCGTGCCCTCTCAGACCCTGGTTCAACCAGTAGCTGAACAGCGACTGCTGCTTCTCTTCCCAGATCTGGCTCGTCTGCCGGCTGGTAGAACTGGCCAGAGTGACCACATCGGCCAAATCGCCGAAAGGTTCAGCCAATTCTTTGGCCGTCACGCCGGTGCTTTCGTCGTCACCTTTTTCGCTCCCCGCATGGCAGGCGTCGATCACCAGCAGTTTGAAGCGGGCCCGGCAGCGGGCGATCTGCTCGCGAAGCCACCGGACCTCGATGCCCGTCGCCGCCGGATTGGCTGGATCGCAGTCGATCGGAGCCAAATACAACTTGCGATCCTTGTCGATGAACCCGTGAACGCTGAAATAGACCAGCACCTGATCCTCCGCCTCGGCCTTTTTCAACCACTTCGGCAATTCGGCCATGATGTTGGCCCGCAATGGCCGGAAACGTGGATTGGAAGCGGTGTCGGTCATTTCGAGGATGTTGTCCGGCTGGAAATGGCCCCGCGTCGACAAGGTTCGGGCTAATTGTTTCACGTCGTTGGTTGTGTACCGCAGATGTCGTGCCCGATGGTACTTTTCGGCTGCGATCAAGATCGCCCGCTGACGGCCCTTGGCGGGACTGGTTTCGGCAGCTCGGAGAAGAAACGCGGAGCCGCTTCCAAGCAAAAGCCACAAACCGAGCACGGCGCCCACGAGCACAAACCGTCTGCCAACGTCCCTCGAGCAACTGGACGATCTCATCGGCTTTTCCTCCCACGGAGTTCTTGAATTGGTTGCGGTGTCGTGGAAGTCGCTTCCACAGTGCTTTTTACGGATCTCAGTCTGCTCCACCAGCAGCAACATACCCCAATCGGACAGGCTTTTCCAATTCTCGTGATGCTCTCCGGTCATGTCGTCCCCTTTGTGGAAGGGTTTTCTTGCGTACAGGCGATGACCTCTCATCGGGCTGCCGCGGCGAACTCGGCTGCCGAACTGGGGTGCAGGACATAGTTGCCCGCAGGAACCGTGTGCAAGGTGATGCTGGTCTGGGAATAGCTGGTTGCTGAGCCTGCCACGTCGAAGTGATCACCTTCTGTGTAACGGTAATTGCCCGGCGTGCCGTAGCGAACGTAGATCACGTAGTGACCGGACGCGACACGATGGATCGTGTTTTGCCCGCCATCGGGCACTTCGACCTCGCCCCGCGTCGGTCCTACCAGCCGAACCACGGCCGGTTCTCCCGACCGGTTGTGGAACGTGATGATCGACCGTCCGTACCTGATCGGCGGCTGCCGCACCGCGGTCGGAGTACTTGGAGCAGTCTCGACGGGCTGGGGTGCTGCCGGTCGCGCCGCTACAGCCGCGGGAGCCTGCGGCGAGGTCGTGGGAGCAGCAGTTGTCGCATCAGGACGAGACGCATCTGCTGGCCGCAGTACCTGTCGGCGAGACGACGCAGCTTGCCGAGGAAGCTGCGATTGTTTGGGCGATCGGCGTTTGGCGCGGCTAAATTGCGACTGGATGGGAGTCGGCTTCGAGCCGATCCGCACCTGCCGCTGCACGAACGCAGCACGCTGTTTCTGCCTGGGCACCCGTTGCCGGGCCTTATGCTTCTGACCTGCGTGTGTGCTACCCACCAGAAAGACGGCAATCATCAACCCGGTAAGACATCGGACACTTGTGCTTCGGTACAACGTCATGACACGTCTCCTTGTTCAGTCTGGGAACCGCCATCCAGAGAGCACAGCCAGCCCCCTGCAAGCAGGTCTGGTTGCACCAAGAGTGCGATTCCAACATGCAACGATCGCAAGCCGCCGTTGCCGACGGTGGCAACGGCCCAATCCACCAAGAAGACGCTCGCCACGGCAGAAAATTGCGCACCAAAGCCGACATTCTTGCCGTCTACCAAGATCACTGCGGGCCGATTAGCAGATTTTGCCCAAGGATGTGGTGTTCTGCGTGGACACGTCCGGCTCGCCTTGGGTGAAGCGTCTTCCGTCTCGACGCAGATACAGCTTGGGAACTCGGTTCAGACAACATCGGTTTGTTCGTGGGTGGGTGTCAGCCTTGAGGTGGCACGATCGAACTTCTGAACAAGCTTGAGCAGCCGGCTCAGCGCCCACGCTGGATCATCGTTGCCGCCACGAAGAAAATGGCGGCGGTGATTGTCCAGCGCTGGTTCCTGCAGGAACAGACGGCACGGCTTGCCGCCCGCGGAAACGGGGCAGGAAGTCTGGCGGACCGAGTATGCAGGGCCGCGGAAGCGCCTGGTCTGGCGGGCCCCGACCCTCCAGGCAAACGACCGCTTGTCTGTCCACGTAGAACACGCGCCCGGAGCCAACGGCCGGGTTCCGGACAAAGCTTGAGCCCCGGGCTTCTTCCACACAGATCGGTTCGTAGCGTTTGCGACAACCGTATCAACACCCCACCCCAACGTGAATATTCTCCTGGCGGAATGGGCAAGCGCATCAATCACACCGTTGGTTGCGCGCGAATCTTCAATCATCCAGCGCAACTGTAGAAAACGGGCAAGGGTGCGGGTGTCGAACTCGGGCACCCGCACCCGGCGCTCTTCGGACCAAGCCACAGCTAGAACTGGGCAAAAATGGGCTTCTTCGGCTTGGCCTTGACGGGAGCCGAAGTCTCTTCGCTCACGACGTCATCCTTCCCGCGCTTGGGTGGTGCCGATGTTGCACGCTGTCGTCGCGGTGGCCTGACCTGCCGTCGGGCCGGCGGAGCCGTTTCCGCGCCTCGCTGCGTCTCGACTTCTTCAATCTGAGGCTTCGCTGCGGCGCGGTTCGCGTTCCTCGCCCGATTCCGCGGGGCCGGTGACGTCGGCGGCTTCCCCGGCCCGGTATCCCGAGACTGCCCGGTGGCCGGCGTCGTCTCGGGCTTGATCGGAACCTCGTCCGCCGACTCCTCCGCAACGACCGCGTCAGTCTGAGCTTCGGCCGGCGCCGCCTCGTCGACTTGCTCCGTCCCACCGTCTTCAGGCTGAGGGTTGTTCAATATCTGCTGTGCCGGCTCCTCTTCAGCTTGTGCCGCCGGCAGTTTCGCTGCCACAGGCTCGACGACCTGCCGGTTGGCAGCCTCCTCACCCGCGGAATCTTTTTTGGGCGGCGCCTTCTGGGCCAGGAACGCCTCGACCTTCTCCGCGCTGACGGGCTTTTCCGCTGACGTGGTTTCGACCGTCAACAGTTCGCGGGTGGTGCGGACCGGGTTGCCCTGAAGCAGGCGGGCATTGCCCGTCATCAGGTCGTCGACCTGAGTCAGCAGTTGCTCGCCCTCGTCGCTGAGCAGCCGAGCCCGGAGCACTTCACGCTTTGCCGACAGGGCGGCCAACTGAGCTTCTGTGGTGTTGATCCGCACGGCCAGGGCCTCCATCCGCGACTCGGCCTCTTGCTGCACCTTCTTCAACTCAACCAATGAGTCTTTGTAGCCCTCAGCCTCGGCCAGCAACATGCTGACTTGTGATTTGGCCTGGGCTTCGGTGTAAGCAGCCTCACGGATCTCGATCGGGAAACCTCCGTCGCTTGAAGTTGCCTGGTACCGATCGCGGAACTCCTCAGCCAGCATCTGAGCCTGATCGGCCAACGCCTGCTGCCCGCGGATCTTCCTGGAAAGCCCTCCGACCTCGGCCGCCAGTTCCCGACGGGTCCGCTCCATGACCTCGATGTCCCGCTTGAGTTTCTTCCTGGCGTACTCGGCAAACCCGACCGGATCGGCCTGCCGCGCCTCCTGCGCCCAGCCCGTCCAATCGGCCCACTGCTGCTGCAACTTGGCCCGCAAAGTAGGACTATTCGCCGCAGCTCCCACACCAATCGCCGCCAAAACCGTTGCTCCAATAATCATTCGCTTCAACATGGCCTCGTCCTCCTCAATCACAAGCCTAACCGATCAACCGAGAGTACCGTCGGTCTCCCGCACCAAACTGTTCACCGCTAAGAACGTATTGGCCGAGGAAAATTGCGCTGATTTCGAAAAGAATCTGTGACTTCCTTCCCACTCAGCCGCAGACAGCGAAAGGCACGCCGCCCGCAGCACGGCGATCGAAACGATCGGCAGTGGGTCAGTTTGGCTTAACATAATGGGTGGCTGGGATCGAGCCGTAGGCGAGCCCCCAGAATCGACGGTCTGTGGGGTCGCATTCGCTCCACCACAGCCACCCTTTAATCGAAACTGACCCACTACCAAACGATCGCTCAGCTGGACGGGAGCGAAAGGGCAGCGCACAATGAATATCCAGCAGGGCAGGAACGTCGTTGCTGAGCACCGGGCGGGGAAGCGTCCCGGAGCGGCAAGGGTTCTCGAGTTTGGTCGACGCATTCGACAGAACATATCATCATGAGGATCTTCCGAAATTGACGACCTGCGCGGCGCAACTTCGTCGGCTGCCCAGCCTCTTCGTTGTTGGGAAACATGACGCAAGAGAAAGCGGAGGATTTCAAGATGAACGGCAAGAAGATGTCACACTCGACCGTGGCCGTCATCGCCGCCATGCTCCTGCTGGCCATTGCCAACAGGACTTGGGGGGACGACCTGGAGAAGTTCAAGAAACTGGACGCGCAGTGCTGGGCGCAGATGCGGGCCGGCAAGTATCAGGCCGCCGAGCGGCTGGCCCTCGAGCTGCGGGAGTTAGCCAAAGGGCCGCTGGCCGACCAGCCGGAGCGACTGGCGGATGCATACAACACGTTGGGCGCCCTGTACCACAACCAGGGCCGCTACGCCGAGGCCGAGCCGCTTTACCAACAGTCGCTCAAAATCCGCCGCAAAGTCCTGGGCGAGGAGCACCCCGACGTGGCCGCGAGCCTCAACAACCTGGCCATCCTGTACGGGAACCAGGGCCGCTACGCCGAGGCCGAGCCGCTCTTGGAAAAGGCCCGGCGGATCGCCGCCGAGGGACGCTGCGACCCGTTGCTTGTCGCCCGCATCCATGGGGTTCAGGCCGATGTCTTCTGGAAGACCGACCGCCGGGAACGAGCCGCCGCCGAGCTGGACAAGTCGCTGGCCGCTCTGGAACAGCAGCGAGCACAGGCCTCCGGCGGGGAGCTGGAGCGGGCCGGGTTCTTTGCCGGCTGGGCTTTTCTGTTCGAGAAGATGGTCGCCTGGCAACAGGAGTTGGGCGATGCATCGGAATCGCTGCGGGCGATGGAGCGCGGCCGCGCCCGGGGGCTTGTGGACCAGATGGCCACGGCGGGAATGGATCTGTTGGCTGGCGTCCCTGAGGAGCAGGCCCGGACGCTCCGCGGGCAGGAGGGGCAAGCGAAGACCCGCAGCGAGCGGCTGCGAAAGCAACTGGACATGCTGGCAACCCGCAAGGATCTTTCGCGCGAGCAGCGCAAAGCAGAAGGGGACCGGCTGGTGGCCGAGCTGCGGGCCGCCCGCGCTGAGTACGCCCGTGCCTATGCCGACATCCGCAACGCCAGCCCGGCCTACCGGCTGGCGGTCGGGGCCGACCTGAAGCCGGCGCCGCTGGAAAAACTCCAGCCCTGGGCGGCCGGCCGAGGGGCCCTGGTGTTGGAATATCTGCTCGGTTCGGAAGCCGGCTACGTGCTGATCGTCTCGGGCGGCGGCAAGCCGCGTGTGGAGACCCTTTCGGTCAACAAAGAGCAGGCCGCTCTCTTGGGGATCGAGCCGGGACCGTTGACCGGCAAGCAAATCCAGGCCGCCTTGAGCAACGAGAAAGAAACCGGGCTGTTGCAGCGTCTCAAGGACTCGGAGCAACCGGAGAAAGCGAAGGACGCCGTGGCCGGCCTGTCCGTGCTGTGGAAGCTGTTGATTCCCGAGTCCGAGCGGAAGGCGCTGCTGGAGGGGAAATTCAAGCGTCTGATCGTCCTGCCCAACGGTCCATTGGCGCGGCTGCCGTTCGAGACGCTGGTCGTCGAGCCGGGCATCTTCCCAAGCTACCTGCTGGACGCCGGCCCGCCGATCCAGTACGCGCCGTCGGCGACGATCTTGATCAATCTGACCGAGCGCAAAGCCGCAAGCGGCACCGGTGGGCGCGAGCCGGTCTTGACGGTGGGCAATTGTCGGTACGGGCGACCCTCAGAGCCCGATCCGGGCGACGTGCTGGCGCAAATCAGCACGCGTTCCCTTTACTCCACCTTTGGTGGGAGCCAGAACGCGCTCCCGTATTCGGCATGGGAATCCGGTTGGGTGGTCGACGTGTTCAAGGAATATGGGTTCGCGTCGGTCCGACTCGAAGGCGCCGAGGCCACGGAAGCCAATGTGCGCAAGCAGTCAACGGGCCGAGAGGTCGTGCACCTGGCCTGTCACGGTCTGGCGAGTGAGGAATACGGCAACCTGTTCGGGGCGCTCGCCGTGACGCCCGGTCCGGACACAACCAATACCGCCGATGACGGGTTTTTGCGGCTGTCTGAGATCTACGCGCTGAAGCTCGAAGGCTGCGAGCTGGCGATCCTCAGCGCGTGCGAGACGAACGTCGGCCCGCAACAGCGCGGCGAAGGAGTCTGGGCCATTTCACGCGGTTTCCTGGTGTCCGGCGCCCGTCGCGTGGTGGCCAGCAACTGGCTGGTCGACGACGAGGCGGCCGCCAGCCTGGTCAGCTACTTCTGCAGCATCGTCGCCCGGTAGCAAAAAGCCGGCGGCCCGGTCGACTACGCCGAAGCCCTCTGGAAAGCCAAGCGCTGGGTCCGTCGGAACCCGGAACACAAGCCGTGGCACAGCCCCTATTACTGGGGCCCGTTCGTGCTGATCGGCCCAGATTGATTCCGGAGAGTCGCTGCAAGAACCAGAGGCTTTCCCATTTCGCGCGCAATTTCGATTCGGCAGGTGCATCTTCCAGGTGGAGACGATCATGCCAGAAGAGTGGATGTGCGAGATGTTCGAGACCGACAGAGAATGGTTGCAGGACCAGCCGAAAATGAATCCTTGGGAACGGAGTTGCGCCGTATTGGCCGAGCGGTTGAAGCGTTGGCTGTTCGAATACTCGCAACCGCTATGTGACCACGCCGTGCAGTCGGAGCATGGGCGGTACCGAATTTACATTGGCCGCATGTGGATGTGCTGGGGCTATCACTGGTGCCAGGCGGCTTTAGCGTCGCCGGAACGCAGAATCGCCGGGAAAGAAGTGGGCAATCACATCCGTTCCGGGAAAGGATATCGGGGCGGCGGCCAGCTCGGCGGCGACCCGCTCCGGGATATCGTGTTGGCCGTAGCCATGCAGTCGAGAGACAACCGGGCGACGGAGCATTTCCAGTGGGAGCACTATGACTACTTGCGCAGGCTGGCCGGGAAACTCAACCGCCGTTTCTATCGAGACGCCGATGATTGGTGGAATGACTTTCTGGACTTCCTCGCCGGCTATACCAAGCCGCCTGGCAAGCTGGAGCGTTTCGAAGGCCGAAGCGCACTTCACAACTGGCTTCCCTTGGTACTCTGGAATTTCCTGCGGCGGAGGTTGCAGGTGGAAAAAAGTTTTGACGAACTACCCGACGACAGCAAACACAAAGGCGACATCATCGAAGACCCCGCCTATCGAGAGTACGTCGAGTTGTTGGCCAAAGTTGCTGACGCCGCGATTGACGACCTGTCGCCGGACGAACGCTTGGTATTGTTTCTGAGCTATGTCGAAGGCGTGACGCTCAAGCAAGTTGCCGCAATATTGGGCATTCACTCTGGAAACGCGGGAAGACGCCGGAAACACTCCAAAGAACATTTGCGTAGGCGGATGGAAGACCACGCAGACCAAATGGGCTGCAGGAAGGGATATGAGGAGTGTTCCAAGTATAGTGAAAAACATCCCAAGGCTTTCGCTTATGCGCTGCGTGAGGCCTTGAGAAAACGTCAGTGCCCGGAGGGTGAGTTATGAATGAATTGATACAACACGATGTGCTTTCCGAAGTTCTGCGAGCCGTGAGCGATAGCAGACCGGCTCCTGAAGGTCCGCATGTCGTAGACGACGACGAACTGTTGCTCCGCTGGTCGGACGATGGTCTGAGTCAAGAGGAACACACGGAGATCGTGAGGCATTTGGCCGATTGTTCTTACTGCCGGAAGGAATTGGCCGGGATGGTCCAAGCCGGAGTGTTCACGCCACCACAGCGCGCGCCAGAGCCTGAGCCACCGTGTAAACCAGCATGGGAAGAAGAATCGCTTGAGCCACCGGCAATCGTGACGCCAGCCGAATCGGCGCGGAAAAGGAGAACGTGGCTTGTGTGGGCCGTTCCGACGGTCGCGGCGGGGTTGCTGATCGGCGTCCTTTGGAGCCTGCGGGAAGCTGATGTCACCAAGCAGTTGGCCGTGGCTCAGCGGGACTTGGCGGCGGGACGGCCCCAGAGCGCCTTTCATCGTGTGGAAACAATCCTTGACGAGCGGACGCTTCATCCGCAAGCCAAGGCCTTGGCATTACGACTGCTGGAAAAGTCAGGCTATGCCGCGACGCTGCCCACTCTAGACGCTAACAAGTTTCAAGAAGTCTTGGACATCGAGCACCGTGTTTCGCGTCATCATGCTTCCTCGCCGCGATTGCTGAACCTCAAATTGCAGGCCGAACGGGGCGTTCCGGCTGAGCTTGCATTGGTCCAGCTTGCGTCGTTGACCGATTACGGCTACGAACTGGACGGGTTTTCGCGACAAATGTCGATCCCGATTTTCGATCAGACCAGTGAGCGGCTCAACAGGGAACTCGCTCAGGCCGTCGGGCAACACCCAAACGATGTTCGCTTGCTTCTCAACTACGGCCAATTCCTGTTGTCGATGGCTCAGTGCGACAAGGCCCGGGAGCAATTTGATGCCGCGCTGGTCCAGGACAAAGGCAACCCACTGGCTCGGCTTGGCCTGGGTTTGGTGGAATTCGAGTCAAAGAACTGCCGAAAAGCTCTCAACGAGTTTCAGGCTGCGATCGAAATAGACCCGGACCAACTTGCCGCTTACATCAATGCGGCTATCTGTTTAGAACGGTTAGAGCGATCTGAAGAGGCGCAGCGGTACTGGCGTCAAGCAGTCCAACTGTGCAAGGCCCGGCCCGACTTACGAGAGCAGATCAAAGCACGAATTTTAGAGAAATAGACGGTTTCGATCGGATCGAGCGCAATTCTTCGGACTGTCGAGCGTCTTCCTGGCTGAACAGGAGGAAGAGCGGCACTCAAGCCAAAGGATCAAACCATGCACTCTCACGCAATTTGGCGGCTATGCCTGGTCGCCGTCTTAGCCTGGATCATGCTGGACGGACTGTCTGTGGCCGCGGAGCCTCAAAGAAAACCGGCCCGGAAAATCACTCTTCAACAACTCAAGCCAAGTTGGGGCCCGGCGATCAGTGGGTGATCGAGACGGCCAGTCTGCAGCCCCAGGTGGCCGACAGGCAACCACCTCGATCTCGCGGCAAGCTCGTCCGCTGGCAATTCGCCGTCAAAGCGGTCGAGAAACTCGGCGGCCGGGAGTGCTACCGCGTCGAAATCCGATCGCTGCTTGCCGGCCGGCAGCAACCGATGACCACGCTGTGGGTCGATCGGCAGTCGTTCTGCTTGCGACAGTTCCAGACGCAATTGCCCGTGGCAGGCGGTTTCCGCACGGTGACGGAGCATTATCGTTTTAGCGAAGGTGAACCAGCACCCGTATTCGGTCCGTTGACTGCCCTACCAATCGAGCTGCCTGTGTTCGTCGGCGATCAGGCGAAAGCACTTCAACAATTCCATTATGAAACGGTTGTCGGACCACCGGGCCAAAAAGCGGCAGCAGACATCAGCTTCGCGATGGAAGTCCGGCAACGTGTCTCCCGACCGCGACCGGAACAGGTCAAAGGGCTGCTGGACGAGGCTTTCGCCAAAGATGCTGACAGCCGCCCGATGGTCGAAGTTCAACTGACGGGTCCCGATCGACAGGTTCGCCAGTTATGGCAGCCGGGCCGTCCCTGGCCTGCCTATGTCGACAACGGGACCACGATCGCCCGACTCCTGAAGGTGATTCCTGCTTCAAAAGATGATCCTCGTTCGGCCGCAACTCCCGCTCCTCAGGAAGCTGATTCATTTGCAAAAGCCATTCCCTCGCGAGATGCGGTGATCGAAAGTGCCTACTCCGAAGAGACTCCCTGGTCGGGATACTGGTGGCCTCTGCGAGAGGGCGGGCTGCTCGGTCCCCTGGCCAAGTACGATCGGATCACGGGACGTCATGCCGCTGCTTGGGAACGTGGTCATCATCCACCTGATCCGGACGCGCCGGAATGGCATGGATACTGCCACGCGTGGGCCGCTTCGGCGGTGATGGAAAAGGAGCCCACCCAAGATCGAGTTAT
>CAZGYE010000181.1:0-12122 GCA_964530165.1 uncultured Planctomycetaceae bacterium
GCCCCGCTGGGGCTCGGGGAGAATGGACTCGATCCCGGCCCCCAGGGCTCGCGCCTTTTGAAGTTGCGCGCGGTCGTTTTCTACGGGAAAAGCGTCGTAGCCCGAAGCGCTAGCCCGAATTATTCATAGAAACCCAAACCGACGACTTGTCGTCGTTGGATGTGCCGTGAAACCCGTGGAATGCGACAACAAGTTGTCGGTTTGGGTGCCACGGCGACAACCTATGAATAATCCGGGCTAGCAAGGGGGACCGCTCGTCACAAGTGATTCCCTCGCTAGCGCTTCGGGCTAATGACGGTTCGTGCGTTTGCGGAAAGCGCAACTTCAAAACTCGCGCCCTGGGCTACCATCTAACGTCCCTCCGGGACTCAGAAGAGGTTACGTTGCCGCAGACCGCTTCTGCTCGCGCCACTGCTTTCGCAATTTTCGACGCTCGCGCTTGCTGAGCCCTTTCAGGAGTTCTTCATCGGGCCGCCGATCGAGGCAAATCTCCCGCATTGCTTCAGTAGACTCGGTGGTCTTCGGACGGACTTTTGCCTTTTTCTTGGTGGCGGGCTGGCCCGCGGTTGGCTCAGACGCTGCGACTTTCGGCGCCGCTGCGTCCGCTTTCACTTGGGTCTTGGTCTTGATCGCGGACGACGGCGAGTCGTTGTTGTCTGCACCGACAACGGACAGGTTCTGCGTTCGCTTGTGGGAACGGAAACGCAACTTGGGCAAGCGAATTCGTGGAAGACGAATCGGCAAACGGAACGGCCGTCGCTGGGGTGGCTCGGCGGACTGGTAGATCACGTGCCGGGCGTGCAACAGCATGCTCGTGAAGAGGCACAAAACTCCGCCCATCGCCACGGCCGGTTGCGTCAACTCACTCCAACCCACGTCGGTCAGCAGCGTCTGCACACCGGCCGTCAGCAGCAGGCCGGCAGCCAGCCACAGCATGCTGAGGCTCGAACGGCAGCCGCGCATGTCGCGGTGCATCATCCACAACAATTCTGCGCCCAGTAGTACAGCAGGAATGAGCCAGCACAACGTGGTTCGGTTTCGTAGAGGAGCATCCCACCACAGCCAAACGACTGACTCGCTCCAAGCATGGTGGGCGCCGCTGGCCGTGGAAAACGCGAACCAGAACCACGCACCCGCCACCCAAACCCACAGGCGATATCGGCCCGCAAAGTCCTGCAGGCTGCGGGATCGCGCCCAGAAAATCAACAGGGCCAACTGGCCCGAGAGAATCAGCAAGATGCTACGGTAGCACCGGAACACCGGACCGCTCGACAGGTTGAACAATCGGGCGAAACCTGGACCGAGTTTTTCTTCCAGGTCGGCAGCGTGATGCCCGCAATAAAGGATGCCCGCACCCAACGCCAAGCCGAAAAACGCCACGGCCCAGTGCTTCCACATTTTCTGCGAGATGACTTTGTGCAGTGGAAACTGCACCGCGGCTGACTGCTGCGAGAAGTCGTCTGCATCCGCCCGCGCCGGCGAATCCTCCGACACCGGCAGGTCGTTGTTCAGATCTGGATTGTTCGATTCAGCCGCCAAACGCCGCCGCCGCCGTTCGTCCAGAGATCGCGAGCCCGCGAAACGAGTCGTCATTGAGATGGTTTACTCCCCGGCTAACGACGTTAATCGGCAGAAGCCTCCCCACAACGTTCGAGAACGTTGGGCCTTTTGTTCAAGACCGGATGAGTTGTCTGAGGTCTTCCTGAAAATCTGCCTCAGCAAAAAACTCTCCCGTAACTTGTTCAATTTGATGTAGGGGACACACCGGCGGTCAATGAGACTCCGCCGGACTGAAAACGCTGATGGAAGGTGTCATTTTGGCAGGTTGGCGATTCCGGCTCCGATCGGCCGCGCCTGCCAAAATGACAACTGTGTGCCGTTTGCCAAATCGGCACTTTCTTGACAATTCCAGTCAGATCGAAGGCGCAACCCCTTAATCATTAGTTGCTTGAGACCTTCTCGTTGGATCGGACAAGCCACATTCAGTCCGTCTTCGACCGCAGTTCGCCGCAAGCGACCGAAATGGAGACACCCGGCCGATACGGATTGGCACAGCGGTTGCATCACGTAGAGAACACAAACGTAAGGTTTCGCAAGTAAGGAGAACAAACAGATGTTTCGCGTCACACAACACTGGGATCCCTGGCGGGAATTTGGCCAACTTCGACATGAGATGAATAGGCTGTTTTCAGGATATCGGCCCGAAGCGTGCGTGAACCACTCCGAGTTTCCGGCGATCAACGTGTGGCGGAGCGAAGAGGGTCTGGCGCTGACAGCCGAGTTGCCCGGATTGGACTCCGATCGTCTCAATGTCACGGTGACGACCGATTCGGTCACCATCGGTGGAGAGCGTCCGGCTGAGCGGTTGAACGAGGGACAAGCCTATCACCGCAGGGAACGGTTGACAGAGCCGTTCTCACGGACCGTGGAGCTTCCATTCGACGTCGATCCGCAACAGGCCGAGGCAAGTTACAAGAAAGGGATTCTCATCCTGAAATTGCATCGGCCCGAGGAGCAGAGACCCAAGAAGGTCGTCGTCCAAGGGGCCTAGATCATCGGAACGCATTCATCAGTAGCGAAGGAGAAACCAATGACACGCCAAACACCGGCAACCAAAGTAGAATCTCAGGGCCCGCTGGGCGTGGACCGGACGGTCTCGCGTACGGTGTTCCGTCCCCGAGTCGACATTGTCGAAAGCAAAGAGACCATCCTGTTGGTCGCTGACATTCCAGGAGCTGACGAAAACGAGGCTGACATTACGCTCGAAAAGAACGTCCTGACGATCAAGGCGGCCGTCCAGCCGCTCGAACTGGAAGGATACACGCTGGCATGTCATGAGTACGAAGTCGGTGATTTCGAGCGGGCATTCACAATTTCTGACGAGATCGACCGCGACGGCATCGAGGCTGTCGTCAAGGACGGTGTGCTGCGAGTGGTGCTTCCCAAGTCGAAGCACGGGAGATCCAAGAAGATTGCCGTGAATGCCGGTTGAGCGTCGCCGGGCAGATTCGACGATACCATGGGCGTCGACGCCTTGCTGATCGCAAACACTCTGCCATTCACAATGGAGGACCACACATGAAGATCACAGACTTAGTGCCCGGGAGACTACTTCGAGGTCGGCCGAGCAGCCACGGGGACGAAGGTCCGTCGTTGCTTTCGCTACAACGTGAGATGAATCGATTATTCGAGGATTTCTTTCAGGGATTCGACCTCTCGCCGTTCGGTGGTGAGACCGGTGTCGCGTCTCCGGTTTCGCCGAGAATCGACGTGAGCCAGACGGACGCCGAAATCCAAGTCACCGCCGAACTGCCCGGGATGGATGAGAACGACCTTGACGTGAGTCTGTCTGACAACGTGCTGACGATTCGCGGTGAAAAGAAGATCGAGCAGGAGGAAAAAGAGAAGGATTACTACCGGATGGAACGCGCGTACGGTTCGTTCCATCGCGCGATTCCGCTGCCGGCGGAAGTCGATCTGGAGCGGGTGGCCGCGACGTTCAAAAAAGGCGTGTTGACGGTTGTGCTGGCGAAGGTTCAACAGAGCGAAAGCACGCGAAAGATCACCGTGCGACGTAGTGAATGAGGCGGGCATTCCAAGAAACCCGGTTTCGTCGAAAAACCGGGTGTCGTAACAATTCATTTAGCCAAATGCAGTCATGAGGAAATTAGGAACCCAGGAAGACAGGAGAAAGACGATTCGCGAGATTCCTGCTTTCCTGGTTTCCTAATCATCATCCTCTTGCCGCGAAACACACTGTGGAGAGGAACTTGCTCCAGATGGCGAAAGTATTGCCGGGTTGCTTGCTGCGTCGAGCATCCGTAAGCACTGTTCGTCCGAATCGTTGTGCGTCAAATTCTTGAGACATCCTCCACATGCGGTTGCCGTCTCGGTATACTAGTGGTCTGTCAAAGCTGATTCGACAGGTGTCGTGGGGCAGGCTTTCCAGCCTGCCAATTGGCCGTGGCAGGCTGGAAAGCCTGCCCCACACTCGGCTGTACACGTCATTTCAGCTTTGACAGATCACTAGAAGATCGGGCATGACAGCATAGGAATTGGAGAGGGCGATGCGTCGGTCGGGATCGTCGAGCCGTTCGTATCCCCTGGCAGGGGGTTCGCGTTCGCGGCGCCGGTTGTTGATAAATCAAAACGGCGGTGTCGTCGAAGAATCGGCGAGTCCGGTGATCGACTGGGAAGAGCCTGCCCTTGCCGGTGAAGTCGGCGACTCCGCGCCTGTTGTCGAGCCGCCCCAGGTTCACGTGTCCCCGACGCCCGGCCTGTCCGGCATTCGGGCGATCAGCCGATTGCTGGGTGGTAGCAAACCGGTCACGTGGGTCTTCACGGGCGACAGCGTCACTCACGGCGCCAAGTACACCCAAGGCCGGCGAAGTTTCACCGAGCACTTTGCCGAGCGCGTTCGCTGGGAGCTGCGGCGGTTTCTCGACGTGGTGATCAACACGGGCGTTGCCGGCGAGCGGTCCGGAGGGCTGCTGAAGAACCTGGATTGGCGCGCCGCACGATTTCGCCCCGACGTCGTGTCGGTGATGATCGGGCTCAACGATGCCACGCTCGGTCAGCAGGGCCGTGAGATCTTCCGCGACAACTTGCAGCAGATCGTCACTCATCTCCGTGACAAGGGCGCCCTCGTGTTGCTCAACACGCCGAACCACATCAATTTCAATGGGGCGGGAACTCACGCTGATCTGCGCGCCTACGTGAAGATCATCCGCGAGACGGTCCTCAATCTCGACGTCGCCTGCGTCGATCACTGGGCGCATTGGAAGCGAGCCAAACCGACTGAAAAAGACTTACGCCCCTGGCTGGCCGACGACGGCATCCACCCCGGCGTGTACGGCCACCGGGAGATGGCCAAGCTGATCTTCGAACGGCTCGGCATCTTCGACGAGAAAAGCCCGACCTGTGCCGCGCGAGTGCCATAGCTTTTCGCCCGCGAACCTGCAGCGTGTGTGTTCGGTGGCGCAAGGTCGGGGCATCCTTCACCACAGCTTCTCTCGGCAACGGACATCACTTCACGTGTTCATTGTCAGGACATAAAGGGTGCAGATTGACAGATTCTCAAAACTGATCGAAAACATATTGTAATCATGTCAATGCTTTATCATAATGATTCGTTATGATAAAGGTGCCGATTCGAATTTGGCTTTTGCTGTTCCTGCCTTTGGTGACGGGATGCGGCGGACCGCCCGCGCAGTTGTCCGCCGAAGATCGTGGTCAAGACGAGAAACAGGAACGTGCGGCTTCCGGCGCGACTAGTTCGGAGTTGACTTCCGACGCTAGTCGATCGGCTCGTATGCGTTCGTTCCGGTTTCACTATCGGTTCAGCGTGTCTGGCCTCGAACCGGGCAGGACTGTGCGCGTGTGGTTGCCCGTGCCGACTTCCAGTTCGGATCAGCAGGTGGAGCCGCTGGCTTACCAATTGCCGGTCGAACCGAGTTTCCACACCGAACCCAAATACGACAATCGAATTCTCTATTTTGCGACATCGGCGCCGAAAAGTGGCGAATTCTTGGTCGATGTCCCCTACCACATCCAGCGCCGCGAAATCCTCGCGCTGAAATCCGACGATCGTGATGCGACCTCCCGCAAGCTGACGCAGCGTCAGCGACGGTTATTTCTGCAGGCAAGTGCGAAAGTCCCCGTTCAGGGGAAACCGTTGTTGCTGTTGAGCCGCATCCCTCTCAGCAACAACGTTCCCGAGCTTGCCAGACAGCTCTACGACCTTGTCGACCGACACGTCACCTACAAGAAAGTCGGTACCGGATGGGGAAACGGAGATGTGCTTTGGGTGTGCGAGAGTCGGTATGGCAACTGCACCGACTTTCACAGTCTGTTCCTCTCACTTGCCAGATCGCAGGGCGTCCCAGCCCGGTTCGAGATCGGGTTCTCGATCCCGACGGACGCGAAGCACGGAAAAGTCGGCGGATACCATTGCTGGGCATTCTTCCACACCGACGAACGGGGATGGATACCGGTCGACATCTCCGAAGCGGACAAACATCCGTCGTTGAAGGATTACTATTTCGGCAGCTTGACCCCGGATCGGGTGACATTTTCCGTGGGGCGGGACATTGCGCTGGTGCCAAAGTCACAGGAAGGACCACTGAATTTCTTCGTTTATCCGCATGTCGAAGTCGACGGAACGCCGCTGCCGCGGAAGCAAATCACTTTACAGTTCTCTTATGTTGACGCGGATGAATAAGCATCACACGCCGGCGGTCAACACCGGCAGGACATAGGGTCCTTTGGGGACAACGGCAATCCGCGCTTGCGGCCCGTATTCGGTCAGTGCATCGGCGACCGCTTGCTCGACGCTCGGAGCTGACTCGACAAACAGGCGGTTGAACGTCTCGGGCGACAGGCCGTCGCTGACGTATTTCACGCGGGCCTTGCGGCAAACCTTGGCCAGCTCTTCTAGCTGCCATTGATCGAGCACGAAGTAATCCTGGCCGAGAATACGCTGCATGAAGGAGTCGAGGGTTTCGTTCTCGTCAAACAGGCGTGCGAACTCCGGGCTGCCGATCCCCTCCGACAGGCTGGCTGCGATAATGATGGTACCACCCTTTTTCACGATAGGCAGGACGCCGATCAGACCTTTGACGGATTGGTAAAAGGATGTGTCGAGCGGATAACCGGCGCTGCTGGTGACGACGACGTCACACGGCTCGGTCACTTCGGCGCGGACAACTTTTTCGACGAACTGCACTCCTTCCAGAAACGCCTGTTCCATATCGCCGGCCGTGATCGACGTAACGCGGCGGCCGCTGTCGAGCGTGACGTTGACGACAAAATCACAGCCGGCCGTCCGTGCGATGCCCGTGTTCTCCTCATGGACCGGATTTCCGTCGAGAATGCCGCAATCGGCTTTCGGGTGTTCCAGGAAATCGGGACCGTGCCAAACTTTCACCGTTTCCAGCGCGGCAATTCCCGGACAAATCAGCTTGCGACCGCCGGAGTAACCGGCCATCAGGTGCGGCTCGATCAGCCCGGTCGCGATTTTCAGGTCGGCTTGGACATAACGGCTGTCGATCCAGATCGGCACTCCGCGGGGTGAGGAACCCAGAAACGTGTGCTCGTTGAGATTCTTGCCCCTGTGGTTTTCGATGCGGTAGCTCGCGGCAATCTCCGGCCCGACCAGTTCGACGAGCTCCTCTCCTTCATTCGGACGGTGCAAGCCGGTGGCAATTAGAATGAGGATCTCGGCACGCGGGATTCCCGCCTCTTCCAACGCACGCAAGATGCCCGTCAGCAGCAGTTGATTCGGCACGGGCCGGGTGACGTCGCAAATCAAGATGCACGCCGACGTTTTCCCTCGTGCCAACTCACGCAATGGTGGCGCCCCGTTCGGCCGCGCCAGCACATCTGCTAATGTTGCTTCAGGATCCGCAAGCGGCTCGACCGGCTGCAATTCCAGCGGTCCGACAACGTTTTTGTCGGGAAGCTCGACCTCCAGGCCGGTCTTGCCGTAATCGAGAGTGATTCGCATGATGTGCTCGGACATTCATCCTAACCGCCGGATTGTGCTCTGTGCCGCAGCCAATGGTCGGCCAGCACGATGGCGACCATTGCTTCGGCCGCCGGCACGAATCGTGGCAAGAGACACGGGTCGTGTCGTCCCTTGGTGCGGATGGTGGTCGGTTCTCCTTTGTCTGTCACGGTCTGTTGTTCGATGGGAAGGCTGCTGGTCGGCTTGACGGCAGCACGCAGGACGATCGGCCGGCCGGTCGTGATGCCCCCCAGTATGCCGCCGTGCCGGTTGGTCGCCGTCGTGATGTGCGGCCCCTCATCGGGAGAATCGCTCGGTTCGGGGACGAACAGATCGTTGTTCTCGCTGCCGCGTAGAGTCACACAACCGAAACCGATGCCATATTCCACTCCCAGCACGGCTGGAAGGCTGAACAGCGCCTTTGCCAGATCGGCTTTGATTTTGTCGAACACCGGTTCGCCGAGGCCGGCGGGGATCCCGGTTGCCACGATCTCGGCTGCTCCACCGATCGAATCTCCCCGACCGCGAACCTCTTCGATCAGCTCAATCATTTTCGCGGCCGCCTCGTAGTCGGGGCAGCGGACAATGTTCGGTTCGCCGTCGGGAAGACGTTCGACCTCTTCGAGCGTGACCGCAGCCGGGTCGTCAATGTTTGCCCGGACGTCCCCCACCTGCACGACGTACCCGACAATGCGTGCGTCCAGCGCAGCGGCGAGCAACTTTTTCGCCACCACAGCAGCCGCCACGCGGACGCTGGTCTCGCGGGCGCTGGCGCGTCCGCCGCCCCGGTAGTCGCGGAACCCGTATTTGGCGTCGTAGGTGTAGTCCGCATGACCGGGGCGGTATTTGTCCTTGATGTCACTGTAATCGCGGCTGCGCTGGCTCTTGTTGCGGATCAGAATCGCCAGGCTGGTTCCGGTGGTACGTCCTTCGAAGACTCCGGAAAGAATTTCCGGTTCGTCGGCTTCCTGCCTTTGCGTGACGATCTTGCTCTGACCGGGCCGGCGGCGGCTGAGATCGTCCGCAAAATCATCGACGCTCAACGGAAGCCCCGGCGGAACACCGTCGAGAATCACGACGTTGCCCGGCCCGTGACTCTCGCCGGCAGTGGTGATGCGAAATGTTTGTCCGAATGAGTTTCCAGCCATATTCCGATTGTAACCACGACGGCTGCCTTCGTCATTCCTAAATTGACAGGTCAGTAGTCCCAACGGTAGTGTCTGTCACTGGACCACATCGTCCGGAGTGTTTGCCGACGAGCGGCTGCACGGTTCGCTTCGCACTGACATCCGCCGCAGGAAGCCGATGTTTCCTCCCTCCGAACACGATCCCGTTCGCGTGATACGGCTGACCGGCTGTCTGGTCCTTAGCCTGCTGTTCTTCATGACCTGTTTGGCGCCGTTCGTGTTCTGGAATATCGCCGAGGGGGCTTTGCTGAATCTGCATCTGAGCGGGCCGCAGGCCGTGCTGGTGCTGATTGGTCTTGTACTGGGGTCGGTGATCAACTTGCCGATTGCCCGCTATCCGCTCGACGAAGAAGTCATCGTGCCCGTCTTCGGACCACTGGGCGGCTGGAACGTGTTGCCGCGGTATCGGCGGCTGCGGCAAGAAATGGTCGTGGCGGTGAACTTCGGCGGATGTGTCATTCCGGTGCTGCTGGCAATTCACATGATGCGGGTCATTTCTGCGGGCGGATCGACGGTCGTAACGGTGATGCTGATTGGGACCGCCCTGAACATACTCGTCTGTTACCGGCTGGCCCGGCCGATCCCCAAACTGGGCATCGCGTTGCCCGCCTTCGTGCCGGCGTTGATTGCGTTGTCGGTTACATGGCTCGGCCTCGGCGATCGTGCGTTCGATGATTTTCGTGCACCGGTCGCTTTTGTCGCGGGGATCACCGGCCCGCTTGTCGGCGCCGATCTGCTGCACTGGAAAGACTTCAAAACAATCGCAGCCGGGACCGTGAGCATCGGCGGGGCCGGAACCTGGGACGGCATCGTGCTGACCGGCCTGTTGGCAGCCTGGCTTGCCTGAATCAGAACTCTTTGCTAAGGATTCCCTGCGGGGCCGCTCAGCAACACGATGCGAACAGGCCGAGCGCGGTCACGCTCGGCCTGTTCGGTATTGTGGCAACCGTGTGCGCGGGACTGCGGTTACTTCTTGCTCGAGCCGCGGCTCTTGCGGGTGGTCGACTTCCGGCTGCCGCTCTTGGCTTTGGTTGACCGGCTGGCGGACTTCCGGGCCGTGGTCGACCGCTTGCTCGAGGAACTCTTGGATTTCGTCGACTTGGAAGCGGTCGAGCGAGACGTGGTCTTCTTGGCGCCACTCTTCGCTCTTGTCGACTTGGATGCACCGCTCTTTGCTTTTGTCGACTTGGAGGCACCACTTTTCGTTTTCGTCGACTTGGCGGCGCCGCCTCGCGCTTTTGTCGACTTGGAAGCACCACTCTTTGCTTTCGTCGACTTGGAGGCACCGCTTCTCGCTTTTGTCGACTTGGAGGCGCCCTTCTTCGCTTTTGTCGACTTAGCGGTTCCACTCTTGGCCTTCGTTGACCTGGTGGAACTCTTCGACTTGCTGCGGGAAGTGGACGCCTTGCCCTTCGACGTGGATCTTGCTGCCATTTCCTTTGGCTCCTGTGGATACAGTGGCGGGTACCGTTCAGCCAACAGTTGCTTCACACCGGCACCCGAAAAGGTGAAACAACCAGCAGTAGACTCCGTTCACTTTTGCGTTTCCGCCAATGATAAAGGTACATTCACTTAGATCACGCCATTTACGAAGTTTTATAGTAGGTTTTGAAAATTCCGTCAAGCGGAAATCCTTAAGTGGCAAGCCGTTGACGATGCGGGCCACATCGTAAGTGTCCTTCGCCCGACGAATTCGTGTCGACGTAACCCAAGCTCGGCGATAGCCACGCCGGGAATTCTCACCGATTCCCCACTCGCCTGGGCGGATGCCTTGACGGAAAAGCAAACCGGTTGAACAATACTGAGCACGCATCTCTGTTCAACTGAAGGAAGCCGTGACATGCAACTTTCCACCATCGTTGAGAATCTGAAGCCGTCGGCCACCATTGCCGCGGCCGCCAAGGCCAAGGAACTCAAGAGCAAGGGCGTGAGGGTTTACGAGTTCACGCTGGGCGAGCCGGATTTTATCACGCCGGTCCATATCCGCGAGGCCGCCAAAGCTGCCATGGATGCCGGCCACACGCACTATACGCCGCCCATCGGCATCCCCGAACTGAAACAGGCCATCTGCGACGCCTACCAGCGGGATCACGGCTTGCGCTATGAACCAAACCAAATTGCGGTCTCCAACGGGGCGAAGCATTCGATTCACAATGTGCTGACCGCGCTGTGCGGGCCAGGAGACGAAGTCATCATCCCGGCCCCTTACTGGGTCAGCTACAGCGCCCTGGTCGAGTTGACCGGCGCGACGCCGGTCTTCGTCGAGACGACCGAAGCGAGCGGCTTCTGTATGAATCGAGAACAATTCGAAGCGGCAATTACCCCCCGCACCAAATTGCTGATGCTCAACAACCCGTGCAATCCGACGGGTGCTGCGTATCCGGTTGAGACGCTCGAATCGCTCGCCAAAGTGTCCGTCGAGCGGGATGTTTTCGTCATGTCGGACGAGATCTACGACAAACTCGTTTATGAGGGATCGGAGTTTCGCAGCTTCGCGACCTTCGGCGATGAGGTCGCCAAACGAACCGTCATTGTCAATGGCGTCAGCAAGACGTATGCCATGACCGGCTGGCGGATCGGATGGACGATCGGACCCGTCGAACTCACCGCCGGCATGAGCAAGCTACAGAGCCAGGAAACGTCGAACCCGTCGAGCGTCAGCCAATATGCGTCTCTTCGAGCGCTCACCGGCCCGCAAGAATGCGTCGAGGAAATGCGGCAGGAATTCGCCAAACGCCGCCGCTACGTGCTCGATCGGCTCGAAAGGCTGCCCGATGTGAGCTTCGCGGCGCCGGGCGGTGCGTTCTACGTATTCTTCAACGTCAGCAGGCACTTCAACAAACTGCTGGGCGGCGGAAAGACCGTCGAGAACTCCAGCGACTTCTGCACGGCTGCGTTGGAGGAAGCGAACGTCGGACTGGTCACCGGCGACGCTTTCGGCGCGCCCGGCTACGTACGACTGTCGTTCGCGACGAGCATCGACGTCATCGAGGCAGGCTTCGACCGCCTGGAGAAATTCCTTTCGCCGTGACCGGCCCGTCGTCGTCATTGCAGTTGATTCCATCGGCCGGTTTCTCGTACAACTTGACTCCGGCGGTAGCCGAGAGATGCCGTGACCTTCTCGGGCAGCCCATTGGTCGACGTGGCGCCAGGAAATCTCCGATGGCGACTGACGACACTTCCCAAACCGGCCAGCAACGGCCGTTTGTCGGCGTTCACATGAAATGCTGCAACGTGTACGTTCGCGCGCATCTCAATTCGCAGCAGGACGCTTACGTCGCCTGGTGTCCTCGCTGTGCTGCGCAGGTTCGCATACGCGTCGTCCAGGAGGGCGGCAGCACGGACCGGTTTTTTGAGGCGTCGTAACAGGCCGAGAGGGCAGTGGGTCAGTTTCGATTAAAGGGTGGCTGTGGTGGAGCGAATGCGACCCC
>CAZGYE010000182.1:0-12113 GCA_964530165.1 uncultured Planctomycetaceae bacterium
GTGGTTTTGCTCTTCTTGATTTCATGACGTTTGGGTTAGATTGCTCGGGTAAGGGATGTTGTTTTAAGAACCGGCCGGTCGTTCCAATTTCAGGGGAGGCAGGACAGTTGTTTGTGGAATTTTGTCAGGAGGACATTTCCATGGCGACGGACAAGGTGTGCGCGGCGGCTTCGTCAGACTCTGTTTCGTCCGATTCCTCCGCGGACGGCTTGCCGTCTCCTGCGGTCTGGCCTGATGCGCGGCCGTCGGGTGAGTCGGCTGAGCGTCCCAGCACCGCATCAGTCTTTTCCGTCCGCGCACCGAAAAACAGCTTACGAAGGCGGCGGATCGAGGTGTTCTTGGTCGAGTTGAGTAGGTCAGGCTCCTGCCTGACATTTGAGGCGTGCGACATCATACCTCGTCAGCGTCAGGCAGGAGCCTGACCTACATTCCCTAAGTCTCGTTCCGGGTGTCGCCTCTCGCATCGCTGACCGATTTCGTCGTTGAAGCCGAGACTCTGAAGAAAAACTGAACAGCCTGCTTTTCTGAAAAAACTCTCCCCACGGCATTAACAACTTGTCTCACTGGCCGGTGGGGGCAGGCACCCCGGCCTCGGTTGCTGCACGGGTCTGTCAACCGGTGTTCTCCGTCGAGTCGTCACCATGTCGCCGTTGAGTCGAGCAGCATCAGGCATTTCCTTTGCTCTCTCCGCTAGTCAGCAGATCGGCAAGCCGGCGGCAATCATCGGCCGACAACCGAGCGCGAAGCTCAACGGCGATGCGCCGCAATTCTGCGTCGTTTGCGTCGGATTCTGCGTCGCCAGTTTCAGAATGGCCGGTTTTTCCCGATGATTTGCGGGAGGGTTCGAGTCCCTCCTCCGCTACTGGACTCTCTTGCAAGTCTTCGCAAGATGTCGCACACCCCTGTCAAACAGGGGTTTCCCCATGCGCTCCCGATTCGGGTTGCGAGCCGTTGCGAGCCGAAACGGCAGGCTACTGCGCCGGATTCTGCACCGTCTTGGCGAAGTGCTCACCAGTGGTTTGCAGCGAGTGCTTTGCCGCGACCGCCCGGATGCTCCGAAGATTCAGGAACAAGTTGAGGCCAGGGCTTTCGGCCGGTTCGCTGGATGATCCGGAGCAGTTGCGTTCACAGATTGACGTTCGTGTCGCGGTATCGCGCGATGACGTACTCTGAATCCGGTTCGGCTTGCTCGAAAACGTTTTCCAGGTACGGCCGCAGTTCGGGGGACATTGGGATCACCCGCGATTCCCTGCGGCGTGATGCTCCGTCTTGGGGCTTCTCACGTGGATTCTGCGGCTTCATCCGGGGGCCGACGAGGCGGTTGCGTTGTCGATGATGAATTGGGGCCGGCGTTGGGGTCGCGGGGTGGGTTCGGGTGGCGCAAGGGGTTCGACGGGGCTTGAAAGGGGCTCGGGCGGCTGCGGCGATGGCCCGTGCCGCCATGGAGCAATGGACCCGCTCGAATTCGAGTGCTCCGCCGAGACCGGTCCCGCAACGACTCGGTGATTCGGATGGGAGCGTGACGCCCGTAATACGACGCAACACATCCCCGGATTGCAAGCGCTCTGGTCGAAAATTCTCTAAAAAAAGACCGTCGCACAACAAACCTCGATCAATCTGCACCGCTTCGCGGGGATCACCAATTCCGCACCTCACACAAACCATCACCTCCAACAACGTTGCGAACAACGCAACCGCCCCCATGGGGGGCTGAATCTTCGTTGAAGAATCGCACCCAATGAGATACCGTCAACACCGAGGAGGTCTGATCGACTTCTTGCCTGCAAACCACTGGGTTTCGACCGGGAAAACGTGACGATGCCGCGAATGGTCGTCTTGTACGCGAGCCTAACGGCCGCCTCTTTTGCGTTTGGCGACGACGCCGTTCGCTTCGAGACCGCTCGCGTGCATTTGCAGAAAGGGCGGTACGAAGAGGCGCTAGGGGTTTACGCGGAATTGGCTTCGCAAGGGGCCGATCGAGCGAAGATTGCCCTCGGCCGCAGCCGCGCCCTCCAGTCGCAGGGCAAATGGACACGGGCCACCGAGGTGCTCGAAGCGGCCGTAAAGTCCGCTCCTGAGAGTGCGTTGCTGTGGGCCAGATTGGCGGACGTTCAGTTTCGGCAAGGCCGGTACACCGACGCCGAGCAACCTGTAGCCGAGGCAATGAAGCGGGACCAAAAACAACCGCTGGCCCACTTGGTGCGGGCCGATCTGTTCACCGAGACCGGCCGGTTGAAGCAGGCTGAAAAAGAGTATCGCTGGTTCGTCCAATACTACAACAGTGCTCAGCCGAAAGACGCCGAGACGCTGCTGCTGGTTGCCCGTGGAGCCGCACAGTATGCCCGCTGGAACAGCGTCCCCCAAATCCTCGACTTCGTCGTCAACACGCTCTGTCCCGATGCACTCAAGAGCGACGAACATAGCTGGCAGGCGTACTACATTTCTGGCTCGCTGCTGCTGGAGAAGTACAACCGAGCTCAGGCGCTGCCGGAGTTTCGTCAGGCGCTCTCCGTCAACCCGAGGGCGGCCGAAGTGCTCGTCTCGCTGGGCAACGCGTCGCTCGACCAGCACGACTTGGATGAAGCCGAAGAGTTCGCCGAGCGGGCGCTGAAGATCAATCCACATCTGGTCGTCGCACTTTGGTTGAAGGCCGACGTGAATCTGGCTGCGGGCCGAACGTCAGAAGCGCTCTGCACGGTTAAGAAAGCGCTGGCCGTCAATCCCAGCGATCAACGGACCCTGGCCCGCGCGGCGGCCTGCTATCTCCTGCAAGACTCTCCGCCGCCCGAGGAACAGCTCAGCGAGCTGCTTTCGAATCTCGATTCGATCGGCAACGTGTCGATCGAGGATCCGGGAAGGTTCGCCACGCTGCTGTGGAATCTGGCGAAGCGCAATCCTCGGCCCGGTTACTTTCTGACTCAGTTGGGCCGGACGCTGGACGCTCGCCGCAAGTACGACGTTGCCGAACGACTTTACAAGGCCGCCATCGCCGCGATGCCCCAGCTTGCCGATCCAAAAACGGCCCTCGGCATGCTCTACATGCGGATCGGCAAGACCGAAGAAGCGGGCAAGATTCTCGACGACGCCTTCCAGGCCGATCCGTATCACGTCCGCGTCAGCAACATGCGAAAGGTGCTCAAACTTCTCAGCGAGTACCAGACGATGACGACCGAGCATTTCGTCATCCACGTCGACGCGAAGGCCGACGCGGTGCTCGGCCGGTACATGGCGGAGTATCTGGAAGAAATCTACGGCGAGCTGGTCAAGCAGTACGGCTTCGAACCGCCCGGGCGCACACACTTTGAGATCTATCACGACGGGAAGGGTCTGACGGCCCACCAGTGGTTCAGCGCACGGATGGTCGGTTTGCCCTGGATCCAGACCGTCGGTGCATCGACCGGGATGATTGTCGCGCTGGCGTCGCCGACGGCTGCCGGTAAGCCGTTCAATTGGGCGAAAGTCCTCAAGCACGAATTTGTGCACGTGATCACTCTACAGCAAACGCGGTTCAACATTCCGCACTGGTTCACCGAGGCCTTGGCTGTTTCGAGCGAAGGGTATCCTCGGCCTGCGCTGTGGAACAAGCTGCTGCTGGAACGCGTCCCCAACGGAGAGTTGAGAAACCTCGATACGCTTAACGAGGGGTTTGTGCGTCCGAAGTCGCCGGAGGATTGGCAGTTTACCTACTGTCAGAGCCAACTGTATGCCCAATACATGACCAAGCGGTACGGGCCAAAGAGCATCCGCAAGCTGCTCGACGCGTACCGCCGGAACCTGTCGACCGACCGGGCTATTAAAGCCGTGTTCGGCGTCGACAAGGAGACGTTCGAAAAGGGATACCGCGATGACCTGAACCGGTTGGTGGAGCAGTTACAAAACAATGATCCGGAGCCGCAGAAGACGCTGTCCGAACTCGAAGAGGCGCATCTAGCCGAGACCGGCAAATTGAAGGCCGCACTCGAGACAGTCGCCCGCATGGATGCCGATGATCCCGTCGTCCGCAAGAAGCTGGCCCAAATTTCTCTGGAGCAGAAAGCGTACGCCGAGACACTCAAGTACGGCAAGATGGCCCTGCACATCGACGTACTCGATGCCGAGACGCACCGCATCCTGGCCGAGGCGCACCGGGGGCTCGGTCAGCTTCGGCAAGCCATCGACGAATACCGCGTCTCGCTGGAAATCGAGCCGGGCAACAACCGCCTGGAGCTGGCATTGGCTCAAACACACCTGGCCGCGGGTCAGAACGCCGAGGCGAAGTCACGGTTGGAGAATATTCTGAAGCGTGACCCCGACCATGCCGAAGCGCGCACGCTTCTGAAAAAATTAGACTAGCCCCAATATGGCCACGAAACCGGTTTTCCAGAGAAATGGCAACCAACCATGAACCATCCGCACGAAGATCGCAAGTCGTTCACGCTGTCCGATTTGCAGCATCTGATCGAGACGATGTATTCGAGCAGGGACGCGGCCCGCGGCATCGACGGGACCTTTATGTGGTTGATGGAGGAGATCGGCGAGTTGGCTGCCGTCCTGCGCGACGGAACCCGCGAAGATCGCGCCGAGGAATTCGCCGACGTGCTCGCCTGGCTGGCCACCATTGCAAACGTCACCGGCGTCGATCTGGAGCAAGCGGTCCTCGACAAGTACGGCAAGGGCTGTCCCGGCTGCGGCGAGATGGTCTGTCGCTGTCTTCAGAGCGAAAAGCCGTGAGAGACGCCTTTCTCGGAGCATGTTTGAGAAGCCTCGGTAGGGGCGGAAGGAGGTAGCCCAGGGCGCCGAGCCCTTGGGGGTCTGCTGTCGTCAGCCCTTGGCTTCAAGCCGCTTACCGCCTCATCAGACCACCTCTCCGGGTTCAAGTACGGCCTAAAAGCCTGACGCAGCACTAGGTGGCCCGACATCGTTGAACCCGAATTCTGTGACATGCTGTTCCGGCCGTGTGTCAGTCGCTCTTGCCGGTGATGGAAGCGTTCCCAAATTGGCAAGAACTGTCAGAAAGCGGTCCTGCAGTTCAGCGGGGCCTGTCAACTTGGCAGTCTTCGATGTCAACGCCAGTAAGCTGTGATCCGTAAAGCGTTTGGATAAAGTCACTTGCATCATGTACTGCCATTGGCACGGTGATTGCTCCATCCCAGAGGTGCAACTGTCTCGACATTCCCCGATTGGCTTGACCGGTCGGCGGTTGTGTGTTTTGGGAATTTGCTGGATTTAGGTAATAACGAAAACCTGAGCATCTTTGGCCCAATCTAGCTGATCGAGGAGAAATTGTGGCAAAACTGTTGAACTTTGATGAGGAAGCCCGCAAGAGTCTTCTGGGTGGGGTTTCCAAGCTGTCAAGAGCGGTCAGTAGTACGTTGGGGCCGCGGGGACAGAACGCCGTTTTGGACAAGGGATGGGGCGCTCCGAAGGTGACGAAGGACGGCGTCACCGTGGCCGAGGAGATCGAGCTGGAGGATCCGTTTGAGAACGTGGGAGTCCAGTTGGTCAAGGAGGCCGCTTCGAAGACCAGTGACGTTGCCGGTGACGGAACGACGACGGCGACGGTTCTGGCCGAAGCGATGTTCCGCGAGGGGTTACGGTTCATCGCCGCCGGCGCCGATCCGATGTCGCTCAGTCGCGGCGTGCAGAAAGCGGTGGATGCGATCGCTGTTGAGCTGAAAAAGCAGGCGAAGCCGGTCGAGGCCAAGAACAAACAGGCGATCGAGACCGTCGCCGCCATTGCCGGCAACAACGATCGGGGCATCGGCAAGATTCTTGCCGATGCGCTGATGAAGGTCGGCAAGGACGGCGTGATTACCGTCGAGGAGGGCCGGCAGGTCACGACTGAGGTCGAGCTTGTGGAGGGCATGCAGTTCGACCGCGGTTTTCTATCGCCGCACTTTGTGACCGATGAAGACGACCAGGAATGCGTGCTGGAGAACTGTCGCGTCCTGATCTACGAAGAAAAGATCAGCAACGCCAAGACGCTGGTGCCGTTGTTGGAGAAGGTCTCGAAAGCGGGCGTGGCGCTGTTGGTGATCGCCGAGGATATCGAGGGCGAAGCGCTGGCGACGTTGGTGGTTAACAAGCTGCGCGGGATCCTGAAGGTCGCGGCGGTCAAAGCACCGGGATACGGTGACCGCCGCAAGGCGATGCTCGAGGACATCGCCGTTCTGATCGGCGGGAAGGCGATCTTTAAGGACCTAGGCATCAAGCTGGAAAACGTCGATCTGACAGACCTGGGCGTCGCCAAGAAAATTCGGATCGACGCCGAGAAAACGACCATCGTTCAAGGTGCCGGTTCCAAGGCGGCCATCGACGGGCGTGCCGAGCAGATTCGCAATGAAATTGACGTGACCGACAGCGAATACGACCGCGAAAAACTGCAGGAGCGTTTGGCGAAACTGGCCGGCGGTGTCGCCCAGATCAACGTAGGCGCGGCGACCGAAACGGAGATGAAGGAGCAGAAAGACTTGATCGAGGACGCGCTGGCGGCCACACGAGCCGCCATTGAGGAGGGCATCGTGCCAGGCGGCGGCGTGGCGTTGTTGCGTTCCGCTCGGGCGGTGGGAAAACTGGAGCTGCAGGGCGATGAACAGCTCGGGGCAACCTTGGTGCAAAACGTGCTCGAAATGCCCCTGCGGATGATCGCCCAAAACGCCGGTTTGGACGGCGCCGTGGTCGCCAATCGGGTCAAGAAAACCAAGGAGAAGACGCACGGCTACGACGCGTTGAAAGATCAGTACGGCGACATGTTCGAGTTCGGCGTGGTCGATCCGACAAAAGTGGTTCGCACCGCGCTGCAGAACGCCGCCAGTGTGGCTTCGTTGCTGATGACCACCGATTCGATCGTCGTTGACGAACCGAAGAAAGAAGAAGCCCACCCCGGAGACCACCCGCCCGATATGGGAGGTGGTATGGGCGGCATGGGAGGCATGGGCGGAGGCATGGGAGGCATGGGTGGCATGGGTGGCATGATGTAGGGCCACTCGCCGGCTCCGCGAACGGGGTCGGCAATGAGGTTGGCGGAGATTGGCGAATCAATTCAAAATCGGCCCTGGCCGACTGAAATCGAGGAGAGTGGAGTCGACATAATGCAGCTGAAACCTCTGGATGATCGTGTTGTTGTGCAAGCGTTGGAAGCGGAAGAAACCACTGCCGGCGGAATTGTGCTGCCGGATGCGGCCAAGGAAAAGCCGCAGCGTGGCAAGGTTCTCGCGGTCGGTCCCGGCCGTTTGCTGGACAGCGGCGAACGCTGTGCCGTGTGTGTGGCGGTCGGCGAGGAAGTACTCTTCGGCAAGTATGGCGGAACCGACATCGAGGTGGAAGGGGATGAAGTCAAGATTTTGCGTGAGAGCGACATTCTCGCCAAGATCGTCAAGTAGCAACATCAGCACACGTGAAATGAGGAGTGCACAAGCGTGGCGAAACAACTTCTGTTTGAAGACCGTGCGCGGATCAAATTGCAGCGAGGCGTCAACACGTTGTCCGACGCTGTGGCAGTCACGATGGGACCGACCGGCCGCAACGTGATCATCGACAAGAGTTTTGGCAACCCGCTGGTGACCAAGGACGGCGTGACCGTCAGCAAGGAGGTCGAGCTGGAAGATCCCTTCGAGAACATGGGAGCCAAGCTGCTCAACGAAGTGGCCAGCAAGACAAGCGACGTCGCCGGCGACGGGACAACCACGGCCACGGTGCTGGCACGGGCCATCTATGAGGAGGGCCTGCGGAGCATCACGTTGGGAGCCAATCCGATGGTCGTCCGGCGCGGGATGGAGAAAGCCGTTGATGCGGCAATCGAGTACCTCGAATCGGCCGCCAAACCGGTCGAGTCAAAAGAACAGATTGCGCAGGTCGGCGCGATCTCGGCGAACAGCGATCTGGCCGTCGGCGAGTTGATCTCCGACGCGATGGAAAAGGTTGGCCGTGACGGCGTGATCACCGTTGAAGAAGGGAAGGGCGGCACGACCACGCTGGAGCTCACCGACGGCATGCAGTTCGAGAAAGGGTATATTTCGCCCTATTTTGTGAACAACGTGGAAGACATGTCGGCGGTCCTCGAGGAGTGTTACATCCTGATTCACGAGAAGAAAATCTCGAATCTGCGAGATTTTGTGCCGTTGCTGGAGAAGACGTCCCAATCGGGCAAGCCGTTGCTGGTGATTGCTGAGGACGTTGAGGGCGAGGCATTGACGGCATTGGTGGTTAACAAGTTGCGCGGCATCTTGAATGTCTGCGCCGTCAAGGCGCCCGGTTTTGGCGATCGCCGAAAGGCGATGCTGGGCGACATTGCCGTGCTGACCGGGGGGACTCTGATGTCGGAGGATTTGGGCGTCAAGCTCGAATCGGTCGAGTTGAGTCAGTTGGGGCAGGCCAAGAAGGTCGAGGTTACCAAGGATTCGTGCACGATCATCGAAGGCGCGGGAGATACAAAGGTCGTCCGGTCGCGAGTTCAGCAAATTCGCACCCAGATCGAAAATACGGACAGCGAATACGACCGCGAGAAATTCCAGGAACGCTTGGCCAAGATCACCGGCGGCGTGGCCATCATCTCTGTCGGTGCGGCCACCGAAGCGGAGATGAAGCAGACTAAAGCACGAGTCGAAGATGCGTTGCACGCCACACGTGCCGCCGTCGAAGAGGGGATCCTTCCCGGTGGTGGAGTGCCGCTGTTGCGGGCGATCGAGGTGGTTGAGTCGGTGAAAGCCCGCGGTGATGAGAAAATCGGAGTCCGAATCGTCGCCCGCGCCTTGGAAGCGCCCATTCGCACCATTGCCGAGAACTGTGGCGTCGACGGTTCGGTCATCGCCGACGAAGTGCGCGGCAAGCCGACCAACACCGGTTACGACGCCAACACCGGCGAGTACGCCGATATGTACAAACAGGGGATTATCGATCCGGCCAAGGTGGTCAAGAACGCGCTGTTGAACGCGGCTTCCATTGCCGGGCTGATGTTGACCACCCAGGTGTTGGTCACCAAGACCGACGACGAAGAGGCCGGGGAGGGTCGCAAAGTGGAGGGCAGCATTCGGTAAGTTGACGGTCCGCATTCGGGAAGATGTGCTCTGCGACGCGTTGAGAATCCAACAGCCATGTTGAGGCCAGGCGGGCCACCCTCCCCACAGGTGGCCCGTTTTGCATCGGACGCCCGCTTTTGTCGTCTCACAGATTGGTGTTCACCTAACGGGGCTGCTCAGGTACCATCCGGTCCGTTTCGAACAAGAGAGCCGGTCAGTCCGGTCGGTCGTGACCCGGACGGTGGATTGGTCCCGACACATTCCAGCACGCAACATGGTTTCGATGGCAACCAGACGCGATTATTACGAGGTGCTTGATGTGCCTCGGGCCGCCTCTCCCGAGGAGATCAAGAAGGCCTACAAGAAGCTGGCGTTGGCCAACCATCCTGACCGGAACCCCGGTGACGAGCAAGCGGTGAGCCGCTTCAAGGAGGCGGCTGAGGCGTTTGAAGTCCTCAGCGACGCCGACAAACGGGCCCGCTACGACCGCTATGGTCATGCCGGCGTCTCCGGGAACGGCCGAACCGGCTTCTCCGACGTCAGCGATATCTTCGACGCTTTCGGCGATCTGTTCGAGGGCTTCGGTCTGTTCGGCGGCGGCGGCCGGACGCGGAGTCGTCGCCGTAGCGGCCGCAAGGGCGAAAGCCTCGCCACGTCCATCACCATCGACCTGCTCGAAGCCGCTGCCGGCTGCACACGCGATCTGGATGTTCGACGGCGCGAAATCTGCTCCACCTGTCGCGGCTCCGGCGCCAAGCCGGGAACGACGCCCGATCGCTGCGACTACTGCGGCGGGCACGGTCAGGTGGTTCAGTCGCAGGGCTTCTTTCGAATTCAGACCACATGCCCGGCCTGTCGCGGCGAGGGGACCGTCATCCGCGACAGATGTTCTCATTGTGGGGGGACGGGACGCGAAGCGAAGAACATCAAGCTCGAAGTGAAGATTCCACCCGGCGTCGACACCGGCATGCAACTGTGCCTGCGCGGCGAAGGAGAACCCGGACACGGCGGTGGACCGCGTGGTGACTTGTACGTTGACATTCACGTGAGACCACATCCGTTGTTTCAGCGGGATGGAACGCGGCTCATTTGTCGCGTGCCGATCACGTACTCGCAGGCGGCCCTGGGAGCCGAGCTTGATGTGCCCGTGCTCGACGGCCGGTACACACTCAGCATTCCACCAGGGACCCAGCCGGGAGAGGTGTTCCGGCTCCGCGATTTTGGGATGCCTGATCCCCATGGCGGCCGACGCGGCGATTTGCACGTCGAGGTTCAGGTCGAGGTTCCCAAAAAGCTCAACGACCGGCAGGAAGAACTGTTGCGAGAATTGGCCGAACTGGAGCGGGCCGACGTCAGCCCGCACCGCAAGTCGTTTTTCGAATCATTAAAGGACTACTTCGGTTTGCATGACGATCCGGAGAATCCGAAGTAGCGGTCGACGTTGTGATGAACGCTGCGAAAACAAAAGACGAACAAGAACGCGAACAAAAGCCGGTGCAGGAAGAGGCCGGTGTGCCTTCTGAAGAAGACTTGGCGGCGCCGGATGTGGCAGCGGAGTCTGTTCAGAGCGGCGTCGAGGCGCCGACGCTCGAAGCGGCCGTCGCAGAACGCGACGCCAATTACGACCGCTTCCTGCGCGTGCAGGCCGAATTGGAGAACTACCGCAAACGCGTCCGGAAGGAGACGGAGCAAAATCGGCTTTACCAGGCGCTGCCGCTGGTGCGCGATCTGTTGCCCGGCCTCGATAACCTCGAACGCGCACTGATTGCGGCCGAGAGCTCGCACAACGTGGACGAGCTGATCGAGGGCGTCCGCATGGTGGCTCAGCAGTTTCAGGACGTATTGGCCCGGCACTCGACGCTGCCGATCGACGCTGTCGGCAAACCGTTCGACCCGAATCTGCACGAAGCGATTCAGCAACTTCCCTCGTCCGATCATCCACCGATGACGGTGATCGACGAAGTTCAGCGCGGCTACATGCTCCACGACCGAGTGGTGCGCCCCAGCACAGTAATTGTTTCCAGCAGCTCCGCGGAAGAGGCCGAGCCGCCGAATGACCCGGAATAACTGGAAGAGGATGACCAGTAACACCCGCAGACGGTGTCTGTGACCATTACGCGAAATAACGAGAAGTCCTATGCCGACATACGACTACGTTTGCAAAAACTGCGATCACGAGTGGGAGCTTTTTCAGCCGATCAAATCCAGTCCCATCCGCAAATGTCCTGAGTGTGGCAAGCTGAAAGCCAAGCGGGTCATCGGACCCGGCGCGGGGATCATTTTTAAGGGAACCGGCTTCTACCAGACCGACTACCGCAGCGAAGCGTACCGCAAGAGCGCAGAGGCCGACAAAAAAGCTCGCGAGAAAAGCGAGGGCAAATCCGACAGCAAGTCCCAGAGCGGCTCCGCATCGGATGCGAAAACCGATTCCAAGTCGAAGACCAGCAAGTCCAGCGACTGAGACGCCGGGAGAATCGGCGATGATTCGACCACAGACCTGCCCGGTGTGCCACACGGAATTGCCTGTAGACGCGGGATCGAATTCGAGACTTTTTCCGTTTTGCAGCAAACGGTGTCAACAGGTCGATCTCTTGCGCTGGTGCGACGGACGCTACGCGATCATCGAGCCGCTCGATCCAGGGTGCATCGATCCCACAGCGGAAACGGGCGAGCACGAATAGCCGCATCTTTGGCCGGCGTAGATCGCAAAATATCCCCGGCCAGCCACGTCGAAAAGCGCGCTTGTGTCTCATTCCATTTGAATCGTGGGGTGCCACGCTACGCCGTTAACCTGTTTCCATTGCCTTGTGCGGAATCTGTTTAGCTAAGATGGTTTCGTGCTCTCTCGCGTTTCGGATTTTCGGGGCGCCGGGCGGTGGCTCGTATTTCTTGCGAGGGTAAGCACGGCTGGCCTTGTTGGTTCGCTGGTAGGAGTCGATGTGAGCCGCGCGGAGCAGTTCCCACAACGATTCGCCAGTCCCACGGCAGCCCGCTCCCCGCGTGCCATAGGGTCGTGATCTACCACTGCGGACTGTCGGCCTTCTTCTGACGGGCGCGAGCCTGACGGGCCGCGGCGGTGCGGCGCGACGGCTTTCGCTTCTGGTTCCGCTTTTTTCT
>CAZGYE010000183.1:0-12053 GCA_964530165.1 uncultured Planctomycetaceae bacterium
CACTGCGTTTTCAAACGCTCGAAGAACCGCAGAGTGTGGCCGCGTGAGGTATAGCGGTCCGTCAACGCTGATTTGACAGGTGTCGTGGGGCAGGCTTTCCAGCCTGCCGATTGGCCGGGGCACACTTTCCAGCCTGCCGATTGGCCGGGGCACACTTTTCAGCCTGCCGATTGGTCGAGACAGGCTGGAAAGCCTGCCCCACACTCAACTGTACATGTCTTTCCAGTCTTGACACGCCACCAACGGGCCTGCCGCCGAATCAGCAAAGAAAACCTGGTAGACGGCCGTTTGACTTGATTTATCATATTGGAATATGTATATATTTAGTTGTAGGCGTGGTACGTGTTTTTTCAGCGACCGACAATTTGGAGGAGCGACCATGAACGAACAAGAACGGATGATCTGCCCCGACTGTGACGACGGCTTGTCTCGCCGTGATTTTGTGAAGGTGGTCGGCACAGCGGCCGTGGCGGCCGGCGCTCTGCCGGTATTTGCCGCTGGACGGCGTGCCGAGGCCCGACCCACGCGAGACAGCAAAGCCGAGACCGACGTCAAACGGCTCTACGACAGCTTGACCCAGGAGCAGAAGAAGGTGGTGGTGCTCCCCTGGGACCATCAGAAGCGGACCAATGTCAGTCCCAACTGGAAGATCACCGAGGCAACTGTGGGCGAGTTTTTCAATGCCGACCAGCAAGAGATCATCAAGGGCATCCTCAAAGGCATCACCAGCGAGGAAGGGTACGAAAAATTCCTCACACAGATGGCCAACGATTGGCCGCCCGGTTTGCCTCGCTACACGGTGGCGATCTTCGGGGATCCTGACCAAGGCAAGTTTGAGTTCGAGATGACGGGCCGTCACCTCACCCTCCGCGCCGACGGTGACTCGGTGGAGAACGCCGCGTTCGGCGGACCGATCGTCTACGGTCACGGTCCACAGTTCCGAGAGAAGCCCCACCATCCCGGCAACGTCTTCTGGTACCAAGCCAAGCGGGCCAACGAAGTGTTCGGGATGCTCGACGGCAAACAGCGCGAGCAGGCGTTGCTGAAGCAGGCGCCGCGTGAGACGGCGGTTCAGCTCCGCCAGCGGGCCGAGCAGTTGCCCGGCATCGCCGGCTCGGAACTCTCCTCCGACCAAAGGGAGTTGCTGGAGAAGGTACTGGCCGACATCATGGCCCCGTACCGCAAGGAAGACGTCCACGAGGTGCTCGAGTCCGTGAAGGCCGGCGGCGGCATGGACCAGGTGCACATCGCCTTCTACAAGACGAATGCGTCCGGCAGCCCCAAAGGCGACATCGGCCAGGACGGCGTGTGGGACATCTGGCGGCTGGAGAGCCCGACCTTGGTGTGTCACTTTCGCGGCTCGCCGCACATTCACGCATACATCAACGTGGCCAAGCCGGCCCAGTGATCTGTCAAAGGTGAAATGACATGGACAGCCGAGTGTGGGGCAGGCTTTCCAGCCTGCCGATTGGCCGTGGCAGGCTGGAAAGCCTGCCCCACAACACCTGTCAAATCAGCTTTGACAGACCACTAGCCGTTCACAACAGGACGTGTGTCCGTTTTGGGAAATGGGCTTTCCGAGATTCTCGGCGGCGAATTGCTCGAATTTTTCAGAAATCAGATAAAGGATGCCGGACATGTTGCTGAAGATTGCCTGCCGCACTGCCTTGACGATCCTGCTTGTTGCGACATTTTTGCTCTGCTCGCTGCCTGCGGCGGAACCTCCCCCGCAGGCAAACCCGGGCGCCGCGCCGGTCAGTTACTACCAGCAAGTCCGTCCTCTCTTTCAGGCCAATTGCCACGGCTGCCATCAGCCGGCCAAGCCGCGCGGCGAGTATGTGATGACATCGTTCGACAAGCTGCTCACCGGCGGTGAAAGCGAGACGGCCGCCATCGTTCCGCGCAAGCCCGACGAGAGCTATCTGATGGACGTCATCACGCCTGAAGATGGCGAGGCGGAAATGCCCAAAGAGAAGAAGCCGCTGGCCGAGGGCGAGATCGCGCTGATCAAGACGTGGATCGCGCAAGGCGCCGTCGACGATACGCCGGCCGACGCCAAAGTGCGCTACGACATGCAGAACCCGCCAGTCTACACATTGCCGCCGGTGATCACGTCGCTCGATTTTTCTCCCGACGGAAAACTGCTGGCCGTCGCCGGTTTCCACGAAGTGCTGTTGCACAAGTCGGACGGGTCTGGGTTGGTGGCGCGTCTGGTCGGCATGTCGCAGCGGATCGAGTCGGTTCGGTTTTCTCCCGACGGAAAACGATTGGCCGTCACTGGTGGTTTGCCGGCACGCATGGGAGAAGTGCAGGTGTGGGACGTCGGGAAGCGGGAATTGCTGCTGTCTCACCCCGTGACTTACGACACCGTCTACGGAGCGAGCTGGTCTCCGGATGGAAAGCTGATCGCCTTCGGCTGCACCGACAAGACCGTCCGCGCCATCGACGCCGAAACCGGCGAACAGGTGCTCTACCAGGGATCGCACAACGATTGGCCGCTCGACACGGTTTTCTCCGTGAAGGGGACCCACGTGATTTCCGTGGGCCGCGACCGCACGGCCAAACTGACGGAGCTGGCCACACAGCGGTTCATCGACAACATCACATCGATCACGCCTGGAGCGCTCAAGGGCGGAATTGCGTCGGTCGCTCGGCACCCCCGCGAGGACGCCATCCTGGTCGGCGGGGCCGACGGCGTACCGAAACTATACCGTGTGTTTCGCCAGTCGAAGCGAGTCATCGGCGACGACGCCAACCTGATCCGCAAGTTTCCCCCGCTGGAGGGGCGTGTGTTCAGCGTGGCGATCAGCCGCGACGGCAGCCGAATCGCCGCCGGGAGCAGCTACAACGGGACCGGCGAGGTGGGCGTTTACGCGTACGATTTCGACGCCAAGCTTCCCAAGGACATCGCGACGATCGTGACGAAACGGTCTTCTCAGCGTTCCGCCAAGGAGAGAGAGCGGCTGCTCGAGTATCAACGTCAAGGCGTCAACGTAATTGCCGAAACCACCGTCGAGCGCAGCGGCATCTACGCCGTCGCGTTTCGTCCCGACGGCAAGGTGGTTTCCGCGGCCGGCTCCGACGGCATGGTGCGGCTGATCGACGCGGAGACAGGCGCGGTGCAGAGAGAGTTCGTTCCGGTGCCGCTGGCAACAGCGAAAGAATCCGCCGGGCTGGAGCGCCCGTCGCTGGCGAGACGAGAACCGCCCATCGAAAAAGAGTCGCTGCATCCGGCCGACAAGCTGGCAGCCATCGAGGTTGAGCCACAACAGATCAAGATCAGCGGCAAATACGACGTCGTGCAGTTGCTCGTTACCGGACGTTTGGAGTCCGGCGACTTGGTGGATGTGACGCGCATGGTCCAGGTGGACGGCGCCGGCGGTGTGGTGGACGTCTCACCGAGGGGCCTGCTCTGCGCCAAGGCCGACGGCCGGGCCGAACTGACCTTTTCGCTCGGCCCCCTGGCGGCCAAGGCGACCGTTGAAGTCGCGGGAGCCGACGCCGAACTGCACCCGCTGTTCATCCGCGATTGCATGCCGGTGATCTCCCGGATGGGCTGCAATTCCGGCACCTGTCACGGCGCGAACAAAGGCAAAGCGGGATTCAAACTTTCGCTGCGCGGCAACGACCCGGTGTTCGACGTCCGCGCCTTTACCGACGACTTGGCGTCGCGGCGGGTGAATCTGGCCTCGCCGGACGACAGCCTCATGCTGCTCAAGGCAACGGCCGGCGTGCCCCACGAGGGCGGACAGGTCACACGGCCGGGCGAGCCATACTACGAGATCATCCGCAAGTGGATCGCCGAGGGGGCAAATCTTGATCTCAGTTCGCCGCGCGTCACGGGAATCGAAATCTTTCCCAAGGACCCCATCGTGCAGCGTCTCGGCACGAAGCAGCAGTTTCGTGTTGTGGCGACCTACAGCGACGGCCGAGTCCGCGACGTGACGACCGAGGCGTTCATCCAGGAAGGCGTCAAAGACGTTGCCAAAGCCGGTTTCGCCGGATTGGTCACCGCGCTGAGGCGTGGTGAATCGCCGGTCTTGGCCCGCTTCGAAGGGGCCTACGCGACCACTACGCTGACGGTCATGGGAGATCGCACGGGCTTCGTCTGGAAACAGCCGCCGGCAAACAATTTCATCGATGACCTGGTCGCAGCGAAATTGAATCGCACGAAAACACCCCCCGCCAAGCTGTGCACCGACGCCGAGTTCCTTCGCCGCGCGTACCTCGACCTGACCGGTCTGCCGCCCACCGCCGACGATGTGCGGAAGTTCCTCGCCGACAAACGCGACACCCGCGCCAAACGCGACGCGCTGATCGACGGCCTAGTCGGGAGCGACGATTATGTCGAACATTGGACCAACAAATGGGCCGATTTATTGCTGGTGAATCGTAAGTATCTGGGCGTGGAAGGCGCCGCAACGTTCCGCAAATGGATTCACGACGAGCTGGCCGCCAACACGCCCTACGACAAGTTCGTTTACACGATTCTGACCGCCAGCGGATCGAACCGGGAGAACCCGCCCGCCTCTTACTACAAGATTCACCGCACGCCGGGCGACACAGTGGAAAACACGACGCAGCTTTTCCTGGCGGTGCGGTTTAGCTGCAACAAATGTCACGACCATCCGTTCGAACATTGGGTACAGGATCAGTATTACGAAACGGCCGCTTTTTTTGCGCAGGTCGGGTTGAAGAAGGACCCGGCCAGCGGCAAACGCGAGATCGGCCGCACCGCGGTTGAGGCGGGAAAGCCACTCTACGAGATCGTGTTCGACAAAGAACAGGGCGAAGTGACGCACAAGCGGACCGGGGCGATCACGGCGCCCAAGCTTCCGTACGCCGTCAAATACGACGCGCCTCCGAAAGCGTCTCGCCGCGAACAGATCGCCCGCTGGATTACCGCCAACGAGAACCCGTATTTCGCCAAGAGCTACGTCAATCGCATGTGGGGATACTTGCTGGGCAGAGGTCTCATCGAGCCGCTCGACGACATCCGCGCCAGCAACCCGCCGACCAATCCGGAGCTGCTGGAGCGTTTGACCGAAAAGTTTATCGCCGGCGGGTTCGACGTCCGGCAATTGGTGCGCACGATCTGCAAATCGCGCACGTACCAGATGTCGATCGTCGCCAACAAATGGAACGAAGACGATCGGATCAATTATTCGCACGCCCTGGCCCGCCGGCTGCCGGCTGAGGTGCTCTTTGACGCCTTGCATCGCGCGACCGGCTCGGTCTCGAGAATTCCCGGCGTTCCCGCCGGCACGCGAGCGGCCCAGTTGCCCGACGCGGGCGTCAAAGAGCCCAGCGGCTTCTTGGCGAAACTCGGACGCCCGCCACGCGAGATGGCCTGCGAATGCGAGCGGGCCAGTGGAATGCAATTCGGGCCAGTGATGGCGTTGGTCACCGGGCCGACCGTCGGCAACGTGATCAGCGACCCCCACAACGAGATCGTCAAACTGGCCGCCTCACAGAAGGACGACGCCCGCCTGATCGACGAGCTCTTCATGCGGATTCTTAACCGTCCGGCCACCAAAGCGGAGATCGACGCGGGCAGGAACATGATCAACGGCATTCCCGCCGAGCACGCGCAGCTCGTCGCCGAGCTGAAGGACTACGAGAAAAGCCTGACACCGGAAATCCTCGCGCAGGAGAAAAAGCGCCAAGAGGACATGGCCAACGCCCAAACGGAGCTCGCGGCCTATGAGAAGGAGATTGCCCCGAGAGAGGCCGAGCTCAATCGGCAGCAGCAACAACGAACAGCCAAACGACAAGCCGCCTTAAAAGAATACGAAAAAACGCTGCCGGCCAAGCGGGCCGCCTGGGAAGCCCGCAAAGACCGCGCGACCAAGTGGATTCCCCTCGACCCGAAAGAACTCTCGGCAACAAACGGCGCCACCTTGGTGAAGCAGAAAGACCTCTCGGTGCTCGCCGGGGGCGCCAACGGTCTGGGCGATTACAAGTTTGTGGCCGAGACCGATTTGGTTGGCGTCACGGCCGTGCGTCTGGAAGTGTTGACCGACAAGACGCATCCGAAGAACGGGCCCGGACGGGCCGGGGATGGAAACTTCGTGCTGAGCGAATTCGAAATGCTGGCGGCGCCGAAGACGGAACCCAAGAAAGCGAAGAAGATCGGCTTGGAAAGACCTCAGGCGGACTTCAGTCAAAACGGCTACAACATCGCGACCGCCATTGACGGCAAAGTGGCGCCCGCCGGCAACGGCTGGGCCATCGCACCCAAAGCGGGCGCCGAGCACAGGGCCTGCTTCGAGACGAAGGAAACTGTGGGGGCCGGCGGCGGAACCGCCCTCACATTCGTGCTCAAACAGCAGTTTCAGGGCGGGCAGCACGCGATCGGGCGGTTCCGCATTTCGGTGTCGACCTCGGCTGATCCCATTCTCCTCAACGGCGTTCCGGCGCAAATCGCCAAGATCCTCTCAGTGCCCGCAGACAAACGGAACGATGCGCAGAAGAAGTCGCTCTCCGACTTCTTTCGAAACAGCGACCGTGAGCTGAAGAAGCGTCAACAGGCCATCGCCGATAGCAAGAAGCCTCGGCCCATTGATCCGAAATTGAAACAGCTTCGCGACCGCCTGGCGGCCGTCAACCGCGTGTTGCCGGTCGACTCGAAGCTGGTCCGGCTTCGCGACGACGTCGAACTGAGCAGGAAACAACTCGCGAATCAGCGCCTCACCGGCGCGCAAGACATCGCGTGGGCCCTGATTAACAGTCCGGCGTTCCTGTTTAATCGTTAAGAACACGATCACCACAAACTGACAAGTGATGAGAACTGAGGAGACAATGTCATGCTCGTCATCCCTGGACAACCTGGCAAAGATGTCTGCGATTCGCACCTTGGCGTGACTCGTCGCGAACTGTTGCGCATTGGGGGCTCGGCGATGTTGGGGCTTGGCCTCGATTCCCTGCTCGAAATGCAAGACGCCGCGGCCAAGGACGACAAGAAGAGCGGCAGCCCCGGATGGGGAAAGGCCAAAAGCGCCGTCTTGATCTTCCTGCAAGGAGGGCCCAGTCATCTCGACCTGTGGGACCCCAAAGAGAACGTGCCGGACAACGTCCGCAGCCCGTTTCAGACGATTTCCACCAAGTTACCCGGCGTCAGGTTCACCGAATTGCTGCCCAAACTTGCCGCGGTGAACGACAAATTCACCCTGATCCGTTCGTTGAGCTACACGCCCGTCGGGTTGTTCAACCACACGGCGGCCATCTATCAGATGCTGACCGGCTACACGACCGACAAGGTCAGCGCGTCGGGCCAGTTGGAGCCGCCCAGTCCGAAGGATTTTCCGAACTTCGGTTCCAACATCATCCGTCTGAAGCCGCCGGCGGTTCCCATGCTGCCGTTCGTGATGATGCCTCGTCCGCTACAGGAAAGTAACGTGGTGGGCAAGGCGGGGACCGCGGGGTTTCTGGGGCGGGCCTATGACCCTTACTATCTGTACCCGGACGGCGGCGACATGGACATGAACAAGATGGATCGAATCCAGATCGACGACCTGAAACTGCGTCCCGACGTCTACGTCGGCCGGCTGAAACGCCGCGCTCGCCTGCGCGACGTAATCAACCAGGGGATGCCCGATCTGGAAAAGGCCCTCAGCGATTACAATTTGAACGAGTACTACTCGCGCGCCCTGGAGCTGGTTGTTTCCGGCCGGGCGCGAAATGCGTTCTCACTCTCAGCAGAACCGAAGCAGATGCGCGACCGTTACGGCCGCAACACGTTCGGCCAGAGCCTGCTGCTGACCCGGCGGTTGATCGAAGCCGGCACACGCGTGGTCGAGGTCAACTGGCCCAAGGTGGCCAACTCCGACAACCATTCGTGGGACGTCCACTCGGGGCTGACGAACCGCATGAAGAATCAATCGTCCCCCATGCTCGACGCCGGCCTATCGGCGTTCATCACCGACCTGGATGAGCGCGGAATGTTGGACGAGACGCTGGTCGTGGCGGTCGGCGAGTTCGGCCGCAGCCCGCAGCGGGGCGTCAGCACCTCCGGCAACACCAACAGTTCCGACGGACGCGATCACTGGCCTTACTGTTACACGGCGTTTGTGGCCGGCGCCGGCATCAAGCGGGGCTTCATTCACGGCGAGTCGGACAACACCGGTTCCGGCCCGAGAAAGGACCCGGTCCATCCGCGCGAACTGTTGGCCACGATCTACCACACCTTCGGCATCAGCTCGGACACCATTATCTACAACCACCTGAACCAGCCGCGCGAGTTGGTCAAAGGACAGCCGGTGACGAAACTGTTCGCGTAACACGGATGATGCATAGGCTGTCGTTGTGACACCCAAACCGACAACTTGTTGTCGGAATCCACTGGTTTGACGGCACATCCAGCGACGACAAGTCGTCGGTTTGGGTTTCCATGAAGAATCCGGACCAAGAGCCGAGTGTACAGTAGACCGCGATTGCTCGGCGGTCCCGAACGAGAGCTGTCTCACTGCGACTCGGGCGGAAGCTGCGGTCCGATCGGTCTTGCCGCCCGGGACGCTCCCTGCTGGATGTTCCACAGCATTTGACGGAACATCTCGTTGTGCGGTTCGAGGCGGATTAACCGCTTCGCGGCGTCCATGGCCAGGTTCCAGCGTTGCTGCTTCTCGTAAAGGAGCGTCAAGGCCGTCAGAAATTCGGTCGAAGTCGGTTCCAACTCGCCGGCCTTTGACAATGCACGTAGGGCTTCGTCTTCACGTCCCAAGAGGTATTGCACCAATCCCAGCCGGTAATGGATGGGGGCGTTGTTCGGCAGCAGCCGGGCGTCGCGAGCCAGCAGCTCGGCCTCTTGGGTTCGCAGCTTCTTGACTTCGTCTTTTTTACCCAGGCGTTCGAGCACCTCGACAAGGTTCGATCGCGGCCCGGCCACCTCCGGATCGAGACGGATCGCCGTGCGGTAGGCGTCGATGGCGGCCTTGGTCTGGCCGAGATTGTCGTACAGGATGCCCAGGCTCATGTGGGACCCAGACTGATCGGCGTTGTCCAGCAGACCGGTCTTGAATTCCTCCAGCGCGCGGTCCAAGGCGGCAAGCTGCTGGTCGTCCAGAATTGTCGGACGAACCTGTGCCAGCAGGCGGGCCGCCTCGACGCGCACCAAGCGCACGGGATCGTTCAATAACGGCACGAGCCGCTGCCGCAACTGGGCAGCCTGGTTCGGTGAGGTGACGCGCCAGCCGTCATAGGCCCGCAACGCCGCTGCGCGGCTCAGCGCTTCGGGGGCAGTCAGGGCATCCTGAACGGCGGCCTGACTCTCCGGAGAGTTGTAGCGGGTTGCCAGCAGCGAAACGGCCGTCGCGCGGACGATTGGTCCAACGTCCTTGTTCCGGGCCAGCTCAATGAGCTGCCCTTGGACATCGGCTGCTGAGTGTGGGGCAGGCTTTCTAGCCTGCCCCGGCCAATCGGCAGGCTGGAAAGCCTGCCCCACGACTCCTCGCCGGCCGGCGTACAGAATCTCGCCGTAATGCGGATCGGATGCACGCTGGGGGCCGTACCATTCGACAATTTTCTCGGCGGCCCATTGGGGCGTTTCTTCTTGCTTGGTGTGACAGTCGTTGCAGGCATTGTGTATGCCGATCGAGACAGTCAGGTCGGGACGCGGGACACGCAGGCTATGATCGGGACGCGGGTCGACGACCATGTACTTCTTGGCCGGCATGTGACACGCAACGCATTGCGCTCCTTTGCTGCCGAATTGGTGATGGTGATGGTAGGGACCGTCGTATTTGGAGGGCATGTGACATTGCCCGCACATCCGGTTGCCTTGGAACTTCAGCCGCGTGGTGTGCGGATCGTGGCAGTCGGTGCAGCGGACGCCTTTGCGATACATCAGGCTTTGCGTGAACGATCCGTAAACGTACACTTCTTCGTTGATCTGCCCATCGGCGTGGTACAGGTGGTCTTCCAGCAACGACAGGCCGTAGTAATCGAGAAACTCGCGGCCGGGCCGGAATCCGGGATAGACCCGCTGACGATGAGCGTGGCACGGCGCGCACGTCTCCAGTTCGGTCTTCGAGTCTTCGTCTTTCAGATTCACCAGCCCGTAGCCATGCCGGCGGTCCCAAAAGATGGAATGCGATTCGGCCAATTCGACATGGAGACTGCCCGGCCCGTGGCACGCCTCGCAGCTCACGTCGATCTCCGAGAACGAGTAGTGGTGTGTGTCGGTTCCGACATCGTAGTTCTTGGCAAAGTTGGTGGTATGGCAATCGGCGCACATGTGGTTCCAGTTCTGTGCCGAGCCGGTCCAATGCAGCGGATCACCCGGTCCGAACGGCTCGTCGGGACTGACGAAGAACCAGCGTTTGCCCTGGGTGTCCCAACTGACCGGCAGCACCTGTACGCGGCCGCGGTCCAATTCCGTCAGGTATTGCTGCAGCGGTCGCACCCCGATGACATACTTGACCCGAAACTCGGCCAGCTTGCCGTCGGGGCCGTCGGTCTTGACGAAGAACTCGTCTCCGCGGCGGTACATCGTCGAGGTGACGCCGTAGTGCTCCAAGTGGGCGTTGTCGAAATCGCCCAGCACGAACTCGGGCGTCGCCAGGTCCATGGCCAGGTCGTGGTCCGAGCCTTTCCATCTTTCAGTCTGGGTGGCGTGGCAGCGGGCGCATGTTTGCCGGCCGACATAGTGCGACGGCTTGGCCGCCGGAAGGGCGATCCACCAATCGAGCGCCAGCCAGACGACGACTGCGCAAGTAGAAAGGCAAAAGTAAAAAGGAAAAAGTACACAGGAGAAAGCGCTTCCCTCTGTCTTCATTTCTACTTTTTCCTTTTGCCTTTTTACTTTTTCCTTGAGCTCATGTGCCTTTCGGCTCGTAGACGCAATCGGGTTCGGAGCCCAAGTGATCGCCGGTGACGGCATAAGCGCGAGCGCGGCTGCCGCCGCAGACCTGGCGGTACTCGCAGACGCCGCACTTGCCTTTGAACTGGTCGGGGTCCCGCAAGGCGAGAAACGTCGGGTGGTTCTGGTAGACGTCGACGACGGAATCGTCCGGAAAACGTCCGCACTGCAGCGGCAGAAAACCGGCCGGATAGATCTCACCCACGTCGCTGACGAACATCACGCCTTTTCCGTCCCAGACTCCCAGCGGAGCGCGATGGCTGCGTTCTCGGCCGGTGCTGCGGTTTCCTGTCGGGCCGGCCAGCGGGTCACCGCTTCGCTCAAGAACGAAACGGCGGTAGTGCGGAGCTTCCGTCGTCTTGACGCCGTAAAGCTGACGAGAAGCCTGCTGCCACAGACGGTCGAATGCGATCTCGTACTCTTCGGGCGAGATGCGTTCTTCCTCGACGCCTCGGCCGACGGGAATCAGAAAGAAGACAGACCACATGGCGATCTGCTGCGTGGCAAGCAGCGCAGCGATTTCGTCGATCTGGTGGAAGTTGCGGCGGGTGATGCTGGTGTTGACCTGGACCGCCAGCTCCAATTGCCGCGCGCTGTCGAGCATCCGTAGCGTCCGCTGGAAGCTGCCCTCCCAGCCCCGGAAGGAGTCGTGCGTTTTCGCATCGGCGCCGTCCAGGCTGATTCCCAGGCTGCGGACGCCGGCTTCCCGTGCGGCCTGGAAAGCGTCGAAAGTCGCCAGCGGAGTCGCAGAAGGCGTCAGAGCCACCTGCAGCCCCTTGGCGACGGCGTGCCGGATCAATGGGAACAGGTCGGCCCGTTTCAGCGGATCGCCGCCGGTTAGCACCAGGATCGGCTGGCGAGGAAACGTGGCCACCTGGTCGATTAGGGCTTTCGACTGCTCGGTGGTGAGCTGCTGGGCGTGAGGCTCTTCCTGAGCGGACGCCCGGCAGTGATGACACACCAGGTCGCACGCCTGGGTGGTCTCATAGTAAAACATCAACGGGTTGCGGGCGAAGTCCGCCTGTGTGTATTCAGAATGGTTCATTGATTAACTCGTCACTGACCAGTGATGGCGCGCACCCTCAACGATAGCAAACAGGTGCTGATATCGCCATCCTTTTAACGCACACGGCAATACGAACACGTGTGTGCGTCTCGAAAGTAGGTGGGAAATTTGGGAGAATAGTGGTGCGGGCGA
>CAZGYE010000184.1:0-1002 GCA_964530165.1 uncultured Planctomycetaceae bacterium
CGGCGACCCCTCTTCGCCCCCACGCAGCTCTTCCGCTCTCCGGGTAGACAACCCGCTGGCCGAAGATGTCGCTCAGGCCGAACAACTGGTCCGCCTGGCCGAAAAGCACAACACATTGCTGCAAGTGGGACACATCGAACGATTCAACCCGGCGACCCTCTGCGCGTGGTCGCTGTGCGGGCCGCCGAAATACATCCGTGCCGAGCGGGTCAGCCCTTACTCGTTCCGTTCGACCGACATCGGCGTCGTTCACGACCTGATGATCCACGATCTGGACCTCCTGCTGGACCTGGCCAAAGCACCGATCTGTCACGTCAAGGCGTTCGGGGTATCGATTCTCGGCGGTCATGAAGACAGCGTTCAGGCACGGATCTGTTTCGAAGACGGCTGCATCGCCGATCTCACCGCCAGCCGGGTCTGCCCGACCGCCGGCCGCTCGATGCAAATCTGGTCGCATCAAGGCTGCGTCACCGTCGATTTTACGTCGCGGGAAGTGGTTCGTTACAGCCCCTCCGACTCGCTGCTTTTCGGCACGCCGCCGGTCGAACGCGCCCGGCAGCCGGATGCCGACGTCGAGCGGCTGAAGCAAGAGGTGTTCGGCACGTTCCTGCAAATCACGCGGCCCTCGGTCTCGCAGGAAGACGCGCTCTTCGCCGAGCTGAGCAGCTTCGTCGACTGTGTGCTGCACGATCATCGGCCCCTCGTCGACGGACAGCAGGCCCTCGAGGCCATGAAGCTCGCCCGGCGCGTGCTCGACTGCGTCGCCGCGCACGAATGGGACGGCCACGCCGACGGCGCCGTCGGCCCACACGCCCGCGTCCCCGGCCGGCGCAGACTTGCCGGGTGATCGAAAGCGTGGATCGTTCAAAGGAACCCAAACCGACGACTTGTCGTCGCTGGATGCGCCGTGGAGCCAGTAGACTCCGACAACGAGTGGTCAGTTTGCGTGTGACAACGAGTTGTCGGTTTGCGTGCGACAACGAGTGGTCGGTTTGGGTGCGA
>CAZGYE010000184.1:1102-11845 GCA_964530165.1 uncultured Planctomycetaceae bacterium
CAACGAGTGGTCAGTTTGCGTGTGACAACGAGTTGTCGGTTTGGGTGCGACAACGAGTTGTCGGTTTGCGTGTGACAACGAGTGGTCAGTTTGCGTGTGACAACGAGTTGTCGGTTTGGGTGCGACAACGGGTTGTCGGTTTGGGTGCGACAACGGGTTGTCGGTTTGGCTGCGACAACGAGTTGTCGGTTTGGCTGCGACAACGAGTTGTCGGTTTGGCTGCGACAAACAGCTTCCGAACGGCTCACGTTACACAGAGCCGCACCGAATAGAGGACGCGATACGCCCACAGCAAGTCCTCGGCGGGGAACCGCTGCGGCGGCGATGATTCGTTGACCGGGATCAGGACGATTGTGTCACCCTCACGATGATAAATTTTGCAGTTGACGCCGATCTGCCCCTTCTGTCGGGCTACGCACGGATGACCGTGAACGGCTGGTTGATCGGGACTCGTCATCACCAGGTCTCCGTCTCGGTAACGCGGCGTCATGCTCTCTCCGTCGATGCGCCACGCCACGATGTTCGGACACTTCGCCTTGACGCTCGGACACGACAGAAATTCGACCACGCCCAGTTCCGCAGGCGCAGAGAGTTGCACCAGCGACACCTGCCGACTCTGCTCCAAATCCGAGCTTACCGCCAGCAACTCAGCCGGCTGGACCGACCGGTCGCCCTGTTTCCGCAGCAGCTCTTCAAGCCGCGCGTCGGCCTCGGGACCTCCGGCAGTCGTCTCCAGCTCCGACCAGAAATGCGCCGGCCCCGCCGCCGTGCTGCCGACGACCGGAATGAGTGCCTGCTTGTCCCACACACCCGCCGGTGTGGGCGATTTCAAGTCCGGCAGCTCACCGGCGATATCTTCCAGCAAGTCGAGAAAGCCAACCACGCTGCGTTGTAGCTCGGGTTTCCGCCAGAGCAAGCGACGCAGCCGATCGACGGCCGGATCGTCTCCTGAATCAGGCGGCCCCGACAAATCGGCTTCCCTGTCACCCTCGCCCGTCAGCAGCCATTCGAGGCTGGTTCCGGTCACTCGCGCCGCTCGAACCAGCAAATCGGCGGGAGGCGTTCGGTTCGCCTCATAGTGGCTGTACGTACTCGAGCCGATTCCCAACCGCCGGGCAAACCGCAGACAGCCGTCACTTCGGTCGCGGATTGGGACTAGGTAGAAGCCGACCTACAGGGGCTGAAGAAGCTCAGTGAGATGCAGCATACGCTCATCCGCAATCTCGAAAAAGCGGTCCGGCAGATACGCCGGCAACAGAGTGTCCGCGAAGGAAACCTGCGGACCTCGTGAGGTCCGTTGTCATTCGCGTTGTGTCGCCGCAACCACTTCCGCCACATGGCCCTTGACCTTCACTTTCGGCCAAACGGCGACGATCTTTCCGGCCCGATCGATCACGAACGTGGCCCGCTGAATTCCCATCGACTTCTTGCCGTACAGGTTCTTTTCGACCCACACTCCGTATTTCTCACATGTCTTGTGGTCTTCGTCGGAGAGGAGCGAAAACGGGAGCGATTGCTTCTCAGAGAACTTTTGGTGCGATGCGACCGAATCGCCGCTGATGCCCAGCACGACCGTCTCGGCAGAATCGAACGCGGCCAACTGGTCGCGAAAATCGCAGGCTTCGGTCGTTCACCCGGACGTGTTGTCGCGCGGATAGAAAAAGAGCGCAACTTTTTTCCGGCCTTTGAATTGACTCAGCCGGACCCGACCTTCGGGAAAGGTCGGCAAGTTGAAGGCAGGGGCGGCATCGCCAACCTGTGGCATGTTGTGACGAGACATGAATATGCGTCCATGTATCCGAGGTTGTTCGGGCACAAACAGAAGATTCTCCACGGAGAATCTTCTGTTTACTGGCAAAGAAATCATAATGACCAAGCGCGGATCTTTCAACCCGACACGCAACTCTCAGACCCAAGACAGCAGAAGCCCTGTGAAGCTTAACGTGTGAATGTGTAAAACCTTACGTAGTGCTGTGCCGCGAGAGAACATTCTCAAGACGGATGAGGAACCGTCCCCATCCCGATCCGATCGTTTCCGAACGGCCACTTGACCGCGCAGACCACCCGAAGCATAATGAAAGGCTTCACCTTCACCAGTCAACTATGACACCTTATGGGACATCCCCACAATCATGAAGAAGTCGGCACTGGACCAATATCGGAGACTGCTCGTCTCTCTGCGGGCGCGCCTGCGCGGCGACGTTGCACAACTCACGGATGAGGCGCTGGATCGGAATGAGGGGGGCGGCGACCCGAGGAGTCCGACCCACATTGCTGAGCTGGGAACCGATACCTACGAGCAGGATTTCTCGTTGCGGGTCGTCGAGAACAATCAGGAGATCCTCGACGAGATCTCGGCCGCGTTGAAGCGGATCGACGACGGCACCTATGGCATCTGCCGGGTCTGCCTCGACGAAGGGAAATCGCTCTCGAAGGCGACGATCAAGAAGACGCGATTGCGGGCGATCCCTTATGCCCGCAACTGCATTGAATGCGAACGGAAGCGCGAAGAATTGTCTCTATGACGCGGGTCCCCGCCAATCGGTATTTCATCTTTTTCCTGCTCGTCGCCGCGTGCGTGACCGGCGATCTGTATTCGAAGCACCTCGTGTTCCGCGAGATTGGTTATCCGGGGCAAAGCAGTGATCTGTTCCTTGACGGCTGGATCACTTTCCGGCTGTTCACGAGCTTCAACGAAGGGGCACTGTGGGGGGTCGGTCAGGGGTATGCATGGTTGTTTGCCGGTCTGAGCGTGGCGGCCATCGTCGGCGTGACCTACTGGCTGTTTGTGCGTGGAGCGGCGGTGAGTCTGTGGTTGACCGTCTCGCTGGCGCTGGTCATGGCCGGGACGCTCGGCAACCTTTACGACCGGATTGCTTTACACGGCTGCATCAATCCTGAGACCGGGGATCCCTGGTACGCCGTCCGCGACTTCCTGCTGTTCACCTTCGGCGGGTATCATTGGCCTGTTTTCAACTTCGCCGACGTCTGTCTCGTCACCGGCGCGATCATGCTCGTGGTGCAGTCGTTCCGAACAGAGCCGGAAGCGGATGCGTCGGCGACCGCAGAGCAAGCGAAACCTGCTGACCGTGCCGAGACGAACACTCGGCAATCCCGCGTCTGTCCCTAGTGGTCTGCCCCACGACGGTCAGGGCTGTTCCTCGTCGAAGGGACTTTTTGAGCCGACCGTGAAACCGCACATCAGAATGCCCAGTTCGTACAGGCACAAGAGCGGCAGCATCATCATGATCATGCTCATGGGGTCGGCCGGCGTCATCAGCATCGAGATGATCGAGATGGTCAGAATGGCCATCCGCCGTTTCTCCCGGTAGTCCTTCGCTTCGAAGATCGAGATCCGCTCCATGAAGAGCATCACCAGCGGTAGTTGGAAGCTGATGCCGAACATCACCGGCAGCATGATCGCAAAGCTGATCCATTCCGACAATCGGATTTGTGGCGTGACCTTCATCATCATGTTGAAGCCGAGCAGAAAATCGAGCACGAACGGGAACACCATGTAGAAGCAAAAGACCGCCCCACCGACGAACAGGACAATGCTCATCGGCAAGTAGATGTGGACGTAACGCCGCTCGTGCGGGTACAGGCCGGCGGCCACGAATAACCACATCTGATAGAACACCCAGGGACTGGCCAGGACGAAACCGGTGACGAAGGACACCTTCAGATAGGTGAGAAACGCTTCTTGAACGTTCAGCGTGACGGTTGTCAGTTCGCCCTGTTTTTCCGCGAGCTGCTGGAGCTGCGCGAACTCCGGCGCCGAGACCGCAAGCGAAATCTTCCGGTCGTCGTCCTCAACCGGCGATGATGCAAACTTCTCCGGATCGACTTCGTGCAGCACGTTGGCCACATCGACCGCCTTCATCTCAATCCGGATTGTGGTCGGGTCGGCGAGCGTTTCATCGGGTTCTTCGGGGCCTTTCGTCTCTTGGGGCTGCTTTTTCTTTTCGGCGAAAAACTCGCGCAGGAAGTCCAAGAGGCCTCGCTCGCCGCTGACGTCTTCTTCGACTTCAAACGTCACGCCGGCCTTCGCGCTCCAGCGGGCCAGGGCCTCGTCGATCGGGCTGCGAACAACGTCGATGATGTAATTGCCAAAGAACAACGCGATGGTCACGCAGATCACCAGCCCAATGATCGCCTTCCACAGATGGATGCGGAGAACCTCCAGGTGTTCTCCGAAGCTCATGGTGGTCTCGTCGAACAGGTCTTTGGATCTTGCCATCGTGGTCCCTTCCGTCGCCGGGGTCGTCCACAACGTCCGCGGACCGCGACGGCCCGGCGGCCGTGGTTCGGAACAGACCGTCCGCATGAATGAAGCGGGAAGCCGGCAAACTCGTTGTGAACACTTGCTGGCCGGCAATCTACCGACCGGCGCGGCCTGCACCCGCACGGGTGTGTCCACTCGGTTTGCCCGCTGAAGAAAGCAGGAAGGATGAGCGGTGTGCTGCTTTTATTTTACTCGCGGCACAGAGAGTGTCAACCAAATGGATTTGGCGGGGGGATTCGTCCTTTCGCAGTCGTTCCTGCTGTTCCGATACTGCCAAAGAAGTGGGATCCGGTCGTGGGGCTTCCGCGAAGAGCAACGATTTCGGCCGTTTTCTGGTTGTGTTTGGCCCGGCTCTCTGCCAGCATGGATTTCATGTTAGCCATCTGCACCGACACCTTACCGCAGACCTGTTTGAGCTATCTGGCGTTCCGCGTTTCATTTCGGGAGACGCTGGACAGAATTGCGCTGGCTCGGCAGATGGACGACGACGAGTCAGACTGCTTCGGATACCTGACCGAGGTTCCGTTTCTATGCTGCGTTCCGGCTCACGTGCAGCTGGATCTGCTGGCCGAGACGTGGAGCAAACATGTCGCCCACGAACGGATTGACGCCAGCCTTGTCGACGAAAGTGTGATCTATGCGGTGTGCGAAACCGCCGCGCAGATTGTCGAGGCGGCACCTGATGAAATCAGGCGGTATCTGCGGGGCGGTCCGCAGAATGTCGCTTTGACGCCCGATCATTCCCTCGCATCGGAGTTGCGTTCTCTGCACTTGAACCTTGAGAACGAAGGCGACTTCCTGCTGATCAGCCAGTTTGAAGACCTGAGGCCGGACGAGTCGCGTTGGATGAAGCGAAAGTTCCGACTCGACCAGAACAAGCTCGAAGCCATGTTCGCCGTGTTGGCTCGCTGGAACATCTCCCCGAATTTCGCAGAGAATCTCAGCGGATTGCTGTCGGACCGCGAAATCCCGCGCGCCCTGTCTTTCCTCGGCGTTAAAGTGCACGAGAGCTGATCGGCCCGGACAGTCATCCAAACGGTGGGCCGCATCTGAAAAGCATTGGCGCTCAGCAATCGCTGTCTGGCCGGCGACCTTCGTTTCGCACTCGAGTTTCAAGCGAAATTGGTAACTGTTTAGCCGAATGTAGCGATGAGGAAATTAGGAATCCAGGAAGACAGGAGAAAGACGATTCCCGACATTCCTGCTTTCCTGGTTTCCTAATAATTCTCCGTTTACCACGAAATGCACTGTCGTGAGGAAGTTGCTCCAGACGGCTAAAGTGTTACCGAAATTGAAAGAGTAGCCTGCCAGTGGGCCGAGCCTTCGAGAACCCCGAACCTTTTATCAGCGTGCCCACCGGTCATTCAGAGGTCCGTCCTCGGCAACACGACAGTTCATGCCGGTGAGGTGAGAGCGGCGATCAGCACCCCCGCGGCCACCGAGACGTTCAGCGAGGTGACCGGCCCCTGAGCAGACAGTTTGCACAACACGTCGCACTTCTGTTGCGTGAGGCGACGCAGACCCTTCTCTTCGTTGCCCAGCACCAAGACCCAGGGACGATCGCGATCGACCTGCTTGACGTCATCGGCGGCATGTTCCGACGCTCCGAGGATCCACAGCCCCATTTTCTTCGCCTGCTGAAGCGACCGAGCAAGATTCGTTTGAATCGAAAACGGCACGCACTCCATGCCGCCGGAAGCGACGTCATAAACGGTCTCGCCCAACGGGGCGGATCGATCGGACGTGAGCACAATGCCCCGGACTCCAAAAAAAGCGGCCGAGCGGAAAATGGCGCCCACGTTGTGCGGATCCTGAATGCAGTCCAGCGCCACCCACAACCCTCTGCCGCCGGTGCCGGGTTCGACGCCGGCAAACAGCTCATCCAATGAAATCCCGTCCCGCTGCTTGACCCGGGCGCATGCGGCCCCGGTTCGGCCGGACTTCCCGGCCTGATCCTTCGGGCGGCGCCGACTCGTCTCTTGCCGGCTTGCGCGCCGGATAACCGGTATGCGTTGCTGAGCGGCCAACGCAACGACGCCAGCCCATGCGCCGCTCGCTTGGTCTGTGTGCAGGCGGATCTCCACAACGTCCCGTGGACGTGTTTCCAGTGCAGCCAGCACGCTGTGTGGATTGCGCAGTTCCAAGGACACGTTTTCGCCTCATCGCGGGGTCCGTTGACGGCAGACTTCATAGAACAAAATACCGGCCGAGACCGCTGCATTTAGCGCGGCGACGTGACCGAACTGCGGGATAGAGACGCGTTGGTCACAGCGGCAGAGCAACTCGCCTGTGATGCCGGTCCCTTCGTTGCCGATGATGAGGGCCGTGGGTTGGTGAAAGTCGCACTCGCACAGTTTGCCGCCCCCCTTCTCGCTGGCCGCAACCACCTGAATCGACAAGCCGCGCAGTGTTTCGACCAGTTCGACGAGATCGGCAACCTTGGCGATCGAGACGTGATTGACGGCCCCAGCCGAACTGCGGGCAACCAGACTGGTCACCTCCACCTGTCGAGTTTGCCCGACGAAAATTCCGTCGACGTCCAACCCGTCAGCCGAACGGATGATCGCTCCGAAATTGTACGGATCCTGGATCGAATCGAGGATTGCGTACAACGGACGTGACGGTCGCTGTCGTAGCAGTCTCTCGGCATCTTCGTAGGGATACGGCGGCATTTTGGCCAGATAGCCCTGATGCTCTGCCGACCGGCAGCGGCGGGTGATCGCAGCGGCCGACTCAATCAAAACGGGAATCTCCGACCGCTGGGCCAATTCCCTCGCAGACTCCAGCTCTTCGGGCGGAAGGCGGTCGGCGAGCTGTAACTCGTGGATGAGCCACCGACCGGCGCGCAGCGTTTCGAGGACGGCGTTTCTGCCCCAGATCCAACACCGCTGATGGCTGCCGAGCAGTTTCTTCTTGCCCTTGCCACGCCGATATCGTTCAACCATTGAGGCTGTCCCGATGACGTTGATGACCTTGACCGGTCGTCCGCCGGTCCGCCGAATTCCCTTACACAATAAACGGTTTCGCTTACGATTTCGCTCCCAGATCGGTTTTGATACGACCATGGCAACACTGTGGCCGGTTCGGTAACGGAAAGCAGCACTGTCAAATTGGCATACGGGACAAGTCTGCCATTGTGGCGGCTATGCGGAATGTGTGCGTTTCGCGTCATTTTGGCCCGATATTTTGGCCCGATTTGGCCCGATCGACGGCTCAAGCTCGGCGAAGGCGGATTATTCTCACCGATCCGCGAATTCTCTGGACATCAGTGAGCCGCGGGGACCTGCCGCGCGTGTCGGCAGACGATGCCGGCTCGGACTGCCGGAAAAGTCCGACGGCCCACTGTGGCCGTGACAAAGGCCCATCGCAGCCCGGATCCCTTGAGGGCATATTGACATAACGTCTTTCTGTAGAAACAATTACGTGTTAGAATTCTGAACTGAAGGACGCGAATCCCAGCCTGAGGACACACTGCACGATTGGGGAAAAATCATTCGCATGCGAACTTTTTTTCCCACTGTGCGTCTATTTCATACGTACTAGTTTTCGCGGAAGTCACCGTGTCGACACGGAAACGATTGTTCGGGGAAAAGATGCCGCCGGAACAAAGATTGCGGGGAGAGTGAAGGAGAACGCCTGGACGAGGGTCGCGTCCGCAGTGATGGGAGGAGCTCTTGAAAATGTCACGTTACAGCAACCCAGCGATGAAACAACTGACGGATCAGCAGATGCGTTATGCGCCGCGCGCGGTCTGCCTGAAACAGATCGCCAAGGCTGAACGTCTTTTGCGCGAAATCGACCCCCAGACGAGCTACCGTTACCAGTTTCTATGCGAGCGGATCACCTCCTACCGGCCGGAGCGGTATCCCGACCTGATTCTCTCTGGTGCAGAGACGGTTCATGATCTGCGTTGCTTCGTCGAGGATCTGTCCGACAGCGTCGACCTTTCGGCTGACGGCATGGATGAGCCGGTCCTGACCGTCAGGGATGTCAGTGAGCGTTACAACGTTTCGACAAAGACCGTCGACCGCTGGCGGGACCGCGGGTTGATCAGTCGCCGGTTCCGATTCGGCAATCGAAAGCGGATCGGCTTCTTGCAGTCGACGGTCGATCGGTTCGTGAGAGATCACTCCGAAGAAGTGCATCGGGGGAGCTGCTTCAGTCAATTGTCGCAGCGCGAGCGGGAAGAGATCGTCCGCCGAGCCAGGCGTCTGGCTCGCTATGGGGGTTGCCCGGCCGACGTGAGCCGGCGTTTGGCGAGAAAGCTCAGTCGCTCGCCGGAGACGATTCGTTACACGCTGAAAAACTACGACCAAGGTCATCCGGAATCGGCCGTCTTTCCGTATGCAAGCTCACCGCTGACCGAGGAGCAGAAAACAGAGATCTTCCGCCGTTTCACCCGCGGCGTTTCTGTCGACCGGTTGGCGAGTCGCTTTTGCCGCACCAAAGCGAGCGTTTATCGGATCATCGCCGAGGTGCGGGCGCGGCGCCTGCTGGAACAGCCAATCGATTTCATCGACAGCGAAGAGTTCACGGCCGCCCGCGCAGACGCTCTGATCCTCGGGCCTCCGCCGGAACGGAATTCTCGCGCACCACGCGTTAAGGCGCCGCCGGGGCTTCCTCCGTACTTGGCCAGCTTGTATTCCATTCCGCTGCTGACCAGAGAAGACGAAGTTTACTACTTTCGGAAAATGAACTACCTCAAGCGGAAGGCGGCCGAGTTGCGGGAGCAATTGGACCTCGCGCGTCCAAGAACCCGTGACATGAACGCGACTGAGGAATTGCTCGACCAAAGCGTTGAAATCAAGAACTTCCTCATTCGGAGCAACCTGCGGTTAGTGGTCTCGATCGCCAAACGACACATCCGACCCAACAGTCACTTCTTCGAGATGGTCAGCGACGGCAACATGTCGCTGATTCGCGCTATCGAGAAGTTCGACTACAGCAAGGGGAACAAGTTCTCGACCTACGCCACCTGGGCGATCATGAAGAATTTTGCTCGCTCGATCCCCGCGGAGCATACGCTGTTGGACCGGTTTCGGACTGGAAGCGATGATGTATTCGACCGCTCGACCGACCAGCGGAGCGATCAATTCCAGCAGGAGTTGGTCAACCGGAAGCAGCATCAACTGATCATGGGCATCCTGGACCAGTTGGACGACCGCGAGAAGAACATCATCCTGTTCCGTTACGGTTTGAGCCAAGGCGCAGAACCTCAGACGTTGGAGCAGGTTGGGAATCGTTTTGGCGTGACGAAGGAGCGAATCCGTCAGCTTGAGGCCCGTGCGCTGGGAAAACTGAAGAAGATAGCCCGAGATGCTAAACTGGACATTCCTGGAATTTAGCGGCGGTCGGTTTGAAAGTTGTGGATTTCTTGGCAAGCGTCGCCGTTTCTCCCTTGCAAGGAAGCGTTTGCATGCTATATTGAGCACCCTATTGCGGAGTGGCCAGCCTCGCTAGCGTAGCTCAATCGGCAGAGCCCCGGTTTTGTAAACCGGAGGTTGTGGGTTCGAGTCCCACCGCTAGCTCACCAGATTTGAAAGCAGTCGTCGAACTCAGGCGTGGCTGTCGGCCCGATGGCGTGCAGGTCGGCCAAAATAGCGTGCAGGTCGGCCAAAGTGGTCAGCACGGATTGCTGTCCGAAAATCGGAGGGGGAATTCCGGAGCGGTCAAACGGGCCAGACTGTAAATCTGGTGGCTCAGCCTTCGCAGGTTCGAATCCTGCCCTGCCCATTTCCCCTATTTTAATTTAATTTCCGAGTGCCAGTATTTTGGTGTTCGGCGGGATTGCGTCGTGTTTGAATCGGTGCGCGCCGATCCTGCTTTTTCGGGTACGGGCGTCGATTTCTTGGTATCTGGTTGTCGCCTGCGATCACAGATTACCCTACTTGACAATTGAGGATCAAATCATGGTGAGCCGGGCTTCCTGAAAGTGGGAGGGTGGAAACCGGGCTGTTCTCAGGTTTGGCAAGCGTGGATTCGGTTTTGTTTGCTTACCGAGTCTGCGGCGCGAGGAGGGGGGTTTTTTCGTTTTCGGTTTGAGTAATTGAACCTATGAAAGTGAGGTATCACTGGAACGTGAGTTGCTATGAGGAACATTGACACCCGCATGTATTACGGGGAGCCCGTGGAGTCACGGACGAAAGAGAACATGTTCTTGAGATAAGGAGTTTTCAAATGAAACGCACACTCGTACTTGGAACGCTGGCATCGGGAGCGGCGGCACTTCTGCTTTGCACGCCGATGACGATGGCAGACCCGAATGATGTCCATCCACCGACATCCGGCGTCGGGGTGAGCCCTCACAATCTGAACGGATTCGAGGGAATGGTGATTGAGAATCAGGAAATCTGCCGTCCGTGCCATACACCGCACAACGCCCAGGATTACCAGGCGTTGTGGAACCACGAAATTGACGGCAGCAAATCGTATCCTCTGTACAACACGTTCCACACGGA
>CAZGYE010000185.1:0-11766 GCA_964530165.1 uncultured Planctomycetaceae bacterium
GCTCACAAAGCATACAACGGCAAAAAAGTACCAGAGCGACTGGTTCACATACCAGAATCGCGGCATGGGGAAGGGCAATCCGGTTGTCTTGTCCACGATCGCCAGAAACAACAGACCGGTCCCAAACAACAACGCCGTTGTGCCCAAGAGCGGTTGTCCGGGAAAATTGGTGTGCTCTTCGGTCATGCTTTGTCGAACCGTCTTACTTGGGCCGGCACCGGTGAGAAATCTAGCCCGGATTATTCATAGAAACCCAAACCGACGACTTGTCGTCGTTGGGTGTACCATGCAACCAGGGAATTGCGACAACAAGTTGTCGGTTTGGGTACCACAAGGACAACCTGTGAATAATCCAGACTAGCGGTCTGTCAACTTTGAAACGACCCACACGACGGAGTGTGGGGCAGGCTTTCTAGCCTGCCGGTTCGTCGTGGCAGGCTAGAAAGCCTGCCCCACAACAGCCTTCAAATGGAATTTGACAGGCTACTTGTTTGATACAAGCAGTTGGCCGAATTTTAGCGTACCTGCCTTCCAGGGGACAATGGGAAGCAGAAACCGTTGTGAGATTGCCGTCATTTCCGGTTACGCCACACATTGGTCATTGGTTTTTCGCCATCCGGCATTTCGCCAGAGAAAGGCTGGAAAGGGGGAGTTCCGGCTGGTAAGGTGAACTTGAGCCCGTCGCCCTTCTCAGCGAAGCAGGCAGGATTCGAATGGCGATCAAACTCGCGCCGGAATCATTCTTAACCGTCGTCAAACAAAGCGGTCTGATCGAACACGATCAGTTGAAGCGCCTGGTGCAGGAATTCAAGAAGCAGGGCGTGGCGCTGGGCGATTCCCGCTCGATCGCCGACGCATTTGTCGCCCGGGACGCCTTGACGCGCTGGCAGGCCGACAAGCTGCTGCAAGGCAAGCATAAAGGTTTTTTCCTCGGCAAGTATCGCCTGTTGTCGCTTTTGGGCAAAGGCGGAATGAGTTCCGTGTACCTGGCCGAGCACGTGCTGATGCGTCGGCGGTGCGCGATCAAGGTGCTGCCGTCCCGGCGGGTCAAGGATTCCTCATACTTAGCCCGATTTCACCGTGAAGCCCAAGCAGTCGCGTCGCTCGACCATCTGAACATCGTACGGGCCTACGACGTCGACAAAGAAACCGACAAAGACGTCGAAATTCACTTTTTGGTGATGGAATACGTCGAGGGCCGGGACTTGCAGGAGATGGTGCTCAAACAGGGGCCGCTCGGTTTCGTCGAAGCGGCCGAGTTCATCCGGCAGGGAGCCGACGGTCTGGCGCATGCACACAATTCCGGCATGGTGCATCGCGACATCAAGCCGGGCAATCTGCTCATCGATGGGATGGGTGTCGTCAAGATTCTCGATTTGGGACTGGCGCGTTTTTTCGACGACAAGGACGAGGATTCGCTGACCGTCGCCCACGACGAGAAGATCTTAGGGACGGCCGACTATCTGGCGCCGGAACAGGCGCTCGACAGCCATCGAGTCGACGCACGGGCCGACATTTACGGACTCGGTTGCACATTCTATTTCGTGCTGACCGGCCACCCTCCGTTCACCGAAGGAACGCTGGCGCAGCGGTTGATGGCGCACCAGACCAAGGAACCGCCTCGGATTGAGGTGGATCGCCCCGATATTCCACCCGATTTGCTGGCGATCGTCAACAAGATGATGGCCAAGAAGGTTGACCAACGGTATCAAACTGCCGCCCAAGTTGCCGAGGCGCTTGCGGCGTGGTTGATTGAAAACGCCGGCGAGGAATGGAGACTGAAAAACCCCGCGTTGGCTGGCAGTGGGTCCGGTTCGGGGATCGGTTTGCCGGTCGCTCCGGCGGCTGATCAGCCGTCATCCCCAGCAGCGGTGCCGCCGCGACAGGCGGCTCCCGTCGCGACGCAGCCGTCCCAGGTTCCCGTTTTCGAGACCACCGCGGGCAGTCCAATTGCGGAGACGCAGAAATCCTCAGCAGCGCCGGTGGTTCCCACCGCTGCTCCGGTTGGGCAGCCCACGGCAGCGCCGGCGATCGTGGTACAACCGGTGACTGAGACGGCCCCGCAGGCGCCGCCTCCGGCTGCCGCCGCCGCGACGTCTGACAGCGAGGATGCGGAACTGGCCGGATTCTTGTCGAACCTCGGTTCCCCGCCAGCATCGGCACCGGCCGATGTACCGGTTGCTCCGGCATGGATGCCGGCTGCGTCTGCTGCGGACTCCGAACCGGCTGCACCGCCGGCTGACCAACCGGTGACGGCAACCCCCCTGCCCGCTCAGCCGCAGACACCGGCCGCCGGCGAAACACAAAAGGCCATTCCGGTGGCCACGCCCGTTGAAGCAGCGCCCATTACCGCTGAGGCGACTCCCGCACAGGAGGTGCTCGCGATTCCCACAGTCGCTCCGGTTCAGGAAACTGCCCCGCCCGGGAGCGCTGTCATCTCTGACGCAAATTCCACCGCGACGTCAACGTCCTCCTACACCCGCAAGAAAAGATCACGCCGGTCTCGTGGTCTTGGCATGGGGAACCTACTGGCCTCGGTGATCGGAAAACATCCCAAGAAGCAGAAGAGAAAGATCGCGGCCATCGTTGCAGGACTTCTGAGCGTGGCGGTTGCCTACGGCGCGTATGTCGTGTTTTTCAGCGATTCGGTAAAGAACGGAGACAGAAAGAACGGGACGGAAGGCCAATTGGCGCAAGAGGTCACTGTCGGGCCGGAGGGCGACTTCAAGACGATCGGGGAGGCATTGGCATACGTCAAGAAACACTTTAATCCGTCGGAGGCCAAGTACGACGTACAGACCATTCGCGTGACCGGTGGTCGCACATACGAGGAACGCATTGTCATCGACAACTCGGACTTCGAAGACCTCAGCCCGTTCCCCGACGGCGTTCGCGTGGTCTCCGCCGGCAGCGCAAGAGCCATCCTTGCACCCGCCGGCGACAAACCTGTTGTGATCCTGAAATCGGTCCAACGCTTCACGTTGGAGGGCTTCGACTTGAAGGCTGACGGAAAACCGGCGGCCGTGGAGCTTTCCGGGAATTTGTCCGAGAGCAAGCTAGTGCGTCTGAACATTCGTGGCTACGACGAGATCGGGGTCTCAGGCGTCGCTCTGGTTTGTTGGCCGAATGACAGCGTGTCTCTCGAGAAAATCGTCCTGGAAAAGGCCGATGCCACAGCAGTCGGCATGAGATTCCAGCCGGACAACGGTGACACGGCATTTGCCAATGTCAACACGGCATACGTCAACATTCTGAGTTGTCGCTTTTTGGGTCCCATGTCGGCCGGAATTGTCGTCGAAGGTGATGCAGACAATGTGAGAATCCGTGAATCGGTGTTCGCCGACGCCGAGAACGGGATTGGCGTACATTTTGTCGGCTCGAATATCGGGCTGCGCGACGTCAGCGTCGACAACAACACCTTCTACAAGCTTGGTCGCGGCATCGTGTTTGCCGAGCTTCCGGCCGATCTGCGGTCCGCAGGACTCCATTTTGCCCGCAACCTGTTTGCCGACGTGAAAGGTCCCGAAGCGGTCGTAATGAAGAACTACAAACAGGAAACGTTCCGCGCAATGGCGAACAAGGGGTCGGGAATCTCGCAGAACTGGTCGAGCCGGCCTGCTCCGAAGAAACCTGCTGCTGGAGAAGTCGATTTGTTCGGCAACAACGGTAAACGGGGCGAAACGAACATCGAGTTCGCGTCGACCAATCGCGGTGATGCGAAGTACCTGGCGCCGAAGGGCCCCCCTGCCTCAGTGGACAGCCCGAGCGAAGACCTGAAGCCGTATATCGGCGCCGTTGCTCCTTGACCAGTTGGCGGCGGCCATTTTAGTGTCTCCGCAAACTTTCTCCGACCCGAAAAACCGGAACGGGGCTGTTCTGTAACGTGTTGGGTTGAAACGACTTCTATTTTTTGCGTGAACATCGGCCTCTCGCCCGATCTGCCTGGATCCCCCCTGCCCCGCCCCCCGGAGACGCAACTCTTGTTCTGAGGGACGTTTAGTCGACGACCGATCGGAGCCGCCGTCGGCCGGTGACGTAACGCCGGTCTCCTCGTCGAAGAAATTTGGCGTGCAACTTGCGCCGCTGATACGACTTGCGATGTACAGCTTGCGGCCTCGTTTGTCCCGCCCGTAGGATGGATCCTAGACACGCGATACCCTTGGCGGACGATGTGCGGCGGTCACGGATGACTGACAACCATCCGGGACACGAACGCGTCGTTTGCTCTGCTGGACAGAGCAAATGATCAAGGGACGGCTGTGATGAGAAACAGAGCCAATTTTCGACCGAACAAATCAACACAACGGCTCATCAAGCAGCGAACCAGACGAGGCGGAAGCCGGCGACACCGGCGCGCCCGGCCGATCGCTGCACACCGCCAGCGGGGTGTGGGCGGAACCGGTCACGCCGAAATGTTCAACGCATCGGAAGTCTGGCATGAACCTCTCGGACGCGAAGAGATCGCGTTTGTCGTCCAATCTCCCGGCCCGGGATTCCTCCATCCGGTTACGGCGGACGAGATTCGCGATCGGTTGCGGCAATTGCCCGCCCCCTTCACCCGTGGAATCGAAGTGATCCAGTTCAGCCGCATGACGCACAAACGGCGTTTGTTTCCCTGTTACGGCATGCAATGGGGACCGAACATCTATCTGTATCCGATCGAAGAGTCTCTGGTCGAAACCTACGTTCGTCCACCCCGCCCGCAGCAGTGGATCGAGGCCAAAATGTTCGGTGGAACGTGGTCGCAGGACGGCGATCTCTGGCGGCTTGCGTGGACTCAAGAAACGATTCGCGACTTCTACCTGAACAACGTCCTGATCCACGAAATCGGCCACGTCAACGATCGCCGCAACACCAACTTCGACAACCGCGAACGCTATGCCAACTGGTTCGCCATCGAACACGGCTACCGGGCCTCGCGAAATCGAGCGTAGCAGCCGGTTTTTCATTCAAACCGGCAGACCACGTTCCGTGCGGATTCGCCTCACCTCTTGTAAGACTCCGTTGATCAATTGGCTGTTGCGGGCGACGGCCTGGTATTCCCAGAGGTTCACGAGCAGGTTGACGGTCACCGCCGTCGCTGCACACAGAGAATGAATCATCCCGGCGGAGAGCCCGCCCCAGCCCTGGAAATCGACCGGCGATGCGGGATCGGCGGCGGCGCCCAGCGCGGCTGTCAACACCAAGAGCACGAAGCAACCGAGAATTGCCGGCAGGATTCGGAACTTCAGCGACCGGCTTTCGTTTTTCCAATCGGCTGGAAGCGAATAGGCCTCGGCGGTCTCCTCCATCCAGCGGCCGGTTCCCACGAAGTACGTCAACACGATGGCGTGCACCAGTGTGGCAAACACCAAGCCGGCCAGCGCCGTCAGAAGATGATGTGACACCGTAGTCTGTTCCGCCGGATCGAGTGATTTCGGATCGTCGATGTTCAATCCGAGCACAAACGCGGCAATCAACAGCAGGGTGCTCAAAACGGCCAAAGTCAGAATAATGCGGGTCACGATGGTTGCTGCTTGTTGGGAACAGGAAACGGCTTCGCGACAGATCGGTCCGCATCATTGTAGAAAGAAGTCAGCCAACATGAAAATCACTCGTACCGAAGTCGGTGGGACAGTGAGCGAGGCAAACAGAGGCAGTGGGTCAGTTTCGATGAAAGGGTGGCTGTGGTGGAGCGAATGCGACCCCACAGACCGTCGATTCTGGGGGCTCGCCTACGGCTCGACCCCAGACACCCATTATGTTAAGCCAAACTGACCCACTGCCCAAACAGAAGGTTGCTTGACAGTTCTTTCGCCTGTGGCGTACCATGCGAGATTAGGGATTTGTTGCCGGCGGTGGTCGTCTTTGCCGCCGGCTGGTTGTTTCGTCGTCGGTGTGGAAGGTTCATATCGCGTTCACTGGAAACCTCTTAGAACGGTCGAAATATGGCGGTTCCGAAACGAAAGATTTCGAAGGCTCGTGGGCGAAAGCGGCGAAGTCACAATGCGGTCAAGCCGCCGCAGCTGGCTTTCTGCCCACAGTGTGGCACGGCGACCCCGACACACGTCGTCTGCTCCAATTGTGGTTACTATCAGGGGCGGACGGTCGTCGAGACCGAGGAATAGGCATCCATGCGCATCGCGTTGGACGCAATGGGGGGCGATCATGCTCCCGCTCCGAACATCGACGGCGCACTGGCTGCGCTGGGGGCCAATCCGGAATTGGAAGTGGTGCTGGTCGGCAACCCAAACCGGCTCGAGACGGCGCTTCAGACGACGTCTTACTCTGGCGAGCGGTTGAAGGTGCAGGCGTCGGAGGGCGTGGTCGGCATGGAAGAGAAGCCCACCGAGGCGCTGCGGAAGAAGCCGAACTGTTCCATCTCCGTCTGCTGGCGGCTGATGGCCGGTCGCAAGGTCGACGCCATCGTCAGTGCCGGCAATACCGGTGCGATTGTCGCAGCCGGTTTGCGGACGCGGCTGTTTCTCAAGGGGGTGAAGCGGCCGGGCATTGCCGTGACGCTGCCTACGGTCAAGGGGAAGTTGATTTTGCTGGACGCTGGGGCGAATCCGGCGGCGCGTCCCGAGCACTTGTATCAGTACGGCGTGATGGGCGGTATCTATGCGCGCGACATGCTGGGCGTCGAGAAACCAAAAATCGGGTTGATGAACATCGGCAGCGAAGACGGAAAAGGGAACGATCTGTACCGCGAGACGCACAGTTTTCTGGCTGCCAGTGGTCTGAGGGACCGCTATGTCGGCAACGTCGAAGGGCGGGGACTGTATCAGGGCGAAGCCGACGTACTGATTTGCGAAGGTTTCGTCGGCAACGTCGTGCTGAAGGTGAGCGAGGGGATGGCCGAGTTCATGATCCAGACGGTCGCGCGGGAAGTGCTCATGAGTCTGGATGTGGAACGGGATGCGGCGACGCGGGCATTCGAAAATCTTCTGCGGCGCTACCAGTACCGCGAAGCCGGCGGCGCCCCGTTGCTTGGAATCGACGGGGTTTGTATCATTTGCCACGGCTCCAGTGATGCGCGCTCCATCAGCAACGCGCTTGTTGTCGCCACGACATTCAAGGATCGAGAGATCAATTCGCAAATTGTAACAGAACTGGCCAAGTCGTGAGTAAGATCGCGTTTTTGTTTCCCGGTCAGGGCGCCCAATCCGTGGGGATGGGCAAGACCATCGCCGAGCGCTACCCCGCCGCGCGGGAACTCTACGACAAGGCGACAAAGGTCCTCGGTTACGATCTGGCAAAGGTCTGTTTCGAGGGGCCGGCTGAGGAACTTGACTCAACGGTCGTCAGTCAGCCGGCGTTGTTCGTCACGAGTTTGGCGGCTCTGGAGATGTTGCGCGCCGATTCGCCCGACGTGGTGCTGGCGTGTGAAATGTCGGCCGGCTTGAGTCTGGGCGAGTACACGGCATTGGTGTTTGCCGGCGTGCTGAGCTTCGAAGACGGCGTGCGGATCGTCCAGCGTCGCGGGGAAGCGATGCAAGAGGCGGCAGACGCCACGCCTTCGGGAATGGTCAGCATTTTGCTCTTGGATCGCGAACGGGCGGAAGCGATCTGCGCCGAGGCGTCCAGCGAAGGAACGTTGAAGCCGGCCAACTATCTCTGTCCGGGCAACACGGTGCTCTCGGGCGAAAACGCTGCCTGCTTGCGAGCGGCGGAACTGACGGAAGCCGCCGGCGGCAGAGCAGCGCCGCTGGCGGTTGCCGGGGCGTTTCACACCAACATCATGAAGCCGGCCGACGCCCGTTTGGCCGAAACTTTGGCCGGGATCCCGATCAAGAAGCCGGAAATTCCGGTCGTCTCCAATGTCGACGCCCGAACCCATGACGACCCGGACGAGATTCGCGAGTTGCTGGTCCGGCAGGTGGTCAGCCCCGTTTTGTGGGAAGACTCGATGCGTTTGATGCTGGAAAAAGGGGTTGACGAGTTCTACGAGCTCGGTCCTGGAAAGGTATTGCGCGGTTTGCTGAAGCGGATTCACCGCAGTGTGGTTTGCACGACAATCGGCGATTCTTGAAACATTGTTCGTTTTTTCACTGCTCTGGCGTTTTATTGGAGTTTACTTTGAATTGGAAAACCGGTATATCTTCGCAACGTAACCCGCGGATGAGCTGAAGAACGAGTTCCGTCGAAACGAATGTGGTTCGGTGCGCGAGGTTTGGTTGTTTGCTACCGGAGGGAAAACGCGTGGCCGTGGAAGACAAAGTGGTTGGAATTGTCAGTGAACAACTGGGGGTGCCCAAAGAGGAGATCTCCCGGGAGAGTTCGTTCGTCGACGATTTGAAGGCCGATTCGCTGGACGTCGTGGAGCTGGTGATGGAGTTCGAAGACGAATTCGAAATCACCATTCCCGACGACGACTACGAGAAAATACGCACAGTAGGTGATGCCGTCGACTACATCGAAGAGAAGGCATAGCGGATGACAAGACGAGTTGTCGTCACAGGTCTTTCGGTCGTCACCGCGCTCGGCACCGAGGTCTCCGAATGCTGGGACCGCCTTTGCGCCGGCAAGAGCGGTGTCGGTCCGGTGGGGCGATTTGACTGTTCGGACTTCAAGGTCCGAATTGGCGGAGAAATCCGGGGATTCGACCCCGCTGAGCATCTGGACATTGAAAACAAGGAAGTCAGGCGACTGGACCGGTTCTGTCAGTTTGCCATCGTGTCCGCCCATAAGGCGATCCAGTATTCGGGGATCGACTTCCGCCAGGGCGATCCGTTCCGCCACGGGGTGTTGATTGGGAGCGGCATCGGCGGACTCAACGAGATCGAGGAGCAGCACAGCAAGCTGTTCGACCGCGGACCGACACGTGTTTCGGCGTTCATGATTCCCAAGTTGATGGTCAACGCCGCCAGCGGCAACATTTCGGTTCGTTGGGGTTTGCGCGGTCCGAGCAGTGCGGTGGCTACCGCCTGTGCATCGGGCACCAACGCGATCGGCGACGCCTTCAAGCTGATTCAGAACGACATGGCCGACGTGATGGTCACCGGCGGCAGCGAGGCGGCAGTGACCCCGCTGGGCTTGTCCGGTTTTGCCCGCATGAACGCGCTGTCGACGCGCAACGACGACCCGGAACGGGCCAGTCGCCCCTTCGACCGGGATCGTGACGGGTTTGTGCTCGCGGAAGGAGCCGGAGTCGTCGTTCTGGAAGAACGGGAACACGCGCGCAGCCGGGGCGCGAACATCTTGGCCGAAGTGTTCGGCTACGGCATGTCGGCCGACGCCTCGCACATGACGGCCCCCGATCCGGAAGGAATGGGCGCCGCCCGGGCCATGAGCGCCGCCTTGCGCGACGCCCGCCTCAATCCCGATGACATCGACTACGTCAACGCACACGGGACCAGCACGCTTCTGGGCGACCGGGCGGAAACAGCCGCCGTCGAATCGGTGTTCGGTTCGCACGCCGGGAAGCTAGCCGTCTCCAGCACCAAGAGCCAGTTGGGTCACCTGTTGGGAGCGTCCGGCGGTGTCGAATTTGTCATTTGTGTTCTCGCCTTGCAGGAGCAGGTGGCGCCGCCGACGATCAACCTCGAGAACCAGGACCCCGAATGCAACCTGAATTTTGTGCCGAACGAACCGCAAATGCTACCGATTCGGCGCGTCATGAAGAACAGCTTCGGTTTCGGCGGGCACAACGCATGCCTGATTCTGGGTAAAGCGGCCTAGATGACTGTTCCTTGCGGTTTCGGACGCGAGTCGGCCTTTGTGGTCCTCGCAAAAACCGCCGCGTTTCTCTCTCCTCTGGGATTCCGGTGGTTCGTTTCACTCGATTTGACAGGTCGCACATTGATTCGCAGTCCGGGCGACCCCCTGCCCCTCCTGGGAAACGGTGGTGAAACCGACCGCGGCAGAACTCGCAACCGTAACGATGACAAACAACAAGCAAGACTCTAACAAACGCGTGGTCATTACCGGCGTCGGAATCATCAGCCCGATTGGTATCGGTGTCGATGATTTTTGGGGAAGCCTCTCGGCCGGAAGAAGCGGTATCACGACAGCCGAACTGTGGTCCGCCTCCGCCGCGCCCGACAACGTGGCCGGCGAAGTCAAGAACTTCACCGAAGCGACCGCCAGAAAGCAGTACCTGAAAAAGCAGCGCAAAAGTATCAAGGTTATGTGCCGCGAGATCCAGATGGGGGTCGCGTCGGCCTTGCTGGCTCTGGACGACTCGGCTTTGCGCCTTGAGGAGATCGATCACGACCGGTTCGGCGTCGATTTTGGTGCAAACCTGATGTTCAGTCCTCCAGGAGTTCTCCAAGATGCGTGCTGGTCATGCGCTGACGGGGACGAAGGGGAACGCCGTTTCCATTATGAGCAATGGGGCGAGCGTGGGCTGGCGAGCATGGAACCGTTGTGGTTGCTGAAGTATTTGCCCAACATGCCCGCCTGCCATATCGGAATTGCCGCCGACGCGCGTGGACCGAATAATTCGATCACGCTCGATGAAGCCTCGGGAAATCTTGCGTTGGGCGAAGCCTATCGGATTATTCTGCGAGGCAGTGCCGATGTGATGATCGCCGGCACGACCGGAACCAGGTTTCATCCCACCAAGTCGATGCATGCGGCATTTTGGGACACGTTGGCCACTTCGCCGGAAGCGCCAGAACAGCGCTGCCGTCCGTTCGACCTGAATCGCACCGGGCAAGTGGTGGGTGAAGGGGCTTGCTCGTTCATCTTGGAGGAACAGTCGCACGCCAAACGGCGCGGCGCCGTCATTCTCGGCAGCGTGCTGGGGACAGGTTCCTCCTGCACGATCGATCGGGCTGGCCGGCCGGACAAATGCCGATCGCTGGTCAACGCCATCCGGTCTGCTCTGACCGATGCCGCCTTGCGGCCGGACGAAATTGGACACATCAACGCCCACGGCTCAGGCGGAAGAACGGACGACGTCGAAGAAGCCCGCGCCATTCTAAAAGTCTTCGGGGAGACTGCCGGCAGAGTTCCTGTCACTGCGCTGAAAAGCTATTTTGGCAACGCGGGTTCGGGTTGCGGAATGATGGAGCTGGCCGGTTCCCTGCTGGGGCTTCAGCATGGCGTCGTGCCGGCCACCCTGAACTTCGAAACTCCCGATCCCGACTGTCCGCTGAACGTGGTTCACGGCAAACCACTGGCGGTCTCGAATCGCGTGGTGCTGAAAATTAACGTCACCCGCATGGGGCAAGCCAGCGCGCTGATCGCCGGAGTGGCATGACGACTCCTTACTTGCCGACATCGCCCGTCTCTGCATCGAGATTTGCGACGTTGAATTTTTTCAGCGCGAACTGGGCGCCGCGGTATGCCGAGAGATGACTTGCTTTGGTCTTCAACGCCTGACGGAAATGTGCTGCCGCCGTCTCGCTCTTCCCCGCGTTGCTCTTGTGCCGCCCGATGAAGAAATGGGCTTCACAGAGTTGGGCGGCTTGCGTTTCCTGATTCGCGGAGTTGACCGCCTTGAGCAGACCTTCTTCGCTGACGTCGCCCGACAAATAGCCCAGTAAGCTGTCGATCCAGTCTTTTTGTTTGGCTTCCTTGTTGAGGCTCTCTGCGAACTTCTTGCGGGCGTCGTCGGTTTGTCCGGTCAATTCCATTGCCAAGTATTGCCACGGATGAACGGTTCGCAAATTGGAATCGAGCTGAACCGCCTGGTCGAACGCCGCCAAGGCGCCGGGATAGTCGTTGGCGAAAAACGTTGCGAATCCGAGATCCGCATAAGCGACGGCATTGCCGGAATCGAGCTGCACAACGTGCCGGTAATCCGCGATCGCCGCGTCCACCTTTCCCGCGCTGCACCCT
>CAZGYE010000186.1:0-11383 GCA_964530165.1 uncultured Planctomycetaceae bacterium
CTGCCGATTGGCCGCGGCAGGCTGGAAAGCCTGCCCCACACTCGGCTGTACACGTCATTTCAGTTTTGACAGATCACTAGTGAGGAGCGTCCCGAGCGGGTTCGTCAAAAGTGATCGTCAATTGCGGACGGATCTTCTCCAGCGTCTTCGGGCCGATCCCTTTCACACGCCGCAGATCGTCGATGCTTGGGAACGGTCCGTTTCGGTCACGATCGTCGGCGATGCGGTGGGCCAACGTTTCGCCGATGCCTTCCAACAAGGTCCACTCGATCCACGGGGCTTGGTTGACGTCGATTTTGTACTCGAACGGCTGCGGGTCGAGCCGATCGATTTCTACGGGCTGCATTCCCCAGCCGCTGAGCCGAATCCAATGGCAAACCATCAGCAACAGCGCGACCAGCACCAGCACGCCGATGAAGAGTTGATCGCGGCGGCGAAGCCCGAAGGATGCCGATTCCTGCAGATCATCATCCGCTGGAATCGGGGGCAGGTCAGAGAGCACCTCAGAGAGCGGCGTCTCTTCCGGCGGTGCTGCATCCGGTCCGGTCACTGTTGCCCCCCTTCTGTGCTGCAAAATCAGGACAACTGGGCTGTATCTGGCACCAGCGTTCGCTGGGTGAATGCTCTGACGACGAGCGTAACCGAGGCGGGGCGTGCCATCAAGTTCGAGGCGTTGTGGACACGTTGCCCACTCGCAAGGATTGCTCGACAGCTTTTTTGGCAAGCTTGCGCAGTCCTCGATCTCCCGGCCGTTGCTTGGAACACCAGGTCAGGTGTTCCGCAGCTTCGGCGAAACGCTGTTGTCTGTAGAGCCACATGCCGAGGACGGAATGCACGTTGAAGGAATTCGGATCGACGTCGAGCGCGGCCTGGAGACACCGCAATGCACGGTCCGGGTCGCCCAGCTCATCGAAGGCTTGTTGAGCATCCAGCCAGCTCCTGACGGCTTCTCTGTTCTTGAGTGTTTGGGCGCGGGCGGTCAATTTCTCGGCGTGAGCTGAGAGAGCGAATTTGTAATCGTCGTCTCGGTTCATCAGGGCCTTGTATCGGAGCGCCAGCAGACGCAATGCTGTCGGATCGGGTTCAAACGTCTTGATGAAAGCTGGGGCGCTCACGTGCGGAGCGAGTAGATCGATGATTCGCCGCTGATAAGTCCCATCGCGATGGAACGCAGCATTCCAGTTCGCAACGGCCAGCTCGAACTTGCCTGTCAACCAGGCTTCGCGGCCGGCGGCAAAGAGCACTTGGGGACTGTAAGGACGAACGATCTGTGCCTGTCTGACGTACTCCTGCGGCGTATCCGGTCCGGCTCCGTCGAGAAAATCGAGTTCGGCCAGGTAGAGGTATCCGCGTCCCTGCAGCGGGCAGAGCCGTAGCGCCCGCCGAGTATGCTTGAACGCCGCATCGAGATACTTGCGATTCTCGCCAATGGCACGGTCCAGCCATTTCTGCAAGGCTTCGGTCGATTCGAACTTCGACGCCCATGCCGCATCGCGAATTTGCATCAGAGGCATGTGGTTTTTGCTTTCCTGCTGCCGCATCTTGAAGAACGTCAGGTATCCCTTGGCTGTGCGGAGCTGGATGCGGGCGTTCTTGGGATTCGCCTTGGCAGCGGCGGTCAGAGCCGACATCTTGCGGCGGAGCAGTTCGTGATTGAAATCTTCTTCCGCCTCCGGGCCGGATTCCTCTTCGGCAAAAGCCAGATTCAGGTATTGCTCCCAATGCGGCTCAGCCATCACCGCCGGCAATTGTGTCTGGATCATCCAGACTGCCAAGCAGGTCAGTCCGCTTGGAACGGTCCAACCGCCCAGCAAGGCAAATCGCACCAAACGCGGAGTCGTGGGCCGTGACGCCGGCATCGCCGGAATGGTCCCGGAGCCGCGAACGATCTGGAACAGCCGGCATGCACTCGCTGCCAACATGGTCACGACGACCATACACCCGGGAACATACCATAGAAAATCGCCCATCGCGTGCACGACGTTCGCCGCCAGCCCGGCCATGACGGCGGCAAAGGCCGCGGTCACGCCCTTGTCGGAAGTGAGTCGAACACCCCGAATACACCAGAAAAAGCACATTCCAATGCCAATCGCCGTCAGCGTCAGTCCCGCCAGTCCGGTTTCCGAGGCAACCTGCAGGTAGCAGTTTTCGGCATGAGTGAATTCCTTGTCGTCCGAGGGCATGTCGAGATACGACTGATACGCCTCGACGTGACTTCCAACCCCTGTGCCGAACAAGGGAAAGTCGGAAACCACGCGGAGATTCGCTTCCCAAATCGACCACCGTTCGGACAAGTCCCACTGCTCGAGACGTTCCGAGACGCTCTCGTAGCCGTAGATGAACAGAAACGCGCACGCGAGCAGTCCCGTTCCGGTCAGGCCGGCCAGCAATCTGCCGGAGACCAGTCGCTTACAGTACAGAACGCCGATGCAGAGGAACGCCGCGACGAACATCGCGACGGCGCCGCCCCGCGACAACGAAAGCAGCCCGACAAAGACAACGAGTCCCAAAGCGGCGCTGATCAAGCCGATGGCAAGCTCGTGGCGGCCGGAACCGGGACCCATCGCTCCAAATCTCCTCTGGCCTTCGCGACGTCTTCCGTCGACGATCCGCAGGGTCCACCAAATCAGCGGGCCGATTCCCAGCGCCAGGAAGTGTGCGAAATGGTTCCGGTTGGTGAAGCTGCCTTTCGGATCCTGACTGGTCGTCGTGAACGGATCCGCATAAATCCAGAAAAACTTTCCGTTGCTGGTCACGTACTGCACCAGTCCGAAGACGGCCATCGATGCGACAGCCAAACAAATCCACCGCAGCAGCCGCTCGACGTCTTCCACCCGGCGGAGACGCTGTGCCGTCACGACGAAGATCAACGCATACGCCACAAATGTGACCAACCCCAACCGCGACGCCGCCGGCGTGAGCGACAACTGCGTCCAAGGGCCGAGCGAGACGCCGCTCTCCGAACCGGAGTTCCACAGCGGCAGAAGCTCGGCGATGCGCGGCGAAAGCAGGTTGACCATTTCAACCGGCAGACGAACGGTCTCGAGCAAGACCAGTCCGATAGCGGCCAACAACAACGGTTCGGCCCGGGTCCAGATCCACGACTTCTGCGGGCTGAGACTCAAGTGAATGCTCCACGCAAACGCGGCCCAGCAAGCCGAAACGCTCAGCACAAGCTGGCCGAGCGGCTGTCGTCCTCCCATACAAAACGGCACGGCAAACAAGGCGCAGATCAAACCAAAATCGGTCGCCTGAACGAAAACCGCCGCCGGGCCGCCGGGAGCGCGCTGCCACGCCGCACTGCGGCTGCGGCTGCGGTGTGCGAAGTGTGTGCCGGGGACTTTCGACATCCTTGAACCTTTCGAATGGCGCGGCGGGGGAATCTGATCGATGTCCCTTCGAAGCGAAGCGCGAACCCTCAGGCAGACCGGCGCAAGTTCGGCGGCGAAAGGACGTCGGGAGTCTGATGGTCTGAGCCTCCGTCACCTTCGATGCCGCCGTCGCTTGGCTCGCGGCCTTCCTCGAGATCGTGCGCTGCATCGCCTTGTCCGTCGTGTCCGTATCCGTAACCGTATCCGTAACCGTATCCGTAACCGTATCCGTAATATCCTCCGCCGCTTCCGGCGGTCAGGTGATTCAGCACGACGCCGAGCACATTGATGTCGGCCGCCGTGAACAATTCAGAGGTGCGAATGACCATTTTGCGGCGGTTCTTGTCGGGGTGGACGACAAGCAGCAACCCGTCGACCAGACGGCCGATGATCGTCGGGTCGCTCACCGCCAGGGCCGGCGGCGCGTCGACGAGAATCTGGTCGTAGACGGTTTCCGCCCAGGCCAATAGTTCCGAGAACCTGTCGCCCGAGAGGAGTTCCGCAGGGTTGATTGGACGCGAACCGGACGGAATCACGTCCATTCCCTCCAGCCCTGAGGAATAGACATTGTCGAGGATGCTTTCGGGGATCGGCCGGTCTTCGCGCAGGATCTGCGACAGCCCGGCGGCGCCCCGCACATCGAGCATTGTGGACAATCCCGGCCGGCGCATGTCGGCGTCGATCAACAGCGTCCGTTTGCCCGATTGCGTATAGGCGACCGCAAGGTTAATGAGGATCGTTGTCTTGCCGTCGCCTGGCTCGGTGCTCGTCACCACAAGCCGTTGTGTGCTTTGCTTGGCGAAGCTGATCGACGTGCGCAGTGTGCGGAACGACTCGCTTTCCACGCCGTTGGGCCGGGCAAAAGTATGAATGCCGTCGATACCGCTCCCCTGCAGCTCCGGCATCTTCCGGACCATCGACAACACCGGTACGCCGAGCTGAATCCGCACTTCTTCCGGCGATCGGAAGCGGTCGTCGAAGGTGTCGACCACATAGATGATCCCCAACCCACTGCCGATCCCCAACACCAGACACAGCAGCACCAGCACCCGCAATTGCGGCCAGGAGTGAGTCGTCGCGACAGTCGGCGTCTTGACGATCTTCGCGCTGACGCCGCCTGGTTGATCCAGGTCGATTTTGCTGATCTGCTCGATCAGAGACACGACCTCTGCATTCAGACTCTCCCGGTGGCGGCGCAGGTTTTCAATCTTTGTCATCAGCATATTCGAACCAAGTGCGACACCCTTCGCCTTCTCGTATTCCGCGCGAATCTCGCGAGCTTGCTCATCGGCGTACTGCCATTTCTGTCTCGCCATTTGAAGCAATTGTCGTCCCAGCTCACCTTGGTCCACTTGCCTGAGACTGGCACTGACAATCTGCTGGAGATAGTGCCGCGAGACTTGAATCCTCTGTTGCAGTTGCCGGACCTCCGGGTGTGCCTCTCCGTAAACCGTGAGGCGATTGCTCAACGCAGCCTCGTCTGCGATCAACTGCCGCTGCGTTTGGACCAAGAGCAGGTTGTTCTCGTTTTCAAGCCCCAGACGCTTCTTCAGTGCGACAATCCCCAGAGATTCGTTTGCGATCAGAAGCAGCGACTGAATGTCTTCGCCGTTACGGATCGCCTGTTCAACGGATATCAGGAACGCCCGAGCGTCTCTGGTTTTCTGTTCTGCCTCCGAGAGCATCTCTTCCAGACCAAAGACCCGCTCGGCAATGGGATTCCGGCTTTTGCCGTCGTAGTCGATGTACTGTCCTTCCTCTTTCAGCGCCGCGAGCTCGTCTTCGCCGTCCTTCAGCTTTTGTTTCAGGTCGACTTTCTGCTTCATGAGCCGATCGTAAAGTTTGGTCGCGTTGGTCTTGTGCAAGTCATTCAGAAGGTCCAGATACGACTCGAGCACCTTTGTGACCACCACGCAGGCCGTTTGGGGATCTTGGGAACGATAGCGGACGCTGATCATATTCGTCCGGCGGACCGTCTTGACCGAGAGATTTTCGCTCAGCGCCTCAACCAATTTCGCCTGGGGAATCTTGCGAAAGTCGATCTGATGTTCTTTCGGCAGTGTCTTCAGCGCTTTGTTCAGCACGACGTCGCTCAGGAACAAGTTGCGATAAGTGGGCATCACATCGATGAAGCCGATCGGATCGAGCTGTGAGTTCTCGAGAACACCGCTTTGCTGAATCATCACCTCGGCCACGGAGTCAAATTTGCGGGTCGCCGTGGCGTAATACAGCCCCCCCAGCAACCCGCTGACGAGCAGGCAGCTGATCAGAATCCCTTTGCGCAACCGCACGACCTGCAGAAAGCGAACGATCCCGGCGAAAGGATTCGCGTTCGCCGAAAGCTCAGGCTGCAGCGACAACGGGCTGCCCTCTTGAGTCATGCGCTCCTGTTCCCTTGCTGAATCCTAAAAGAGCGCCCCCAGCGATGCGCCAATCCCGAAACGAATGATCTTCAGCGTGTCCAGAACCACGGTGGCGAACGTCTGCTCGACGGTAACCACGTCGCCGGGAGCCAGACGCAGGTTGCTGCGGCCGTCCGTCTTCGCCGCCGCGAGACTCACTTGGATTACCTTCGGCCCGTCGAACTGCGGCAGCCGGCGAATGACGTAGATTTTATCGGCCAGGTTCGTGCTCACCCCCTTCGCCATCGAAATCGCATCGAGAACTCGAATTTCCTTCGTGACGGGAAAGTCATAGATGCCCGGTTGCTTCACCAGCCCCATGACTTTCACCGGCATCGGATCGCGTTTCTCCACCACGACGATGCCGCCGTCGTCGATGTAGTAACCCTTTGTGCCCGACTTGGCGGCCGAGACCAGGTCCACCTGAATCGACCGAGGACGCGCGCTCGAATCCGGCTGGAGCGAGTGTCCCGTCATCGAGAGGCCGCCGGGGCTTCCGCCGGCAACAGGAGCAGACTGCCGGGGGTCATTGTCGAGGCCCCCGGGGTATCGAATCTCAACCTCGGGCCCCGCATCTTCCGCCAGGCCGCCTGCTGCATAGATGGCCGACAACAAATCGCTGCTTCGACGCGGAAGCTCATATTTGCCGGGTTCTTTCACAGCGCCGATGACCAGCACCTGATTCTTCTGTTGTCGTCTTCGCACAACAGTCACGTGCGGGTGCGGAGGCCGGTAAATCCTTCCATTGACGTAGGCGGCTTTGATTCGGGACTCGGCTGTTTCCATGTCCGAACCGGCCAACGGGATGGTCCCGATGTACGGCAACTCGCCAAACCCGTCGTTGTCGATGCGGACCAACAACGGGTCCGGCGATTTCAGACCGTCAAAGATGTTGACCTCCAGCACGTCGCCGCGAGCGATCAAATCATCGCTGGTGGTGGCCATCGCGAGGTTTGATAGGTCAACCGTCTGCGGATTCTCCACCAGCGGGGCCTGAAGCTCGACCGGCAGATTCGCGGCGTCGTACCGGCTGGTCGCGCAGCCAATCGAGCAGACCGCAAACAACGCGCACGCTGATCGCAATAAGATCACTGTCGCTCTTCGAATCATCGAACGGTTTGGGAATTCGCAATAGGAGAAGTGCGGGCGGACCTTAGAGAATCGCCGAATGTGCGTCAAGAGGGGATTTCAGGCGACGTTCCGACCCCAAAAAGACCGGCCATGCAGGAAAAACACACTTGCCCGGATTGGCGCCGATGGCTATAAGTCGTCGCTTCTTCCAGAGCGGTTCACCGGTGGGTGTTCCGGCGAGCGGGGGACGTGAGTCCCCCTGTTCACAACAGCGGGCTGACGCCCACCGCTCGCCATACCGCAACATGTAATCGTGAAACGGTCTGAACGGCCTCGTTTTTCTGATCGGGAACAGGAACGCAGTGTGAGCGCATCTCATCCGGCACCCAACGTCGACACCGGCTCAGGACCGATCCGCGTGATCTACATCCTCGGCGCCGGCCGCAGCGGATCCACCGTGCTGGACAGCGTTCTCGGTAATCATCCCGAAATCACAAACGTCGGCGAACTCGGCGGTTTGCACCGCGCCGTTTGGGTCAACAATGAGTATTGCGCCTGTGGCAAACGGGGCAGCCAGTGCGAGTTCTGGACGGCCGTCCTCGATCAGTGGAAAGCCCTGACCAACAACGCGGACGCGGCCGTGTATCTCGCGATGCAGCGGAAATTCGAACGGCTTGGTTTTCGGCAATCGTTGCGGCTCGGATGGGAACGCGTACGCCGTTCAGCCGGATTCGGGACGTACCTGGAGCAGACCGCCCATCTGTACGAGGCGATTTCCCGCGTGTCCGGCAGACGGGTCGTTGTCGATTCGTCGAAGAATCCACTCCGGGCGGCGGTGCTTCTTCGGACTCGGGGCATCGACTTGCGGATTGTACATCTGGTGCGCGACGGACGGGCCGTTGCCTGGTCGGTCAAAAAGAGCCTGCCCAAAGACGAACGGGGCGGCGTTCAGAACACGTTGCCGTCGCGTCCCGTGTGGCGCACCGTCTGCTACTGGATGCTTGTCAATCTGCTTTCCGGCTGGGTGAAAACTTCGGCGTCGGCACGCTCCGTTCGGATTCGCTACGAAGATTTCGTCTCCGATCCGAAAGAGGCTCTCGGCCGGATTGCGCAGGTGATCGACGTCGACTTGACCGACGTGGCGCGGGCCGCGGCTTCTGGGGAGTCCATGCAGGTCGGCCACACGATTGCTGGAAACCGATTGCGAATGGCCGGCAGCGTACGACTTCAGCCTGACTGGCAGTGGATGCGAAAGCTTCCACCGCGCGACCGCCGCATCTGTTGGGCGATCGCCGGCTGGTTGTTGCGCCGTTACGGCTACTCCTGAAACTCACAGAAAAGCAGGCTGATGCCGAACGAACTCACCACGTCGGTCTTCTGGGACAACAAGTACGTCGACAATCCCCGCGTGAAAGTCGGCTGGCTCAGGCGTCAGGTGCGCCGGAAGTTCGACTCGCTGCTGGGGCAGTTCTTGGACTTGCCGGGCCAGCGGACTGCCGACGTCCTGGAGCTCGGTTGCGCACCCGGCCGCATGCTCGAGCGGTTGCACACGGTCGGCCCGCAGCACCGGCTGTACGGGATCGACTATTCAAAGGTCGGCATCGAGAAGGCGCGACAGTTCCTTCGCGACTCCGGCGTCGAGGCCACGATTCACGAAGCGGACATTCGCATATTTGAGTTGCCTGTCCGAGTCGATCTGGCCGTCTCCTTCGGGCTGATCGAGCATTTTGAAGACCCGGTGCCGATTCTGAAAGACCATGCGCGGTTCTGCCGGCCCGGCGGACATGTGGCCCTCACCGTCCCCAACTTCAAGACGCCGGTGAACAAATTGCTGATGCGCCTGTTCGATCGCCCGGCGGTCGATGCCCACTATCTGCACGTCATGAACCAGATGGTCCTCAAACAGGCGCTGGAAGACGCGGGCTTGGAACACGTACGCGTCGGTGGCTGCGACGGTCCCAGAATCTATCCCGGCGGCGATCGTCGCCGTGCTGTCTCTCGCGCTTATCGCCGCGTGGCGCTGGCCTGGAACTTCGGGGCCGCGATCTCGCCCATCGACGCCCCCTGGCAATACCTCATCTGGGGGACGGGACGTGTTCCGGCGTAACTGCCGATGAGTTGCTCGAATCTCGCCAGAGGGAAAGGTCGTCTCCCAACAGCTTCTCCAGAGCGGCGATGTCGGACTCGTACCTCTCGAGCAGTTCGGCTCGAGTGGCGGTGTTCATCGGTGGAATCGGACCGCGATTTCCAAAGAGTCTGGGAAGCCCCGTTGCTTTGGCTAAGTTCACCAGCGGATCGAAATCGTTTTTTCGCAGGAACTGTGCGACGCCGCTGGCAGCGGCGCGGGCCCGCGGAAAACGGGTCAGATGACTGCCGCCGACCGGCTTGCCGAAGTCGTGTGCTCCAAAGCCGCCGGCCTCGACTGCGAGGAAGTCGGCAATGCGTTCCAGAGCGCTGTGCTGGTCGCGGGCCACGTCCCGCTCGAAGATCAAGACCAATATGTTCGCCTGGGGAAAGCAGTCAAAAAATCTCCTCAGTTGCTGGCTGTACAAGCCTCGCTGGAACGCTTCCGGACGGGCGGCGAGGAAGTCTTCAAAAAGACGCGATTCCCCCGCGTTCTTCACCGACAGACCGTATTGCGAAAAAGCGCGATCGGCCGGGTTCCTCAGAATCGCGATCAGCTTGCAGCCGGGCAGACATTCTCGAATGCGAGTCGGTGCTGCAGGAGCATACAGATATTTCGGCGTAATTTCTCCGATTGCCCGATACGCCGAGGCCTGGAGAGCCGACGGAAAGAACCGCCGATACCAATCCAATCCCCGGTCGTAGTGCTCGTCGAAAAAGTGGACCTCTTTGCGGCGCGTCGGAAGAGAGATCTGAGAATGAGACCTCAACTGGTGGTCGAGCCACGTCGTCCCCGATCTCTGTGCGCCGATCCCCAGAAAGCTCGGAAGCGTCATTTCTCTTCGTTTCTCCGATACGAGTCAAACGGGCAGATTTCTAGCGGATTCGGCAACCCTGGTCAACACGGTTGCAAAATAGCGAGATTCAGGAATTTCTCAGGGATTATGGTTGTAGCTCCATACGGGGACTAGGCGCTCGCTCTGAGGATTAGTCTCGCAAGTGATGAACCTGGCGGAACTTAGAAGACTTGAACGTGAAAATGGTGTGTTTGTGAGGTACCAGAGAACTATAGATCGAATGGCTGGTCTTTGTGATCTCCTCTGAACCTATTTTAGTTCCTGCGATTCATTGTCGATCCCGGTTCGTTCGATTCAAATGGGAACCAGATGAGAACCAGATGAGAACTAGCTCGATCAGTATTCCTGTCCCCGAAGGAGAAAATTGTTATGCTGACAACGCAGGCTGAAAAACGTTGGCAGGCTGAGCTGGCAACTCCCTCGCTTCTGTATCCGCGCGACCTCACTCACGGCGTGCAGCGCGACAGGGAGTTCGATTTGTATGCGGATTCCACTGTGCAGCGCGTGAGGGACAGGGGAGGCCGATCCACCATGTTGGCTGACCTGTGGGAGATCTTCCAAGAAATGAAAACAGTCGATCCGGACGTGACGGACCGCGAAGTGGTGCAAGCGTACCACCACCAGCACCCCGAAAAGACCCGAGTGACGACGAAAACACTTCGAGGTCTCCGCTACCGGCGCAGGAAGGGTGAGAACAGGCGGCTTGATGGAGGAGTGTGAGTCTCTTTTCAGTGTAGAATGGACCAGTCATTACCACCCATCCGGCGGAAGCGTTTGAAATCGCGTACGGCCTGCCGCTGGAATGTTCTTCATTCCAGCTTCGTAGACGAAAGACGTCAAACTGAAAATGAGGAAGTCAATGAGGAACACTCAGCTCAGTCGCCGGCGTTTTCTCGGCGCGGCAAGCCTGACGACAGCGGCCGCCGCGATCCCTCAGTGGGTTCGTGGACAAGATGACAAGCCGAGCACCGGCCGGCTTGTTGCCGGGATCGAACGGACGATCATTTTCAACGGCCGGAAGACTGGGACGACCTGGTTCCATCCCCGCGCATGCATGATTCCGACTTCCGAGGGCGTGCGGGCGTTGATGACGCTGCAATCCATCAGCGGCTCGGACGTGTTCGGCCACGTGCATTGGACGACGTCGAACGACCTGGGCAAGACCTGGACGACGCCACGGCCCATTCCCGGCTTCGGCCGCCGGCCGCTGGCCGATGGGTTCCAGGAAGGCGTCTGTGACGTCGTTCCCGAATACCACGGGCCGACTCGCTTGGTCTTGGCCGTCGGTCACAACGTCTATTACAAATCGGGTCGTCTGGCCCGGCCGCAAAGAAGCCGCTGGCCGATGTACGTCGTCAAGTCACCAACCGGCGATTGGTCCAAGGCCCAGCGCTTGACTTGGGATGACCCGCGGGGTGGTGCGATCTACACGTGCGGCTGCGCGCAGCGGATCACATTGGATAACGTCGACGTTCTTATACCACTTTCGTTCGGCCCCAAGGGCCGAAAAGATCGGCCGGTGACAACAGTGCCCGAGTAGTGTAGAACATTCGGCTGA
>CAZGYE010000187.1:0-11378 GCA_964530165.1 uncultured Planctomycetaceae bacterium
GAGGCTCTCGACCGGGAGAACTGCCAGCAACAGCCGGTTCAAACGAGTCCACTTCTCGACCGACTGCTGGCTTTGCGTCATCGCCGCTCTCCTTGCGGCCGGCGGAAACAGGGCGCCTCGATTTGGACGCACCGATTATCCGTTGAGAAATAGCGCCGCGGCACAGAAGACGTCACCCAAGCACGCAACGAATGTTCCACGAGATCGTTGGTCGGCGTCGGTCAATAAATCGCCGGTTCGACATCGAGCAGATGGCACATTCGCTCGACCAGCTTTTCGACTTCAAACGGCTTCTGCATGAAATCGTCAGCACCAGCGTCCCGTAGTTCAACGACCTTGTCCTGTTCGACCATGCCGCTGATACAGATAATTCGCACGTCATCCAGCGCCGAATCGGTGCGAACCCGCTGGCAAACCTCTTTCCCGTTAATGTCTGGAAGCATCACATCCAGGACGATAATGTCCGGGTGGTACTCCCTGACCATCATACCGGCGTCGAAGCCGTTGTTTGCCACCCGCACGTCAAACCGACCGTCCGAGTCCAGAACGTCACGGATCAGCTCGACCAGCTCTTCATCGTCGTCCACGACCAGCGCTTTGCGTTTGCCGCTTTCCAGGGCGTCGGTCGGAATTCCGTTTTCCTTCATGAACTTGAACAGCACGTCGCGAGGGATCCTGCGAAAACGAGAGCCCGGAACACGAAACCCCTTGAGCTGTCCTGAGTCGAAGCAACGAATAATGGTCTGCTGACTGACCTTACAGATCTTTGCGGCTTCGCCCGTGGTAAAGACTGTTTTCATGTCGTTCGTTCATCCTTCGATTCGGTCCACCCATGACAGGCAAACGACTGTGCTGAACCTCCCAGGAATCCTCCGCGAGAGAGGCTTCCTCCATGACCAGATGGCTAGACGACCTGACGCCTAGTCTAAACGTCTTTACTTGACCTTCTTGACCCGAAGTGACACACGCTTCTTCCGTTCAGCCCTGGCTTTCCCTTTTGTCCAGAACGTGCACGACTTAGTTCATCCCTAGAGTACCAAATCTCGGAGTGTTTTACCACTAAAATCTAAAAAAACTGACTAGATTGCAAAATCCATGTGACCCCTGTCAAACCTATCAAACAGGAACCCGCACAAAACATAAGAATTTTGCCAGAACTATCATAGACTCCGATTATATCCATTTTGCGGAAACATTCGAGCGACTTTTGCCCAACCGAGACTTCCAGAGTGGAAAAAATCAAAGAATTTCCCCCACAGCACGCATGTTTGCCACATTGACCCAGGGAACCGCTGGCTCCGGAACAGAGCGCACGTATAGACTATCCTTCTGATCCTCGCGGGCGCGCAGGAATGGATCAGCGGGAAATGCTGTCGGGGTGCGGCCTGGGCGATGACAGAACCATTCGCTGAGGCTCCTTCACGTAGAGCATCAAGACGGCCAAATCTGCCGGCGTGATTCCACTGATTCGTCCCGCCTGACCGAGGTTCCGCGGGCGCACGGTGGAGAGTTTCTCCTTGGCTTCCGTCCGCAATTGTGGAACCGCCAGGAAATCAAACGTTTCTGGAATCGGCACCGATTCGATTCGTGCATGCCGCTCGATTTCGGCCCTTTGACGGCGAATGTAACCCGCGTATTTTGTCTCGACAGCAACCTGATCCTGAGCCCGCGGCGAGATCACGAGTCGCGAAACTTCTGAAGAGATCTCGCACAATTGTGGCCAACCAACTTCGGGGCGGCGGAGAATCTCTTCCAACGTGGCCCCCTGGTGCCAGTGGCTTCTGATAAGCTGCTGGGCTTTTTCGATTTCTGCTTCGTGCGTTTGCAACTGCTTCCAGCGATCGGCGCCAACCAGTCCCGCACGTCGACCCAGCGGTGTCAGACGGCGATCGGCGTTGTCGTGCCGCAACAGCAACCGGTACTCCGCACGCGACGTGAACATTCGGTACGGCTCGTCAACGCCCTTGGTGACCAGGTCGTCCAAGAGCACGCCCAGATAAGCCTGACTCCGGTCGAGAATCAACGGCCCTTTGGCGGCCAGTTTCAGGGCCGCGTTCAGACCGGCAACGATGCCTTGTCCCGCGGCTTCTTCGTATCCGGTTGTCCCGTTGATCTGGCCGGCGAAAAAAAGGCCCTCGATCTGTTTGGTTTCCAACGTCGGACGAAGCTGTGTCGGCGGCGCGAAGTCGTATTCGACGGCGTAGCCGTAGCGCATGATTTCGGCCCGTTCCAGACCGCGGATCGAGTGAATCATTCGGTCTTGCACGTCTCGCGGCAGGCTCGTCGAGATGCCGTTGCAATAATATTCGAGCGTGTGACGGCCTTCCGGTTCGAGGAAGATCTGGTGCGAGTTCTTTTCGGCAAAACGAACGACCTTGTCTTCGATCGACGGGCAATAACGAGGGCCGATGGACTCGATTTGCCCACTGTACATCGGGGCGCGATGCAGGTTTTGCCGAATGAGCTCGTGGACAGCTGTGTTGGTCTGGGTCAGGTAACAGGGCAGTTGCGATTGAAGGATCCGATCGGTCAGGAAGGAGAACGGCTGCGGCTTGTCGTCGCCAGGCTGCAACTCGACGGCCGAGAAGTCGATGGTTCTTCCGTTCAGGCGAGGCGGTGTACCCGTCTTGAACCGTTCCAGCCGGAAGCCGAGCCGACTCAGGCCCTTGGAAAGCGTGCCGGCCGTCCCCTCGCCGGCGCGTCCCCCGGACGTTTGTGCCTCGCCGGTGTGCATGACGGCCTGCAAAAACGTTCCGGTCGTCAGCACGACGGCTCGGGTACGGTAGACGGCGTCGCCGCAGACACGAACGCCGGTGACTTTGCCGTCTTCCACCTCGATCGACTCGACCAACTCCTGCCGGAGCGTCAGGTTTGCCTGTTCTTCGACCCGCTGTTTCATCGTGAACTGATAGGCCTTCTTGTCGGCCTGGGCGCGCGGGCTGTGCATGGCGGGACCTTTGCCGCGGTTCAGCATGCGGAACTGGATGCCGGTCTCGTCGATCACACGTCCCATTTCGCCGCCCAGCGCGTCGATCTCCCGGACGATCTGCCCCTTGGCAACGCCGCCGATGGCCGGATTGCAGCTCATTTGAGCGACGGTGTCGCAGTTCATCGTCAGCAAAGCGGTTTTCGCACCCAACCGCGCTGCCGCAAGAGCCGCTTCGCAACCGGCATGACCGGCTCCGACAACCACAATGTCAAAATCGTAGAACAAAATTCTCACGGAAATCAGCGTTCCAAGTCAGGGTAGGGGGATCAAATCCCGCAGAGCGGCAAACCGCTTCCGAGACGTAAAGATCGTACGGTTCGCGATTCTGGTCCCACCAATCATGCGTGAGTTGTTGATGCGCCGCGTTATGTGCGGAACTGCGTTCACGGCAATGGGTCAATTTTGTCCAGCGGCGCCATATTGCGCGCCTGCCCCCACGCTTCCCGAAGTTCACCTTGATGCTGCGCTGCCCATTCTATCACAAGCCCAGTTGCGCGTGGTGGGAGACGGCCCCCAATTACTGCGAGCGTATTGACGTCCACAACCATCTGATCACAACCGTACTCCGCGTGAAAGTGTGCTGGATTGTGATCGTTGTAATACATTTTGATCACAATGCCATAAAAACGGCTGAGTTCAGGCATCAGCGGGTACCTTGAGACTCGGAAATAAGTCTTTGGCTGATTTGCCGGTTATTTCCAAATAGATGGCGTCTGAGCAAAGATCAATATCGTCGCTCCACATTAATTCGCCATGGTCACCAATAGTAACGGCTTCAAATGCCGTCGGATCATTCCAAGCCGCGAAAACGCCCTTGCCGACGAGATGGGAGAGATCCACCTCGCCCGTTACACCGTCAGCGTATTCGACACGGAGCTTGTACTCGGGAAGAGCGGTTACAGCAACGGGTTTCAACATTGCGACATCCTCTTTCGGAGCGTCCTTATACTACGGTTCATTTTAGGCACATAACGTCCGGGCTCACTGGCGGGGAAACTGCTGCCATTCAACTTTGACCGTTCAAAAAAACGCCGCCGGCAGTTTCCGCGTACATGTGCAGCCCATTGTTGGGCAATTCGGGGTTCAAATCCACTGTTTCGTGTGCTTGCAATAGTTGTACTCATCAATTGCTTTGCGGAGATTCGCGACAAGAACAGGTCGCGTGGCGCATTCTCCTCGAATGCTCCGTGTGCGGCGTCGATGGCATCGATGAGCCATTCACAACATCGATCTGCTTTCAGAAACGGATAGCCGTGATAACACGAAAACGATTGTGCGGACCACTTAACCGGGGCGACGCTTCGCTCACGCCCCGCCACCCCGCCACCCCGCCGCGCTCCGCTCGAAGGGCTTGTTATGGGATGGTGAGCATCTTGTTCGCATAGTCCTTCCCGCTCGTCGGTGGCGGAAGTGGTTTACCGTCCTTTTTGTATAACTGGATGGTATCTTCAACGATGTCGCACAACTCAGCGAACACCTGCTGCTCATTCTGACCGTGGCAGCCGCCAAAGAACAAGCCCGGACAACTGCCAACGTAGCACTGATCCTTGTCGGACCACTCTACGATCTTCGTGTACTGGGCGCTCTCTTTCATGGCTTTGATTCCTCGATTGCCTTCTTGACTGCTTTCTGCTGATAGCCGAGGGCATCGGCTCCGGATTTCCCCGAAATCACAACCGGTTTCTTAACGTTGGGGTGGATGAACTTCCTATGGTTACCTTTGCCGCCTCGGTTGACGAACCCAGCCTTTTCCAGGTCGCCTATCAGCTCTCGTATCTTCGGAGGCACTCTGGCTTTCCCATACGTTTTGTGTGCGCATAACGGATCGGGCTTCAGCTGCAACAGACAGCGCTGACCGTCAGCGCCATGCCTGAGGAGTCCCGACGCCAGAATGCTACCGAACTCAAGAACGCCCAGCTGTCTGTTGTCAGCTGCAAGCCCTTGTTATGCCGCACTTCGTATCTAGAACGGGATATCGTCATCGATGTTCGGAGGTACCTCCTCCGGCTGGGTTCGCTTGGATTCGATGGAGTCAAGGAACCGAATGATGCTCGAAATATTGTTAAAGATCAGCAGCGCTTCGGCATAGGTCAGAAGCTCGTTGTCGTGCGCCAGCGACTTGTTGTTGCGGACACCGTTGAAGGAGTCGAGAATCGAGATCGAGGACTTCAAGATTCGCTCAGCCATCTGCGACTCGACCAGCCCCTTTGCCTTCAGGGCTTTGATCAGTTCGCCCAATAGGCTGTGCAGTGGTTTGGTTGGGGAAACATCGATCCCTCGCTTCTCGCAGAGAACTCTCAAGAACTTGACGGTGAACGTGTGAAGCCGATCGAGCCCTGCTTCTGGCTCGTTCGCGTCGATCGACTTTCGGACTGCCTCCGCCAGGGCTTCGAAGTCCCGGCCATCGGCGTTGGGAGCAATCGCATCGAGGTCGGCTACCGGCGCAGCCTGCTCTAGTCGCTCCACGACGGCGCGAGATCTGGTGATCAGCTCGCCGTCGCTGTCAAGCTCGGCTGCGTAGTCGACAAGCGCTCTCAGGAGCTTGGCAGTGAGATGGTCCGGCTCCTCTGACCAGAATGCGCGAAGTCTATTCGCCTTTGATCCGCTGCCGTAGTCGTACTTCGTGTCGTAGATGTCGATCCGGACAACATCAAGGATGAACTCCTCGAAGGTTCGGTTGGAGAAATCGAGAACGTATCCGCTTTTCATCCCGAACAGGCGCTCGAGTCTGCGTTTCTCGACGGGAGTGAGGGTGGACATCTGCGAGCCCTGCGCATGCGGCATAACTTGGAAATATGAAGATCTCGGATATCACCTGTGGACGGTCCATTTGCGGCCTAACGCGCACGCAGGATTCCGTCACAAGGTGAATCGTACCATTGGGTTGCCTGTTTTTCGATCCGTTTGCCGCGTGTTACACCGTTTCTCGACGGGTGGCGGGGCGTGAGCGATTGTCCTGCCTCCCTTGAAATTGGAACGACCGACGGGTGGCGGGGCGTGAGCGATAGCGTCGCCCCGGCGGTCCCAGAGCAAAGCAGCAATCACTCGGACACAGTCCATTCTGGCGGCAAGTGATCCAATCGCAACGGTGATTCCGCCACGCCTTCAAACCAGGCAGCGCTCGACCATTTCCAATCTCTTGCCTGCTCAACCAGTCTACGGCGCACCGGATTCAAATGGACGTAATCGATCATTCGTTCCAGTGTTCGCGGCTCTGCGATATTCCGATCGTACCCACCCCCTTTCTGCCAGAACTGATGCCGTCACTCTCGCCCCTTGCGGACAGTAATGCGATCCAACCATTTGGGGGATTCTCGCCGCAAAAACGCGACGGCCCTGCGAGAAACGGGTAACTTGATCCCGCTGCGAATCTCAGTGATGTCGTACTTCTCTTGGCTCGGCCAAACGATGAGATGCACATGCTCGGGCATGAACGCGTAGGCCCAGACAGCGAAATCCAGCTTGTCACGAGCGGCGTCGATGGCATCGATGAGCCATTCACAACATCGATCTGCTTTCAGAAACGGATAGCCGTGATAACACGAGAACGTGAGCTCATGCGCATGGCCCATTTCGTTGAAATTCTGGCGCCGTCGATGTCTTCCTGGTGAATCCATACGGCCGATGCTACGGGTTTCCAACACGGGCCACAAATGCTTTGTGGGTCAATTGTGCGGACCGCTTAACCGGGGCGACGCTTCGCTCACGCCCCGCCACCCCGCCACCCCGCCGCCACCCCGCCGGTCGTAACCGCCACGGACCTGTCCTTCCATGAAAAGACCTATCAATTATTGGAGTTATTGTACAGCGCGATGTCAACCATAGAAGGTGTGACGAAAACAATCCTCTGGCGAGCGGGGCCAGTCATGGCCCCGGTTCGTGCTGCGCGTTCGTTGCTCAGCACCAGCCGGTTGACACCGGCCGCTCGCCTGAGCAGGTGCGCGTCTCACAACACAGGTTGGGTGAATTAGAACAGCCGTCCCTGTCCTTTTGGATCGTCGGCTGGCAGTGCCAGGCCCAGGTGTTCGCAGGCGGCGGCGGTGACCATGCGGCCGCGCGGCGTTCGCTGAATGAAGCCGCATCGCAACAGGAACGGTTCGACTTCGTCTTCCAGCGTATCGGGCGGCACGTTCATGCTGTGGGCCATGGCCTGGAGGCCGGCCGGTCCGCCGGTGAAGACCGTCACCAACGTTTCGAGATAGCGCCGGTCCTGCCTTTCCAGCCCAAGCTGATCGACTTCGAGTTTCTCGAAGGCCCACACGGCGATCGGCGTGGTGATCCGCCCATTGGCTTCGCTGACCGTGGCGACGTCGCGGGTCCAGCGGAGCAGATTGTTGGCTTTTCGCGGCGTTCCGCGGCTGCGTCGGGCGATCTCGGACGCCGCTTCCGAGGTAATCTCAGTCCGCAGCTTCCGCGCGTTGATCTCGACAATCTCCATGATCTCGTCGGTCTCGTAGAATTCGAGGTGTTCCCGACTGACGAAACGGTCGCGCAGCGGCGCGGTCAACATGCCGCTGCGCGTCGTGGCCCCGATGATCGTAAACGGCTGCAGTTTCATGTTGATGGTGCGTGCGTTCAACCCGTCGCCCAGCGTGATGTCGACGCGGAAGTCTTCCATCGCCGGGTAGATAAACTCCTCGACCGCGGGCGGCAGCCGGTGAATCTCATCGATAAACAGCACCGAACCGTAGCCGGCGTTTGTGAGATAGGGCAGCAGGTCTTTCGGGGCGGTCAGGGCCGGGCCGGACGTGATCTGCATTTCGGTGCCGAGCTCTTTGGGAACGACCGTGGCCAGCGTTGTCTTACCCAGACCGGGAGGCCCGTCGAGCAGCAAATGACCGAGCGGCTCTTTGCGCTTCTGTGTCGCATCGAGCATGATCTGCAGGCGCTCGACCACCCGCCGCTGACCGACGACGTCCGCCAGCCGCTGGGGACGCAGCTCGTCGTCGTAGCGGGAATCGTTCGGATCGAGGCCGCCGCTGGAAAAACCAAAACCGCCGGAGCTCTCGCTCCCAGCGTCGTCTCCGTCGGTCTTTCCTCCCTGAATGATCGGTTCGCGCACCATGGATGGACAATAGCCGGTTTACGAATGCAAATCCATTCCAATTGCTGCATCACAATCGGCAAGGTGGTCGGTTCCTCTTCAGTCGGCGACCTCTTCCATGACTTCGTCGGGGATGTTGAAGTTCGCGGTGATGCTCTGGATGTCGTCTTGGTCTTCCAGGGCCTCCATCAGCTTCAGGATTTTTCGGCCCGAATTGGCGTCGAGCTCGACCGTGCTGGTGGGGATGCGGGAGATCTCGGCCAGATCGGTAGGAACCTGAGCGGCTTCCAGGGCCTCGGAGACCTGTCCGAAGAGTTCCGGCGCGCAGGTGATCTCGAACATCCCGCCCGCCTGCTTGACGTCGTCGGCGCCGGCTTCCAGCGCGACTTCGAACAACTGGTCCTCGTCGACATGTTTGGCGGGAATCAGGAACAGTCCCTTGCGCTCGAACATCCAGGCGACACAACCGGTGCTGCCGAGATTGCCGCCGTTGATCTCGAAAACCTTACGGACCTCGCCGGCGGTGCGGTTGCGGTTCTCGGTGAGGATCTCGCACAGAACGGCGACCCCGCCGGGACCGTAGCCTTCGTAGACGATCTCTTCGAACTGCTCGCCGGCGCTCTCGCCGCAGCCTTTCTTGACGGCACGCTCGATGTTCTCCATCGGCATGCTGGCTTTTCTGGCCTTGTCGATGGCATAACGCAGCGTCAGGTTCATGGCCGGGTCGCCGCCGCCGTGCTGGGCGGCCACGATAATCGCCCGGCTCAGTTTCGCGAACAGCTTGCCGCGCTTCTTGTCGATCCTCGACTTCTTGGCCGCAATGTTTGCCCAGTGTGAGTGTCCAGCCATGGTGTCGATTCTCGTCGTCGTTGGAGAGTTGCGATTGCTACCAGCGGAGACGGTTACGGCCACGAGTGGTTCAGCAATCAGCGTTCGGCGCGCGGCTTGCCGGCGCTCTTTGCTTTCTTCAACTTCTGCTCGATTTGCTCGATCAATTTTTTGTCGGGCCGGGATTCCGCCTTACTCTTCTCGAGCGCTTTCTGCCAGAGTTCTTTCGCCTTGTGCGTCTTCTGTAGGTGATCGTAGCAATCCGCCAAATGGTCGAGAATGGTGGGGTCATCGCCGCCGGGCGTTTTGATCGCCTTCTCCAAATAGGTGACCGCTTCGTCAAATTTGCCCAGCTTGTAAAGCACCCAGCCCATGCTATCGAGATACGCGGGGTTTTCAGGCTCGGCCTTGATCGCCTTGCGGATCATCGTCTCGGCTTTTTCGAGGTGCTTGCCCTGATCGGCGTACAGATACCCGAGATCGTTATTCACCGATGGGTTATCGGGTTCCTCTGCCAGTATTTTTTCGAGAATCTGCTCGCCCTTGCGTATGTCCCCCTGTTGGACGTAAATGTTGGAGAGGTGAAATTGGGACTGCCGCGCAATTCCTTTCGCCTGCTGACTCTTCGCGATGATTTGCTCAAAAACAGGAACGGCCTTGTCCCACTGACGACTGTGGTAATAGATCCATCCTTCCTGATAATCGAGCAGCGCCTTGCCGGCCGCATTGCCGGCGACGATTTTTCGCGCTTGTTGAATCGCCTCCAGCGCTGCCTTCGTCTCGCGGTTCCACTCGAGTGCCTGCGAAAGCCGCAAGAGGTTGTTCGGCTTGCTGCCGGCCAGCGCGGGATCGTTGACCGCCTCGCGAAAGACGTTCACAGCCTCTGCGTAGTTACGGACGATCAGGAGATGTCCACCCAGCTCTTCGTAAATCGGCTGAGCCCGCTCGCGGCGGGCCTTGATGGCGAAGCGGAAGAACTGCACGGCCGCGTCGCTGTTGCGAGCCTCGGCTGCCAGCGTGGCGAGAATGTAGCTGCCCGCGAATTCAAGCTGCGGGTTCTCGCCCTGTGCGAGTTTTCTGCCGGCGGCCAGCAGACCGTCGAGCAGTTTTTCGTTCTCACGGAGGGGCTTCATTTCAGCTTCGAATCGTTTCAGGTGTGGATTCTCACTGTCCCGTTGTCCTCGCATGCGGGCGAGGAGCAAGGCATCCACCACGTCTGTCAACGCTTTGCTGAGTGCATCGAGCAGTTTCTCGGGCTGGTTCTGTCGCCGATACACGACCGCCAAACCGGCGTAACCTTCCGCGTCGCCGGAGCCGGCCAGCGTCTTCTTATACAGCGCTTCAGCCTCTTTCAAGCGGTTCCTTGCGACGTACTGCCCGGCCAGGAAGTATTGCAGCGTGCTGTTTCGAAGATCCTTCTTTGCCAGCTCTTCCAGTCGTCCGATGAGTTCGCCGGATTTGCCCATCTGCTTGAGGATGTCGGCCAGCAGTTCATAGGCGGTGCTTCCCTTGGACTGTAGTTGCGCGTCGAAGTACTTCTGCAGCTCGGAGAGCGCTTTGTCGCGTTGATTTGTTTGCAGATACACGCGAGCCAGATTGTAGCTGAGCGTCCCCGGTTTGCCTTTGCGCGCCTTGGCGGCCCGCTCGAACGCGTCGACCGCCTGCTTGGGCCGCTTCGCATCCAGAAACGCCTGTCCGATTCGCTCGAAGCGGGTGGCTGGATTGGACTCCAACATTCGCCGAGTGCGAAAGTCGAGTTTGAACTTGTCTGGATGGACGAGCGCGTCAAAGACGACCCGGTAGCAGTCAGCCGCTTTGAGAGCCTGACCGGTCGCCCCGTAATAGACGGCCAGGTCACTCATCAGCATGACGAAGACGCCGGAATTCTTTTTCAACGTCTTCGATTGTACTGCTTTCTCCAGCAACCCGATGGCGTCGGGCAGATTTCCCTGCGCGGCCATGTGGACGGCCAAGCGGCGCAGCAATCGGTGATCACTCGGATCGAGCTCGACCGCCTTGCGTGCATATTTGACGGCCTCTTCAATTTGATTCAGGCTGAAAGCCAAAGGGATCAGTGCGCGATAGATCTGAATGGCGTCGGGATCGAGCTTGACGGCTTTTCGATACGCGTCCAGCGCGCCGCGGAAATCGTTGCGGGCCTGGCGAAATTGGCCGGTCATGTACCAGGCCGTCGCGTCGACGCGCGCCTGACCGGCGGGGTCACGCGGATGGATGGGGTCGGGCGGCATCAACGAGTCATCGCCGAGCTGCAGGCGAAACTTTTGGGCGGGCGTCTTCTTCGCCTCGCCGTCGCGAGACTCCGCGAAACTGACATGAGAAACGGTCCCTCCGAACAGCAAGACTGCCGAGAGAACCAAAAGCAGACCCGGAATTCTTACGTTGTTCCAAACGGCAAACATAAAACGCCCTCCAAAGCGAAATCCGCGTGCTCCACTCGCATGACGACACCCCGCGGCATCGGGAGAGTAGAGGCTCGCCACGTTCCTTGTGACCCGC
>CAZGYE010000188.1:0-11377 GCA_964530165.1 uncultured Planctomycetaceae bacterium
GGGGGGGGGGGTTTGGGGAGCGAGGTCGGAAGTTGTCAGAGGCGACACGTTCCTTTACGTAGCACCCGACGGCAAAGACACCTGGTCCGGGCGGGTGGCGCGGCCGAACGCCGACAAAACGGACGGCCCGCTGGCGAGTCTCGCGGGAGCTCGCGACGCGATCCGCAAGATCAAGGCGTCCGGCGCGCTCAAAGAGCCGCTTCACGTCCGGCTGGCCGACGGCGTTTACCCGCTCACCGGGCCGGTCGTGTTCACTCCTCAGGACAGCGGCCTGCCGTCCGCGCCGATCGTCTACGAAGCGGCTCCCGGGGCGAAACCGGTCCTGCACGGCGGGCGCGTCGTCACCGGCTTCACACAAGGCGCGGACGGTTTGTGGACGGCTCACCTTCCCGACGTCGCGGCGGGCAAGTGGTACTTCGAGCAACTCTGGGTGAACGGCCGCCGCGCGGTCCGAGCCCGCGAGCCGGACGAGTTCTACTATTACATGCGGAAGAAGATCACCTACGGCATCGACCCGCTCTCCGGCAAGCCGGCAAACCTGCAGAGCCGCGCGTTCGGCGCGCGGGCCGAGGACGTTCGGCCGCTGCTGGATGTGCCCAAAGAGCGGCTGACCGACGTGACTCTTGTCGCCTATCACTCGTGGGCGACCGGCGTGCATCGTGTGGCGAGCATCGACCCGAAAACGAACGTTGTCGTCACCACCGGTCCGGGTCGATGGCCCTTCTTCCGCTGGGGAGCGAGTCAACGCTACCACCTTGAGAATTTTCGGCAAGCTCTCGACGAGCCGGGCGAGTGGTATCTCGATCGCGACGGGACGCTGTACTACAAGCCTCGTCCCGGCGAACGGATCGCGACCACCGAAGTCGTCGCCCCGGTCGCCGACGCGTTTCTCCGTTTTCTGGGCGACCCCACGCTGGGGATGTACGTCGAGCACTTGAAGCTGCGAGGTCTTTCGTTCCGGTATGGGCAATACCTCTTGCCGCGCGAGGGACACTGTGACGGCCAGGCTGCGGCGGGCATCGAGGCCGCCGTCCAGGGCCACGGGGCGCGAAATGTCGTCCTTGAGGACTGCGAGATCGCGCACATCGGCACTTACGCGATCTGGTTCTGGCGAGGCTGCCGTGACTGTCGCGTCGAGCGCTGCCACCTGCACGACCTGGGCGCCGGCGGCGTGCGCATCGGACACGGCTGGGACAACGACAACCCGCCCGTGCATGAACTGACCGGCGGGATCACGGTGCACAACAACATCATCCACGGCGGCGGACGCATCTTTCGCGAGGCCGTCGGCGTCTGGATCGGGCACTCCGGTCACAACACCGTCACGCACAACGAGATCGCCGACTTCTTTTACACCGGCATCTCGGTCGGCTGGCGGTGGGGATACGGTCACAGCTACGCTCAACAGAATACGATCGACTTCAATCACATTCACCACCTCGGCTGGGGCGTGCTGAGCGACATGGGCGGCGTGTACACTCTCGGGCCGTCCGGCGGATCGTCCGTCTCGAACAATCGCATCCATGACGTCTACAGCTACGACTACTACGGACGAGGCGGTTGGGGACTGTACAACGACGAAGGCTCCAGCGATTTCGTCATGGAGAACAATCTGGTCTACAACACCAAGACCGGTGGATACCACCAGCACTACGGCCGCGACAACATCATCCGCAACAACATTTTCGTCGAGTCGATGGACGGCCAAATCCAACGGTCGCGGATCGAAGATCACGTCTCGTTCCACTTCACCAACAACATCGTCTACTGGAACAACGACAGCCGGCTCATAACCGGGTCCGCCACGGATAAGAATGTCGTCTTTCACCACAACCTGTACTGGAACGCGGCCGGCAAGGTCGACTTTAACGGCCTGACCCTCGAGGCGTGGCAGAAGCTGCCCGGCGGCAAAGGCGACGGGTCGATCGTCGCCGATCCGATGTTTATCGACCCGGCGGCGGGCGACTTTCGCCTGAAGCCCGGATCTCCGGCGGCCAAGATTGGCTTCAAGCCTTTTGACACCACGAAGGCCGGCGTCTACGGCGATGCGGCATGGGTGAAACGAGCGGAAACCTACGACTTGCCGAAGGTGGTGTTCGCCGATCCGCCTCCTCCTTTGCCGCCGCTGGTTCTTCTTGACGACTTCGAAGCCGCGCCCCCGGGCGCCGAACCGGCCGATGCGGCCCACACCTATCACGGTAACAAGGGAGCCGCCGCGTTTGCCCGGGTCGTCAAAGATGTGGGAGCAGCGGGTTCAAGCCGATGCCTGAAGCTGCAGGACGCCCCAGACCTCGACCGCGTTTACAACCCGCATTTCTTCTACGCTCCCGGTCATACTTCGGGCGTCACACGCCTTGCGTTCGATTTCCGCGTGGAGGACGGCTCGGTCTGGTTCGTCGAATGGCGTGACCGTTCGCAGCCCTACCAGATCGGGCCGCACCTTTCGGTCAGCCAAGCAAAACTCCACGCGCCGGGCATCCCGTCGATCAATCTACCGATTGGCGAGTGGATTCACGTCGAGATGACCGCCTGGCTCGGAACCGATTCCAACGGCACGTGGGACCTGACGGTCACGCTTCCCGGCAAACCGTCGCGCTCCTTTGAGAAACTCAAACAGCCGGGACGCGGCATCAAGGAACTCCAATGGCTGGGCTTTTGCAGCACGGCCAATCATAAGACGGCATTTTTCTTGGACAACATCGAACTCACCAACCGCCGCCGGCAGACGAACACGAAGGCTGAGCAGTGAAATCGCAAGTGAAAGCAAACCATTTCGGAAACATCTCGTTGGTCGCCGGGGCGGGTGGTCCCGCGACGAGAACGACCGGTTCGATCTCAACGAGGTCCGCTTTGTCGCCATCGGCATGCACGGAACGGCAAAATCGGCGAAAGCCTTGGGCACCATCATGGTAACCGACGTGCAGTTTGTGCCGTAAGGTTCGACAGCTCGACCCGACCGCAGAAACTCATCTTGGCGACGCGTGCTCTCTCACCGGCTCCTCGGGAGGTGCGTTGGGTATCGCCCCGCTGGTTGACACGGTACGATGTCGGCTATCATCGGCCCGTTGGCGGCACCGAAAAGATGAACTTGCTAGACGTACCTCACAGGAGACTGCCATGAGTTGGGACGTGTACATCCCATTGAGCCTGATGATGTTCTTCGAGTACGCGGGTTCGTCGCGCTCGTACTGCTGTTCCGGGACGTTGAGAGCGTAGAAGCGACACGACAACACTCCCCCAGCGACGGCCGGCCGACGGTACTCTGTTCAACCCAAGAGAGGTGACCGACGATGATTGCTTACGCAACGTGGATTGTGGGGCTGTTGACATGTGGCATGGGCGTGGCATTGTTGGGCAGCGTGAAGGTCGCCCTGTCACGGCGACTTGAGATCGACGAGGCCCGCGTGGGCGGACTGGTCTCCATGTTCGGCTTCGCCATGATCCCGGTCATGCTGGTGATGGGCTTTTTGACCGACCTGCTCGACAAACAAGCCGTGGTCATTGCCGGCTCACTGCTGATCGTTGCCAGCCTCGTCGTCTTGTCCCGGGCGCGCAGTTACTGGCACGCTTTGCTCTCCGTATTGTTGCTCAGCGCCGGTTGGTCGGCGTTGGTCAACGTGCTCAACGTGATGATGCAACCGGCTTTCGGCGGCACCCAGACGTACGCGATGAATCTGGGCAATTTCTTCTTCGGGCTGGGGGCCTTTTTGACGCCGCTGGTCATCGCGTACTTGTTAGCGCGTGCCGGCTACACGCGGGCAGTCTTGGTGTGGGCCGTGCTGGCCCTGTTGGCGGCTGTGTTTGCCCTCGGCGTGGACTTCGGGGCCTTGTTGCCGGCGGCGGTGCAAGGGGAGGATCCCGGCATCGGCACGCTGCTGGTCGACCCCATTATGTGGCTGACGGCCTTGGCGCTGCTGTTCTATGCTCCCATGGAGGCCACCATGGCCACCTGGGCCACGACCTACCTGGGCGATAAAGGTTTCTCCGAAGGCCGGGCAGCCGGCGTGTTGTCCGGGTTCTGGCTGGCGTTTATGTGTTCCCGTCTGGCGACTGCCCTCGTCGTCGCGCGCTTCCCCCTGCCGGCCGGCGGAGATACGGCCCTGATCATCGCCCTGTCCGTGTTGTGTATCTTGGTGTGGGCCGGCGCGGTATTCAGTCGCGGCCGCGTCACAGCCGGCACGATGGTCGTTCTGGCGGGACTGGTGTTCGGCCCCACCTTCCCCACGATCATCGGTGTTCTCATGGGCCACGTTAACGAGGACGTCAATCCGGTGCTCGGTGGTCGCGCGGTCGGCTTGTTCTTCGCGATCGGGGGGATCGGCTGGTCGGTGATTCCCATATTGATCGGCGCTTACGCCCGCAAAACCAGCGTGCAGCGCGGCTTCCTCATCGCGGTCGCCGCGGCTGTCGGACTCACGGTGGTGGCCCTGGCATTGCACTTCACGGCTTGATCTTGGAATCGTCAACGACCGCCTGCCTCAGGAACTTTTGAGACGCCCAGCCGGTCTGCGAGACGGTTGGCCAGTTCGACACACCGTGTGTGGATTTCCGGCCCGATTTCTTCGTGCGCGACTTTCTCGAAGGACGTCGTCAGGGTTTGCTGGTCCGTAGCGTCAAGCGCCTGGTCCGCCATCGGAAACAGACAGGTGTCCTCTTTCTGAATGTGTTCTCGCAGCAATTGCACGAAGTCGCGAGCGTGAGTGATGAACTGTTGGCGGGCCGACGCAGCATCACGCCCGAGATTGCCGACGGCTTCGTCCATGGCGCGGACGTGACTGCGTCCTTGGTCGTGCTCGATCCGCATGACCGCGGTGGGTCCTGCCTCGGGCGAAAAGCCTTTGGCTTCCATCATGGGAAAGAGATGGGTCTCCTCCTTGCCGTGGTGACAGCGATCCGCGAAGGTGCGGAAGAAATCGATGGCTTGCGCCGCCGCTTCAGTGTCGAGGGTCGCCTCGGCCTCCGCTCGGTGCGCGAGCACTTCCAAACAATTCAACACTTGTTCGATGATCCGATGTTCGCGCATCAGAACCTCAGTGGGCTTCATGATTCACTCCTCTGGGTCGCTGGTCACAAAACTGAAACCTGCAACAACATGGGCGAGCGGGGGCGTCAGCCCCCTGGTTGTCGTAACAGCCGGCTGACGCCGGCCGCTCGCCATCCCTTGTGTTAGCGGAACCGATACGGAGCATTCTTGTCGACAATAGACGGACGCGCTATCAACATGTCGACTCGAGGGTTTTTCTGGATCTGTTCATGCAGCAACGCCAACGCCTTCTGCATCGCCTGGTAGTCTGGGTCGTTCCGGTCGGCAAAGACCGCCTGGCCGCACCGGCCGGTGCCGCCGGACGTTTTCGCCAGCGGGGCCAGCAGCGTGGGGCTGCGCTCGATGTGCGGAAAGCGGACCTGCCTGACGCGGTTCGTATCACCTTTGTGGCAGGAAGCACACCGTTTGGAGAAGACGCCTTCCAGCGCCCTCTGCACTTCTCCGGCGACCAGTTCGCGGCCGCCGGTGGTGCCCGGCCGAGTGTAACGGTATGTGCTGTAGTAGGGTGCGTTACAGTCGATCCAGGTCACGAGCTTCCGAAATGCATCTGGGGGCAACTCCACGTATTGTTTGTGGTCGCCCCGCAATACGTCGATCAACTTGCTGGCGTGGGAGCCGTAATATTTTGGCGGCCGCAGCGCCAAAGTCGCCGACGAGTAGAGGCTGACGTAATTGACATACCCGGCGGTCAGCGTTTCGTAGGCAACGTTGAACAGGTTCGTATAGTCGGCCGCCAGGTCGACGCCGCCGTCAATTCGCTTGCCGGAATGGCACTCAACGCAGTAGCGGTCCAGCACCGGCTGCACGTCGAGGTAGAAGTCCGGGGCGCGGATCCCTCCCGGCGGCGGCGTGATCTGAGAGGCGGGCCGCCCCAATGCGGCGACGAGCGTGTTCTGCGGCGCGGTCCGCCGGTTTTCGTGGCAGCCGATGCACGTGATTGTCTGGCCCGGTTCGAGGTGGACGAAGCTGCGCATCCGCTGGATTTCCATGTAGTTCTCATCGAGCGCGGCAAAGTAGAGCGCCTTGCCGGCCGGCGCTTGGAAGTGGACCGATCCGTCCTGCTCGACGGGCACGGTGCCCAGCAATCGCTTCACCGCAAAGTTGCCGTGTTGACTGACGACCGGGTATTGCAGCCGATAGCCCGGACACTGAGCCGAGACCGGTTTGGCCACCTCGTTGATGACGCGCAGATACTTGACTTCGCCCCGCTCGACGCCTTTCAGCCCCTGATACACGTCCAGCACGATGAACGTGCCCGTGTTCTCCGCTTGGCGCTCGGCCACCGGCAAGGCGGGCGGCCGGGACCGAGCCACCGCAGGCATCGCCTCGAAACAGGAGACGTCCGGATCACGATACAGCAAGTCGCGGTTGCCCCACCGGTCGAGCAGGTAAAGACCGTAGCCTTTTGCCTCCCTGGGGTCTGCATTGTAGTTGTAGGAGACCAGGAAATACTTTTCCGACAACGGGTAGGGATTACAGTAGTAACCCACGTCGCTGCGGTGCCAACTGAAATGATGCGGCGGCGGAAGCTCGGGCGTCAGGTTCGTGAACTTTGCCGGGCAACGGCACACGTCGTGCGGATCAACCAGGGCGATGGGGCCAACCGCGATCGGCATGTGCGGCGCCAACGTGCAGACGATCAGTTGACTGCCAGGAACTTGCCGCGGCTCCCAGAATGTCACCGGCCCCCAATGGGCGCCGGCGATGTGCTCAGCAAACGTCCCGTCCGGCCGAGCACGCCACAAGGCCTGGTTGTTGCCGAGGTTTTTGTCGACGTATTCCCAACGGGTGTAGAGCACGTTGCCGTCGCCGGCTACGCTGGGCGTGAACTCGTTGGACGTGTTGACCGAGACGCAGTGGATGTTCGAACCGTCGGCGTTCATGGTGTGCAGCACCGAAACGGTGAAGGCGTTGTGGCACAACACGACCCGCTGAGGACGCGTCGACACGAACATGATGCGTCCGTCGGGCAGATAGACCGGGTCGACGTCGTCGTAGTTGCTGTCGGTCAGCTTCCGTAAGCCGCCTCCGTCCACGCCAATCTCGAAAATCTGGTACGGCGAGGACTGCTTGGGCGGCTTATACGAAAACAGAACCCGCTTGCCGTCCCACGAAACGTCCGGGTCCCGGTAGATGCCGTCGTGCGAGAGCTCCTTGGCCAACTGTCGCGGCTCGGCGTCGGGCCGCAGCTTCGACATCACGTACAGGTTGCCGCCGAAGCGATGGCTCCCGTCGAAATAGGTTGTGTAGATGTGGCTGGTGTCATAGGTCTGCCGCTTGACAAACACGAGTTTGCTGAAGTCCAGCAGCGGATTGCTCAGCGCGACACGGTTTTTGAGTTGGTACCCCTGTAGATACAGTTCGTAGAAGCGGCGCCACTTGTCCTGGTTGTCCTGCTCGACGGACATCAGGGCGTCCAGCTCGCTGAGCAGCCGTTGCGCGTGCCGGCGTTCCGTTTCCAGGACGTCTGGGCCGCTCGTTTCGCGGAAGTCGGCAATCAAGGTCAGCGCGTGCCGAAGCATCTTGCGAAGCTGCTTCTCAGAGAGGGGCAGTACGGCCGATTCGGTCCGCCCATCGCGGACCTGAACCGACAGTGTGGCCGCCCAACCGTCGGCATTTTCGCGCGGGTCTTCGCTGATCGTAGCCTTGACGTCGTACTTGTCCCGGCCCATCAGCGTGTATTCGAGAATGCGATGGGCGTTCGGCGCCGGGGCCGGGTGCCGCTCGAAGCGGATGATGGGGTTGTACTGGTCGGGCACGTTGACGAATCCGTCTTCGCGGACGAACGCCTCGTAGCCGTCTTTGCCGTTGTCGTAGCCGCTCAACTGGCCCAGCGGCCGGTCCGTCAGTCGCTTTGCACCCGGCCGGCGGAGTTTCCAGCCGGCGGGAAATGGAACCGACGAATCGAGCCGCATCGCCACGATGTGCGGGATGCACGGACCGGGACACGCGAGCTTCAGCGTGTGTTTGCCCTTGGCCAAAGAGACGTCACAGGCCTTCTCCCAGATTGCGCTACTCGATTGCCAGCTCCCGGTCACAGACTTGAAGCCCTGAGCGATCTTCTTGCCGTCGACATAGATGTCCACGGGCCGGGACTCAAGGGCCGCGTAGCGGCCGGAGAGTGTGTAGTCGGCTGAGACCGGGAAGTCGATGTCGTATTCCATCACGTTGGGAACTTTCCCGCCGTTGAGCACCACCGGCTCGGCATCGGCGTACGAGCCCGAAGCGATGGTCTGAACGTTGCCACGGTCGAAAGCGTAAGCCCGAATCAACATCGAGCTCGCCTTCTTCTTGCTAGACGGAACGTCGGGCTTCGCGCGTTCCCCCGCGTCGCTCGACCCAAGGAAACAAGCCACCGCAACCACCAGCATCACCCAATTCCGGCTCCGCATCAGTCCATTGGCATTTGCTCGCATGATTGTCCTCGTCTGTTTCGAGTTGACCCAAAGCGAAGAACCGCTCACCGTTCCCGGACCTATGCCCGGATTATAGCACACGAAGTCCATACGGTGCACTGTGTCGAGCATGGTGCACGTCGTCAATCAGACCTGGTTCCCAAGGTGTGAGAATTGGGTATGGATCCCTGCGATTCCACGCTACAATGCAGCGAATGCGGACCACCCGATTGAGAAGCCAAACAGACACTGTCATCGTGAGTTGTTTGGAAGAACACGTTCACGAAAATCGTCCCCGTAGCTCAATTGGATAGAGCGCTGGCCTCCGGAGCCAGAGGTTGGAGGTTCGAATCCTCCCGGGGATACTTCCAGAAACCCCTGCCCTGCAAAAGGTTAGGGGTTTTCTTCTACGCTTTCCGGATCGGCTTGAATGTCCAAATTTCCCATAAATTCCCGTCCAATGCAAGGGATTCTATCACCCATTCTGTCACCTTGCGGATCACGCCTCGGATACTGTCCGACCGAAATTCCCAACAGACGAGTGACACGACCCCTGCGGTTTCGCCGCTGTTGGTAACAACAGGCCGCAGGATTCATTTGTTCAAAGCACAAACACAAACCACCTTCACCCCAAGTTTTTTCTGTTGAGGGGTCAAACTCCCGCTTGCTCCATCGAGTGGCTGAGCTGCCGGACTGCCGGGATCATTGCTGATTGGCACATTCGCGGGCGCTGGTTCTGTTCCTAGTTCTGTTCCTGGTTCTGTTGCTGGTTCTGTTCCTGTTTTCCCTGAGAACTACTTTGGCAGTTGTTTGTGTCTGCTGTTTGTTGTTTCCCCCTCCCGACTTACAGTGCCGGTGTCTCTCGCTCGCAATGCTCGCTCGGCCCCCGGCTACAATGCTTTTGAGCGTATTGTTGTCAGTCGTCTCACCTTCGCTTTGCTCCGGTTCGACTCCTCAGCCTCCCATGGTCGTTCGTTCCACGCCACGATGCCACTGCAATCATTGTAGCCGGGAACACGTCCCCGGCACTGTCGTCGCGTCCCCCTCAACTTCGCTCGGGGTCCGCTCCGATCGACCCTGACGGGTCGAGTAAGTCGCCCCCTCCAATGACGAAGCTCATTTGACGGGCCGGAGATTTTGTATGTGTTTGTTCGCCCTCATCCAACCCCGAACCCACCCGATCGGGTTGCGTCGGGCACCTGTACTTCGGTACGAAACCGCTCCGCAACCGAGCCCATCAGCGACGTACTTCATGGCATCGTCCTACAGCCAACTGGCTGTTCTGTAGGCACTTCTCATCGTAGCACCTGCTCGCCCTATGCGTGCAAGGTCGCGTCACGGGCCGTTCCAGGATAAGTTGCTTCGCCGCCCCTTTCCTTTTCAGCAGTCGATCGCGGCTCGCAACTTTCGGGATCGGCAACCCGCTCCGCTCCCTTGACGCGGGCTGTGCGGTGCTGTGGCAGAAGTGCTTCATTCACATTTGATGATTGAAGTGCTTTTTATCATTTTCCCTTGATGCCCTATGGCTGAGGAAAAGGCATCGACTCCGGCCTCAAAGGAGTCCACATCATCGGCCAGGCGTGTCCTGTCGCTCCGCGATGGCAGCCTGTCACTTACTGTCTTCTCAAAGGACCGAGAGTCCGACGGGAAGACCCGCGAGCACGTGTTCGTTGTCCTTGAACGTTCCTTCAAACGCGAGGACAAATGGGAGAACACGAACTTGCTCCACGTCGAAGACCTGCTCGCCGCAGCAGAGATGCTTCGACTGGCCTATTTGAAGGTCCGCGATCCGGTCAAGCCGGTGAAGGACTCCGGGTAGGCCCCGTCGGTCAGCCCACGGCTCGGAGCCCTTCCGGGTCGTGGTTTTTTATTCACTTTCCAACCACCACCCATGAACAAAGGACGTGAGCTCGGCACTTGCCGAACCTGTAACGATGAAATCGTGGAATTCGTCAACAACGGCGTTTTTCACGGCGGCGAATGTGCTGGCTGTGAACGCCGTCGGTACGAGACACACTCTGTTCTCCTCGAAGCGTGCTATGCCGCGTTGGAGCTGAAGTGTCCCGATGACGACAACCATGAATGTGGCACGATCGCCCTCATCAACGACGCCATTGCCGAGGCTGGCGGTTCCGCTTTTATTCATTACTCCTCACCAGCATGCTCTACGCAGTCCGATTGCAGCTTGGCAGATCAAATACATGGACGCTCTCATCGAGGCCCACAGCGAAGATGAGGCGAAACAAGTCGCTTTCGATTCGTTGCGAGGTGGACGCGACGACATCGCTTGGAGTTGTTTCGAGGGCGAGGAAAATGTCGAGTGCGTTGAACCCATCGGCGAATAAGACACAGATCGACATCCACGTGGCCCGGTGACCAGCTCGTCGGGCCTTTTTACTTCTCTTCCAACTCTCAGCTATGGGACAATACTTCCGAGCCGTGAACACAGACAAACACGAGTACATCTGCCCCTGGTGCATTGGCGGCGGTGCGAAGCTGTGGGAGTGGGCTGCCAATCCGCAGGGAGCCATCTTCACGTTACTTCTCCGCAAGAGTTCAGGAAGCGGGGGTGGCGACTATTATGGCAACCCCAGAATGCAGACCATCGAGGCTTCGACCCCCGCTCAACTGGCTCGTGCAATTCAATCCGCAGCCAGAGCCGAGGGACAACCAATTTCCCCTGATCCTGACACCATTGTCGGCCGCTGGGCCATGGACCGCATCGCACTGGTCGGTGATTACGATGACAGCGGGTTGTTCGACGTCGAGAGCAAATATCGAAACATCAGCGACGTGCTGGTCGACACGTGGAATGGCTTCATTGAACTCGACAACATGCAGTTGAAGTACAGGCCCTGCAGCGGCTGCTCCGGCCATTCGTAGCCTGTCCTGGTTCACCGTGAACTGGAATTTCGGGCCGTTCGCGTTAGCGAGTTGA